>JACPSQ010000008.1 GCA_016193195.1 Candidatus Omnitrophota bacterium
GACCACTTGGGCGAGGCCCGAGCGGTCGCGCAGGTCAAAGAAGGTCAGGCCGCCGTGATCGCGCCGCCGATGCAGCCACCCACACAGCGTGACCCTCTGGCCGTCATGCGACTCCCGCAGCTCTCCACAGCCGTGCGTGCGTTTCATCCCATCACCCGCCTGGAATGGGGAACGGGAAGTTGATCAAGGCGGCGCTGTAAATTTCCTGCCGAGCCGCCTTGACAGGCGGGTGATGGGACCCCACCACCTGTCTGCCAGCCGGAGGCTGGCTTAGAGATAGTATGCGATGTTACTGAGACAGGTGGTGGGGTCATCGTTGGCATAAGGTTTTAAGTTCACGGCTCACCTCGTCGACGAAGGCGTCGAACGACACGGTTTCCTGGCTTCCCTGCTCTAGGTCCTTCAGCGTGATGGCGCGCTGCTTGACTTCAGCTTCGCCGAGGATGGCGACGAGCTGACAGTTGGCCTTGTCGGCCTCCCGCAGCTGCGACTTGAGGCTCTTGCCGTCGTAATCCATCACGGCGCACACCCCGTGCTCGCGGAGCTGTTGCACGAACCGGAACCCCTCGCCAATCAGCGAGGGGGTGGCAACGGCCAGGTACACTCCACGTCGCCGATTTGCCATCGGCGCCGCCTCGGCCCTGCCGTGGTCCACCGCCATCAAGACGCGCTCGATGCCGGCGGCGAATCCGACGGCGCCCATCGACGGACCGCCGAGCTCCTCGACGAGGTGGTCATAGCGCCCGCCCGCTGCGACCGCATCCTGCGCGCCGAGGCCCGTCGCGCGGACCTCGAAGACGGTGCGCGTGTAGTAATCGAGGCCGCGGGTAAAGATTTTCGTGTCATCGAACGAAACGCTGGCCTCCCGGAGGCCGCGGCGCACCTCGTCGAAGTGGGCGGCGCACGCCTCACAGAGCACGAAGGGCGATACCTTCGACCGCCACGCGATCTCATGGCAGGTCGGGTTCTTGCAGTCGAGGACGCGGAAGACGTTCTTCTCGAACCGCGCCTGGCATTCCTTGCACAGCTTTGGCTTGCCCTTCATCAACCGCTCGCGGAGGAGCTGGGCCGAGCGCTGCTGATCGTTCCGGCAGCCCATGCTGGAGAGCCACACGACGGCTCCCGTCAGACCGCACTCACGGAGGATATGCAGGCACAGGGTGATGACCTCGACATCCACCCAGGGGCTCTCCGAGCCGATTGCTTCCACCCCGTACTGGTGGAATTGTCGGAACCGCCCGGCCTGAGGCCGCTCAGCGCGAAACATCGGGCCCAGGTAAAAGAGCTTAGCGAACCCATCGGTCTTGTGGAGGTTGTGTTCGAGGTAGGCCCGCACCACCGACGCGGTGCCCTCGGGACGCAGCGCGATGTCGTGTCCGCCGCGGTCCTCGAACCGGAACATTTCCTTTTGGATGATGTCGGTCGTCTCCCCCACCGAGCGTAAGAAGAGCGAGGCGTCTTCGATGAGGGGGGTGCGGAGCTCCTGGTACCCGTACACCTGGGCGATGCGGTGGGCGGTGTGTTCCACCACCGACCATCGCTTGACCTCTTCGCCCAGTAAGTCGGTCGTACCCCGGAGGGCTTGGAGTGGCATCAGACTCGTTCAACTGGTGGCATTGCGGATTTCGAATTGTCGATTTCGGATTACCGGATCTTTGAATCCGCAATCCGCAATTCACTCGAGGCAGGCGGCTAATGTCAGGGGCTATTTAATGTCCTGGCGCATCAGCAAACCAGGCTTGAAGACGACGACCCGCTTCGGGGGGACTGGAACTTCCTGGCCGGTTTTCGGGTTGCGGCCACGGCGGGGGGCGCGCTGTCTCACTTTGAAGACGCCGAAGTTACGCAGCTCGATCGTCTTGCCTTCTTTGAGGCTCTCGATGACGCGCTCCAGGGTTCGCTGGACCACCCGTTTCACATCGACCTGGGTGATCCCGGTTTCCCTGGCGACTGCCATCACTAACTCCTTCTTAGTCAGCGCCATAGGAGCGGTCAGCCTAGCATAGGCTCTCCTGGCTGTCAAGTGGACCTGAGGCGCGGCTGGAAGGAGCGCGCCGGCTCCGTGGATCGCCGCCTGATGACGATCGACTCTTCGCCGAGCAGCCGCCCCAATTCTTCGAGCAGCTCTTGACGTGGCTCCACCTTGAAATTTTCTGCGAGTTTAAGCCGCATCGCTGGCTCCTGTGGCATCTCCACCCTGAGGTAGATCGGCACCTCGCCTGGAAACCGCCCCAGGAGCCCTTTGAGCTCTTCCAGCAATTCCTTCTCGCCTCCGTGGCGCAGGACGAGCTCCATCGCTCGGGCGAGCTGGCTGGTCCCTTGCTCGATCGGGACGACCTGCTGAGCGATGAGTCGAGGCCGATCATCCCGGATCGCCACACGCCCCTCGACGAACACGACGGCGCTAGGTTTCAGGGCGGGGGCCAGTTGGGGGAAGTTGTTGGGGAAGACCAGCACCTCCACATCCCCATGGAGGTCCTCGAGGAGACAGACCGCCATCTGCTCATTCGTTTTTTTCGTCGTGGTGTGCTTGACCTTCGTCAGGATTCCGCCGACCGTGACGAGAACCCCCTCCTCGGCCTGGAGGAGTTGCTGGGAGTGAGCCGTGGCGAACGCTTTGAGGGACGCTTCGTAGCGGGCCAGGGGATGCCCCGAGACGTAGAAGCCCAGGAGCGCTTTCTCGAAGGCGAGCTTCTGGCTCTCCGGCCAGTCGCGCAGCCGATGGGCGGGGACTGAAGGCGGGTGTGCGGGTGTCGCGCTCAACGCATCGAAGAAGGTCATCTGCCCGCGCACGCGGTCCTTCTGGAGGCTTGTGGCCTCTTCCATCGCCTGGTCAAGGTTGGCCAGCAGCGCGGCCCGCGGGAGCCCCAGGCTATCGCAGGCGCCGGCTTTGACGAGGCTCTCGCACACCTTGCGGTTCACGAGGCGTAAATCGATGTCGCGGCAGAGCTCCTGGACGGTGTGGAACTTTCCGCGCACGTTACGCGCCTGCACGATGGACGCAATCGCCGAGAGCCCGACGTTCTTGATGACACCCAGCCCGCACCGAACGGTCTTGTCATTCACGACGGTGAAGAACGCCTCGCTCTCGTTCACGTCCGGCGGCAGAATGGCAAGGCCCATCCGCTTGGCCTCGTCCAGATAGACGACCAGCTTGTCGGTGTTCCCCATTTCGCTGGTGAGCAACGCGCTCATGAACTCGACGGGGTCGTGCGCCTTGAGGTACGCGGTGCGATACGAGATCATGGCGTAGGCCGCCGAGTGGGAGTTGTGGACAATCAGGTCATTCGCAACGAAGTTATGGGTGCCCTCAATTTCCAAGTCAAAGGTTGGCTGGATGCCGCAGGGCTCGATGGATTGAATCCGATTCCAATAGATGTCTGCTGTGGCGTATCGAAGCAGTTCCGGCGCTTCAAGGTACTCGGCAAGCTTGTGGATGGTTGAGCGCCGAAAGCCATGTTTATACGCTTTGACGGCGCCGCAGAGCTCCCTCATCGACACGCCAGCACGTGCCTCCAGGGACTTCCACGTCAGCCCCGCGCGATCCTTGGCCTGGCGGACGAGAAGCTTGATGCCGGCCGGGATGACGTCCTTACTGGACCGATCGTGGGCAGCCGACCGGCAATACGCGTGGAGGGCGCGCAATGCCTTTCGATGCCCAACGAGATGCGGGCCGAGCCTCGCGATAAAACGCTCGGCTTGCTGGATTCCCGTCAGGTACACCGTGTAGCCAATACGCACGGTGTTTCGATAACGGAAGCGCTTCTCGGTGAGGGTCCCCACGAGGCCTACGCGCAACAGCAAATGTTGCACCTGCAGGGCCAGCCGTTTTGATGAGGTCGCATAATAGAGCGCTGCCGGGTTGCCGTCTGACCAAACGTGACCGTCACCGCTCCAGAGACGGCCGAGGAATAAGGCGAGTTGGTCATCGGGAAGGTGAAAGACTGGGTCAGGGATGAATTTTTCCGTCGACTTCACCCATGCGAGCTTCAGCCCCTCAATCCACTGCCGAACCCCTGACCGTGGCGTGGTGGCGAATCGCCCGTGTGAACCGCTTCGGGGGTAACCGGAGAGGCCCTTGTTCCACGGTCGCTGGCCTTTCACAAACGTCGTGTCCGTGCCGGTCCCCGCGTACACCTCGTAGAGCCCGTGTCGTCGTCTAACTGTTGGATAGGTGAGCTCAAACTGGCGGGCATGGGTCACAAAGTCATCAATGTAGCTTTTATCGTTGTTGTACACGTAGACGCCGCTTGGGTGACAGGTGTTGCCTTCTGAGAGGAGCGCAGCCAACACCACCAGTTGACTGCGTTCCATCCTTTGTCCATCCTTGGGACAAGCCAATGAGCGGGGGGCGGCGATGTAGTCTCCTCCCTTCAGCTCCCGTAATTCCTTCCAGCCATCCACCGTGAGAAACGGATGGTTGTCCGTGACCGTAATCGCATGACCACGGGCTGTTGTGACTCTAAAGACGGACTTACTGCCATTCGAAACGATATCGAGGACCGGTTTTGGCGTCAGCCGCAAGTGCTCATCGACCGACCACAGCCTCATCGGCCGACGCTGGTGAAAGAGCTGCTCAACCGTGACCTGTTCCCCGGTATCGGCGTCGGTCAACCGGGTGTCGCCGAGAACACACTTGTTAAATCCATAACCCGCGAAGTGCTCCATGAGGTCGAAGATGCGGCTGGCCGTCCGCTCGCCGACCCCATTCTTCTTGCAGCCGTCCACGAACGCCTTGCGCTGAGCCTCCATGACGCCGGCGATCTTCTTCCCCATGGCCCGCCGGAGCAAGTCGCCCTGGGCGAGGGAGAAGCCGGCCAGCTCGTTGGCGATGCGCATGACCTGCTCCTGAAAAACAATCACACCGTAGGTCGACTTGAGGATCGGCTCGAGGCGCGGGTGCTCATACCGGATCAAGGTCTGGCCGTGCTTGCGCTTCATGAAATCGTCCAGCATCCCCGATCCCATCGGCCCGGGGCGGAAGAGCGCGATCACGGAGATGATGTCCTCGAACTGGGTCGGCTTGATCTTCTTCAAGAGATCCCGCATCCCCGAGCTTTCAAGCTGGAACACCCCCATGGTGTCGGCGCGCGCCAGGAGCTGGTAGGTCAGGGGGTCATCCAGGGGCAGCGTGTCGATGGTGAGGGCGAGCCCCTGCCGCCGCTCGATGAGTTTGATCGCCTCGTTGATGACGGTCAACGTCCGCAACCCCAGCATGTCGATCTTCAAGAGACCGATATGCTCGAGGGCGGTCATGTCGAAGCCGGTCGTAATCTGCCCGTCGTTGCTCTTGAAGAGGGGGGCGTATTCGGTCAGGGGCTTATCGGCAATGGTGATGCCGGCGGCGTGGGTCGAGGCATGGCGCGTGAGTCCTTCAAGAATCAGGGCCGTGTCCATGAGCCGCTTGACCTGCTCGCTTGTGCGGTAGAGGTGGGTGAGCTCCGGGACCTCGGCCAGGGCGCGCGAGAGGGTGATGTCCAGCTCGTTCGGGATCAATTTTGCGAGGCGGTCCGCCTCGGCGTAGGATATCTTCATGACCCGCGCGACATCGCGCACCACCGCCTTGGCCTGCATGGTGCCGAAGGTGATGATCTGCGCGACGTTCGTTTTGCCGTACTTCTGGACGACGTAGTCGATGACCTCGTTGCGCCGCTCGTA
>JACPSQ010000034.1 GCA_016193195.1 Candidatus Omnitrophota bacterium
AGCTTCCCGGCGGCTTTCGTGAGGTTGGGCCAATCGCTCGTCGAGAGCATCCCGGAGCGCACGTTGTGGGCGTTGATGCGGGCATGCGAGCAGAGCATCCGCTGCACGACGTTTTCCTTTGACATCTCGGGACTGAAGATCGCCACCCCGATCTTCTGCATCAGCGCGACGCTTTCCGCCACGCACAGGGCAAAGCTGCTCTTCCCCATCGCCGGACGCCCCGCGACCACGATGAAGTCGGCGGGCTGCAACCCCGCGAGCTGCTGGTCGAGCTCGATGAAGCCGGTCGGCAGGCCGGTGATCATCCCCTTGCGCTGGTAGAGATTATCGATCATCTCGATCGAGCTCTTGATGATGTCCTTCATCGCGACCGCGTCGCGCTTCAGCCTTTTCGAGGCGATGTCAAAGATCAGGGCTTCCGCGCGATCGAGCAGGAGATCCGGCTCACCCGCGCCCTCGTAACACTCACTGGCGATATGCGTCGTGGCCCGGATGAGCTCGCGCAGGATCGCCTTCTGCTTGACGATGCGGCAGTAGTGCTCAGCGTTGGCGGCGGTCGGCACGACGCTGGTGAGCGTGGCCAGATACGGGGGGCCGCCGATCCCCTCGAGCAGATTCCGCTTGTTGAGCTCTTCGGTGACGGTGACAAGATCGACCGGGACGTCGGCGCGGTAGAGGCTGAGGAGGATCTCGAAGATCTTGCGGTGGGCGTCCTTGTAGAAGGCCGAGCCGTCCAGCAGCTCGGCGGCGCGGACAATCGCCTCTTCCTCGAGGAGCATGGAGCCGAGCACCGCCTGCTCCGCCTCCAGGTTCTGTGGTGGGAGGCGTTCAAGCGTTGTCACTTCAGTGAGATCCATTCTATTGCTGACGAGCCTACTGCCAACCCTGTCCTTGCTTGTCCGGCTAAGCCTGGACGACCGCCACCTTCACGGTCGCCGTTACGTCAGGATGCAACCGCACCGGGATGTCGTAGACACCCAGACCCTTAATGGACTGCTTGAGCTGGATGGCGTGTTTTTCCACTTCGAGTCCATCCGTCCGTAACGCTTCGCGGATGTCGTTGAGGGTAATGGAGCCAAACGGTTTCTCATCAACCCCCAGGCTGAGCTTGAGCGTCAGCGAGCGGCCTTCCAGCTTCTGCTTGAGCGTCTCGGCCTCCGCCTTGACCCGCTCGGCCTTCCGGCTGCGCTGGCGCAGGGTGGCCTCAACGGCCTTGAGCTGCTGCGCTGTTGCGGGAGCCGCCAGCCCACGGGGCAGGAGGTAGTTCCGCGCGAACCCTGGCTTCACGTGAACGAGGGTGCCCTCGGTCCCTAAACGCTCAACGTCCTTGAGCAGGATGATGTCCATCTCACTCAACCAGTTCCAGTTCCGGGTTCCGGGTTTCAAGTTTCGCGTTGCAGATCACCAACTCGAAACGCGAAATCCGGAACTCGAAACAAACGTTAGACGGAGACGTACGGCAACAGCGCCATGAACCGCGCCCGCTTGATGGCGCGGACGAGCACCCGTTGGTGCTTGGCGCACGTGCCTGTCAGCCGCGAAGGGATGATCTTCCCACGATCAGTCACGCATCGACCGATCCGCTCCAGATCCTTGTAGTCAATGTGCTCGATCTTCTCGGAGCAGAATCGGCAGGGTTTCTTCACGAAGACGCGTCGGACAAAAGCCATCTCCCCCTCATCACGTTCAGGCTGCAAGCTGCAAGCCCCACGCTACAAGCCTGTAGCCTGTAGCTTGAAGCCTGCAGTTAAAAAGGCACGTCCGCATCCGAGCCACCCTCGGCCGCAGCTTCAACTTCCGCGTCCGCAGCGGGGACCGGGTGTGTCTCGCTCTCTGCTCGGGGTCCGCCTCCCTGGGGTCCTCCGGCTTGTCCGCCGGCAGGGGGTCCGAGGAACTGGACTCGGTCCGCGCGCACTTCCATCGTGGAACGTGTCTTGCCTTCGGCCTCCCAACTGCGGTAGATCAGCCGGCCTTCGATGAACACGGAGCGGCCCTTTTTCAGGTACTGGTTGCAGATCTCCGCCTGCCTGCTCCAGACGACGATGGTGACAAAGCAGGTCTCTTCCTTACGCTGGCCCGCTTGATCTTTGAACATGGAGTTCACCGCCAGGCGCAGGTTGGCGACCGGCGTGCCGCTCGGGGTGTAGCGCAGCTCCGGATCTTTCGTGAGATTGCCGATCAGCAACACTCGGTTGAGGCTTACCATGCAGGTCAGCTCCGTGGTTGGGCGGCGTGCTGCATCGGACCGGCCTGCCGCGCCGGGCCCGCAGCGGCGACGGGGCTCGTCCCCTCGGCGTTCAAGATCATGAAGCGAATGATGGTCTCGTTGAGGCGGAAGAGCCGCTCGATCTCCCCGATCCGATCCGGCGGGACCTGGAAGCGCAAGAGATAATAGTAGCCCTCGGTGTGCCGGGCGATCCTGAAGGCCAGCCTCCGGCGGCCCATGCCCTGGGAACGCTCCACCGTGCCGCCCATTTTCTTAATGGGCTCCTCCAACTGCGAGACGTTGCGCGCCACGTCTTGGTCTGTCCCTGACGCCTTCAAGATGATGAGGCTTTCGTATCCTCTCGTTTGTGTCATGCTGATTCCTGCGCTCGATTGCACCGGTTCATCGCCACCTCGATCCCTTCCTTGACCCAGACCTCACACGCTTGCTCCGCCTGCTCCAGCGCCTGCCCGATCAGCGGGCGCTCCGTGCCGAGAAACCTGGACAGCACGAATTCGTGCAAGTCGCTGGGGAGCTTCTCGGGACCCACCCCGATCCGCAGCCGTGGCACCTCCTCGGTCCCTAACACCTCAAGGCACGAGTGCAGGCCGTGATGTCCGCCCGCGCCCCCTTGCAGACGCAACCGAATGGTCCCGAGCGGCAGGTTCACATCGTCGCAGACGAGCAAGAGGTCTCGGGTGGCCACCTGGACCGCCCGGAGCGCCTCGCCCGACTCGTTCATCATGGTCAACGGCATGAGCAGCCGGACACGCGCGGTCCCCTCGTGGTACTCGCCGAAGACGGCCGCCGGGCGGCCGTCCACCGGATTGACGACGCGCTGGGTCATTTCGGCGCGGTGCCGCGCGGCCAACGCCTGGACCACCATGAAGCCCACATTGTGACGGGTCTCGTGATACGTATGACCCGGATTGCCCAACCCCACAATGACTTTCATGGCTTCGATTTTTATCGGGGAATCATCCTTTGGCTTCCTTCTTGGCTTCGGGCTTCTTGACGTCCGGCTTTTCGCCTTTGGCCTCCTCCTCGCCAGGCGCGGCCTCGCCTTCTTCCTTCTTCTCCCGGATGACCTCAGGTTCCGTGACCGCCGCAACCTCTTCAGGCTTCTCCTCTTTCGGCTTTTGAACCGAGGCGATGACGCCGTCAGGGTCGCTGGTGATCCTGGCGTGTTTCGGCGGCATGAGATCGCGCACGTGCACCGTCTCTCCGATCTTCATCGCGCTGACATCGCACTCCGCACTCGCCGGGATCTCGGTCGGCAAACACTCCACCTCCACCTCGCGGAGAAACTGCTCCAGGATGCCGCCGTCCTGCTTCACCCCGACCGCTTCGCCCTTGAGGACCAGCGGGATCCTGAGCCGGAGCCGCTCCGTCAAGACAATGGTCTGGAAATCGATGTGGACGACGCGGCCGTCCACCGGGTCGTGTTGGACCTCTTTCACCAGGACGGGTTTTTCCCACGGCCTGGCGTCCTCCAGGTGCAGGGTCACGAGGGCCTGCTCCCGAGTCTTGGTGTGCAGCAACTTCAGCAGCTCCCGCTGATTTACGGCAATGGGGAGTGATTCCATCCCCTTCCCGTATACGACGCCCGGCACGAACCCCTCGCGGCGCAACTGATTGACCGGAGGCCCGCCGTTCACGGACCGGCGCCGCACCGTCAGCCCCTGCTGCACCGTCGCCTTCGTCTTGGTCATGATCTTCTCCCAGCACCTCAGCCGGGGATGTCGTCAAACAACACGCTGATCGACTGCTCGTAGTGGATGCGCTGGATCGCCTCGCTCAAGAGGGGGGCGACCGATAAGACCGTCATCTTCGGATGACGCTGACGTTCGTCCAACGGGATGGTGTCCGTGACGATCAGCTCCTTCAACGGCGAGGAGGCGATGCGGCTCCGCGCGGGAGCGGTGAGGACAGGGTGCGTGACGCAGGCGTACACGGCAGTCGCGCCCGCCCCTTGCACGGCGGCGGCCGCTTCCACGAGCGAGCTGCCCGTAGCGATCAGGTCATCCACGAGGACACAGGTCCTCCCCTTGACCTCTCCGAGGAGATGCATCACCTCGGTCGCCTCAGGGCTTGCGCGCCGCTTGTCGACAATCGCCAGGTCCCCCCCGAGCCGCTTCGCATAGGCCCGCGCCATCTTGATGCCGCCGGCATCCGGTGAGACGACCACGAGCGACTTCAACCGCTTGCGCTTGAGGTAGTCCTCAAACACCTTCACGGCATAGAGGTGATCGAGCGGGATGTCAAAGAAGCCCTGGATTTGGCCCGCGTGCAGATCCATCGTCAGGACGCGGTCCGCCCCCGCGGTCGTGATGAGGTTGGCGACGAGCTTCGCGGTGATCGGCACGCGCGGCTGGTCCTTGCGATCCTGCCGGGCATAGCCATAGTACGGGATGACCGCCGTGACCCGCCTCGCCGACGCGCGTCGAAGCGCGTCGAGCATGATCAGGAGCTCCATGAGGTTATCGTTCGTCGGAGGGCAGGTCGGCTGGATGACGAACACGTCCTTGCCGCGGACGTTCTCGTTGATCTTCACGCGGATCTCCCCCTCGCTGAAACGACCCACCACGGAGTCGGTCAGCGGCACCTTCAGCTCCCGGCAGAGCGCCCGGGTGAGCGCGGGGTTGGCGTTACCCCCGACGATCGCCAGGTGCGAGGCGAGGGGGTGGCGCCGTGTTGCCTGTGGGCTCATCGCGTCCTCCTGCTCCGGGAAGGCTTCCTCGCAGCCCCTCGACGCGCCGCCTTCAGCGCGTGTCGAGCCGCTCTGCGGCGGACGGCGCGCTGCGGGGCGGTACCGCTGCCGCGCCGACGTTTCGTCATGGGCGGGCGCCTCCTCCGACGTGCCGCAGCACGCCCTGAGCGCTGGGCTGGACGCTTGACCGCAGGCTTCCCTCGCGCTGGCGCGGCGGGGGCTCGGTGCGCGCCTTTGGGGAGCGGTTTTCCATTCTCTGCCGACGCCCGCTCCTCGAGCGAGCGGGCGGGCACCCCCACCACCACTCCCTTGGGCGGCACATCATGCGCCTTGGTGACCACGCTGCCGGCGCCGGTCACCGCTCCGGCGCCGATCTTGACCGGAGCGATCAGGATGGTATCCGAGCCGATGAAGGCGCCTTTCCCAATGCGCGTCTCGTGCTTCTCTTGTCCATCGTAATTGGCGGTGATGGTCCCGGCCCCGATGTTCACCGCCTCCTCAACGATGGCGTCACCCAGATACGTCATGTGGCTGACGCGCACCTTGGGCCCGATCTTCGTTCGCACCAACTCGACGAAGTTTCCCACCCGGGTCTCCTCGGCGATCGTCACGCCGCTGCGCAGCCGGGCAAACGGCCCGATCGAACAGCGCTTGCCGATGGACACCCCGGTCTCGATCACGGTGTGGGGATGGATGACGCTGTCCACGCCGATGGTGACGCCGTGATCGATGGAGGTCGTCTGCGGTTCTTCAATGGTCACCCCATTGGCCAGGTGCGCGTCAATAATCCGCTGACGGATCACGCCAATAGCCCTCGCCAAGTCGGCCCGGGAGTTGATGCCGAGGGCCTCGGGGATCTCCTCGACGCGGGCGGCTTGGATCTTCGCGCCCTCCTGACGCGCGAGGTGCGAGACGACGTCCGTGAGGTAGAGCTCTTTCTTCGAACCGCTTGGGGTGATCGTCGACAGGGCTGCGAGGAGCGGCTCCGCCTGAACGACCAACGGCCCCACGTTGATCTCACGGATGGCGCGTTGGGCGGCGTGGGCCTCCCCTTCCTCGATCACCCCGGTGATCTGACCCTGCTCGTTGCGGATGACCCGGCCGTAGCCGCTGGGGTCGGCGAGATGGGCGACCAGCAGCGTGCAACTCGCCCCGGTCTTGAAATGGGACTCCGCCAGCCTCTGAACCGTCGTGCGCCGCAAGAGCGGCGTGTCAGCGTACAGGATGAGCACGCTGCCGGCTGTCCCCCCCAAGGCCTTCTTGGCCGCCAGGACCGCGTCGCCGGTCCCCAACCGTCTCGTCTGGATGACCGTCTTGATCTCTTTGGGCAGAACCGGCTTGATCGCATCGGCGCCGTAACCGAGGACGACGATCGGCTGCTTCACGCCGGCTGAGGCCGCGAGATCCAAGGCGTACGCAATCATCGGACGCCCGCAGATCGGATGGAGGACCTTGGGCACGTCTGACTTCATCCGCGTGCCTTCCCCAGCGGCTAAGATGATCGCATGGAGCTGTCTCATGATGTTGGCTCCGCCCTATTGTCAGGGGTTCCTCGTAGGATCTCGTTGTACCACGGGTGATATGGTAGCGAGCCGTCTCCTGTCCATAGGACCCCATTGACTCGCCATGGTCTCCTCGGTTCTTGCAACAATCCTTCTCCTGACTCGCCCAGCACAGCTGGGGAGCCAGGATTCGAACCTGGGATCTCCTGGTCCAAAGCCAGGTGTGCTGCCGCTGCACCACTCCCCAACGCGTGGTTGATCCCGGCGATCCAACCTGTAATGCGTCGGTTTAGCGCACTGCTGCGAGTCACTCGCACTCGGATCAACCCATGATACGAATCGCCGATGTTCGTCCTATGAGTTGCAGGGCGGTGGTGCTTCCATCGGATTCTGGACAGGCTCTCAATTGGTAGCCCGAGTTCCTCGGCCCAATAGACACGTGCCTGCTCTCCATTGGCGGTTTCATGGAGATACATTTCGTATCCAATTCGATCCGACGTCACACCGCACACATCCTGAAGCCACCGTACGAACAAGCGGATCACCGCCGGGTCAGAATTAACCAGGATCACCCCGACTGAAACGTTATGAGGTTTCTGCTTCGCACCTTCAGCCCAATAGAGGGCAAGGCCCAATAACCAGAGATCTCGGCGGGAGATGGATCCAATCTCCCGACTGGCCTTACCCATGATCGCCTGGGTTTGTGCGATGCGCCGCTCCTTGACCACCGCCGATGCCTTGCGTTGCGCTATGCGCTTCAGCTCAGTCAACCGCTGAGGCTGCGTTTCCACAAGCCCCTCCGCTTTGAACCACCGCCACACCGTCGATTTCGCCACCCCGAGGTGCTGTATAATCTCTTGATAGGTGATGCCTTGACGACGCAGTTCGATCGCCTGAGCTCGCTTCGTTGGTTTCATCTGGTGGCGAAATGTCTAGGGATGATCGGTACGCACGAGCTCAATGCGCCACGTGCGCGGGCTTCGCGCGCCCATCAGGGCAGCCACCTCCCGCGCGTGTGCTCCGTCGGTACAGAGGCCGTAGACGGCCGGGCCGCTGCCGGAGACGCAGGTGCCCACGCACCCACAGGCGCGTACGTGTGACTGGATGAGCGTGATGACAGGACAACGCCGGATCGCTTCAGGTGCAAGATCGTTCCCCAACCCTTCAGCGAGCTCGCGGAGCGAGCCGTTGCTCAAGGCGTGTTGCATCATGGTAAGGGACGGTGGAGCGCCTGTCAAGCTGAATCCGTCGTAGACGTCCTTCGTCGAGAGACGCTCATTGGGCACCACCAGGACATGGCTGAGGACCGGTGCCTGGGGGATTGGCTCACAGAGCTCACCTCGGCCGCGACCGATGGCGAACGGCGTTTCGGAAAGGAAGAAGGGGGCGTCGGATC
>JACPSQ010000015.1 GCA_016193195.1 Candidatus Omnitrophota bacterium
CCAAGCGGCGTGGCGGCGTTCGGCCGCGATCTTGAATCCTCCAAGAGCGTCTGGAGCGCCGAGGAGGGCTACCCGGGAGACGACGACTACCGGGAGTTCTATCGCGATGTCGGGTTCGATCTTGAGTACGACTACGTGCGGCCGTACTTCAACGGGGATGGCGTGCGGCTGAACACCGGCATCAAGTATTACCGCATCACCGGCAAGACGAATGAGAAGCAGCCCTATGATCCGGACCGCGCGCTGGAGAAGGCCGTGCAGCACGCCGGGAACTTCATGTTCAACCGCGAGAAGCAGACGGAGTTTCTCCGATCCGTCATGGACCGCGCGCCGATCATCGTGAGCCCCTACGATGCGGAGCTCTTCGGCCATTGGTGGTTTGAAGGGCCGGATTGGCTGGAGGTGCTCATCCGGAAGATCCACGCGGAGCAGAAGACCATCCGGCTCGTCGCTCCGTCGGACTACTTCCACGAGTATCCGACGAACCAGATCATCGAGCCGACGATGTCCAGTTGGGGCTACGGGGGCTACAGCGAGGTCTGGCTCAACGGCGCCAACGACTGGGTCTATCGCCATCTCCACAAAATGGCGGATGAGAGGACGCGACTGGCGAACGCGTATCCCCGCCCCGATCCGTTGCGCTCTCGCCTCCTCAACCAGATGGCGCGGGAGCTGTTGTTGGCCCAATCCTCCGACTGGGCGTTCATCCTCAAGACGCAAACGCACACCGCCTACGCGTATCGGCGCCTTCGGGATCATCTCGCCAGGTTCAGCTATCTCTCCGACGCGGTGAGGCAGGGTCTCGTCGACGAGCCGTGGCTCTCAACCGCCGAGGCAAAGGACAACCTCTTTCCCTTCCTCGATTACCGCGTCTATGCCTCCCCCGCCTAGCTCGTTAGGCCAGGGCATTTTAGATTTTGGATTTGCGATTTTGGATTCCCTGCGACCCGACGACAATCTAAAATCCAAAATCTAAAATCCAAAATGCGACCATCGGGCCAACCGCACAGGAAGATCCTCTTCATCGCGCCGGAAGTCGAACCGTTTGCCAAGACAGGCGGTTTGGCCGATGTAGCCGCCGCCCTCGCAAAAGCCCTCGCTGCGCTCGGCCACGAGGTCCGCATCGCGATGCCTCTCTACCGGCAGGTGAAGCGTGATCGGTTTGGGTTGAGGCGGACTCGGAACACGGTGGCCGTCGCTGTGGGGGCTCGGGCGCTGGAGGGAACCATCTGGGAGGCGACGCTTCCTGCGAGGCCCACAGCGGGGTCGAAGAGCCGAGTCCCCGTGTACCTCATCGAGTGCGCTCCGCTCTTTGACCGGGACGGACTCTACCAGCAGGCCCAGGGGAGCGACCACCCGGATAACCTCGAGCGGTTCAGTTTCTTCTCGCAGGCGTCGCTGCGCATGTTGCCCGCGCTCAACTGGCAACCTGACGTGGTGCACTGCCACGACTGGCAGGCGGCGCTCGCCTGCGCCCACCTGACGCGCGGCCCGATGGCTCACGAGCCCTTTTTCTCATCGATGGGCAGCGCGCTGACGGTGCATAACCTGGCCTACCAAGGGATATTCCCAAAAGAGCAGTGGCCGCTGACGCAGCTCCCCGAGGCCGCCTTCACCATCGACGGCTTGGAGTTCTACGGCAAGATCAACTGCCTGAAGGGGGGGCTCGTGTCCGCGGGGGTCCTGACTACCGTGAGCCCCACGTATGCGCGCGAGATCCAGACGCCTGAGTCCGGCTGCGGATTGGAGGGCGTGCTTGCCCTCCGCCGGGATGAGGTCGTCGGGATCGTGAACGGCATCGATCCGGACGAGTGGAACCCCCAGACAGACCCCCACATCGCCGCGCCCTACTCCGTGGAGCAGCCCGCCGGAAAATCGCTCTGCAAGCTGGCGCTTCAGAAGAGTCAGCGCCTCGCCGAGCGGCATGAGCTCCTCATCGGCATGATCCAGCGCCTCGCGGAGCAAAAAGGCATCGACATCTTCATCCAGGCGATCGACGAGCTCATGACGATGCCGCTCCAAATCGTCATCTTGGGCACCGGCGATCCGGCCTACCATCGCCAGCTCGGGCAGCTCGCCAAGAGATTCCCCGCCCGGCTCGCGGTCAACCTGACGTTTGACAATCGGCTCGCGCATCAGATCGAAGCCGGGGCCGATGCCTTCCTCATGCCGTCGCGGTTTGAGCCCTGCGGGCTCAACCAGATGTACAGTATGCGGTTTGGGACCGTCCCCATCGTGAAGCGGGTGGGGGGGTTGGTGGACACCGTCGTGGACGTCAATCCCGCCACGCTCGCGGCGGGAAACGCCACGGGCTTCGTCTTTGCCGAGCACTCGGCCCGGGCCTTGGTCGATGCGGTGACGCGGGTCGTGGCGGCCTTCAGAGATCACGCCCTCTGGAGCTCTCTCATGCAGGCTGGCATGCGGCAGGACTTCTCCTGGGGCCGCTCTGCCCGCGCCTACGTCGAGGTGTATGAGCGCGCCCTCCGTAAAGTCGCTCAGGGCTCGAGGCAGTAGCTTTTGCCTACTGCCTACTGCCTACTGCCTACTGCCTCTTCATGATTGCCACGGTGACGCTCAACCCCTCGCTCGATGAGTGGATGAGCCTGCCTGCGTTGC
>JACPSQ010000037.1 GCA_016193195.1 Candidatus Omnitrophota bacterium
CGGACTTCGGACTGAGTTGGGTTGCGTCTTCCACCGACGGTGCATCCAGACCCACTGGTCAGGATAGCGTCGGATGTAGGACTCGATGACATCGCTCCAGGCCTGGGTGAGGAGGGCCGCGGCGCGCGCGCGATCCGCCGCTTGAGGCGCGCGCACGGGCGGCTCAACGACGAGACGGAACCGCGCGCCTTCCCGAATCATGAAGCACGGGATGATGGGGGCGCCCGTCATCAGCGACAGCGCCGCCGGTCCGACCGGGGTGTAGGCCCGGCGCCCGAAGAACTCCACAAAGACCCCCTCGAGGCTGTCCACATCTTGATCCGGCAGCACCCCGACGATCTGGTTGGCGCGCAACAGCTTGGCGACCTCCTTCAGGGAGCCGCGCGCCAGCGTCGGAATCCCCTTCGCGCCTCGGAGGGAAATGAGAAAGGACTCGTACTCCGCATACCGCAAGCGACGCGCGAGCACCGCCCCATCAAACCCGATCGACTTGAGGAAGAGTGGAATCACTTCCCAATTTCCAAAATGCGCCGTGACGACAATCGCCCCGTTCCCTTCAGCGAGCGCCTGGCGAAGGTGCTCCAACCCTTCGCACGTCGTCATCCGCTCAAGATCGCCGGTGGAGAGCCGAGGCAGCAGCAACCACTCCACCGCATTTTGGCCCAAGTTGAGAAAGACCCCTCGCGCAATCCGCGCGCGCTCAGAGGGACTCAGGCGATCCCCGAAGGCATAGGCCAGATGCCCCATCGCCAATCGCCGCTGATGGACGAGCAACCCGTACGCCACAAGGCCAAGCGCACGACCGAGGAGACGGGTCGCTGCGAGCGGCAGCACCTGAACCAGGGCTTGCAACCCCTGGAAGCCCAGATACATGAGGCGACGGCGGATGGGATGCTTCATCGGACACAACCCCTAATACTACGCCTTTATCGAGGGAGCGTCAAGGAAACCTGGCAATTGGTACTGTCCCAATTTGCTGATTACGCAGATTTGAAACCCAGATTACACAGATCGTGATCTGCGAAATCTGCCTTATGAATCTGTGAAATCACCCAAATTAAGACACGACTTGGCAATTGTTAGCTGAAACGATGCTGGATGCTCCGTGATGCTGAATACTCGGTGATGGATGATGGGTGATTGGTGATGAATGGAGAACAAAAGGCCTGGCATCCATAATCCATCATCCAGCATCTATCATCCAGCATCAGCTCATGGCTTACGTCGTGAGCGAGGCGCGGGTTAGTCGACGGGGATGCTGCCGCCAGGACTGATCGTTTCTCGGCGCTCGCCGCGCTGCATCACGATGTGTCCCTCCAGGATCTGGACCACCCGCCACCCGGCGACCGTGTCGCCGACCGCCACGGTCTCTTCACCGACGATCGCTAAGGGGCGCGTGGCGTCCCACAGGATGCCCATCAGCATCGCCCCCGCCGGCTTGACGACCCTGTTGACGGCCTCGACCCGAGGACCGAAAGTAAAGGGGTCGCGCAGCTCCTCTTCGGCCCTGCCATCCGGAGCGAGCAGGCTTGTGAAAATGACACACAGCGGCAGGATGAGGCTGGCGTTGGTCATGGTCAAGTTTGGCGGGATGACACGGCTGGCCCCGAGCAGCGGCTCTGAGTTTCGAGCGGCCACGGTCCCCCGATGCTTCGCTTTGCTTCGCAAAGCGAAGCAAAGCGACGGGGGGAGCGAGAAACTCAGCGCAGCGCAGCCCCGCGCGGTGGGCGGGGCATCCGGGGAGCGCACGGTTGAAGACCCAACGACGTAGAGGAATAGCTGAAGGGTGGTGTCCAATGTAGGACCGGCGGCGTCCTTCACGCGGAGCTCGACCTGCTCGAGACCCACCACGCCGGGGAACGTCTTGCTCGTGATCCGATCCAACGCCGCCAGCACGGCATGGTAGCGCCCTTCCGCCTTCACGGTGACCGGCAGCCGCTGACAGGGGAGCCCTCCGATCAGGAGCGGCTTGTCTGTGTCCTGTACGGGTTCCAGATTTCCTTGGGTGATGTCCGCCACCCGCAACGCACCCGCTTTCAAGACGTCGACCAGCGCATTCAGCAGTTGAGGCAACTGGGTGTCTTCGGGAAACCTCGCCGTGAGCGAGGTGAGGAGCTGCTGATGCTGAGCCAGCCAAGCCGCCTCTCCGCCGGCGGGCTTGACCAGGGCGTTCACCGCGGCGATCTCTTGTTGCAGGAGCGCGATCCGGTCGCGATCCCGCACGTAGGCGCGAACGGCCGGCTGGTAGCCCCACCACCAGCTCGCTCCGACGACCAAACCCGCCACCACAAGGGCAGCGGTCTGCAAGACGAGCGGATCAATCTTTCTCATTAGAACTTCTCATCCGTCATCCGATCACGGTTCACGGCTCACGGTTCTTTACAGTCAGGGCAGTCGGCATGTCAGCTCAAACGCCACGAGGTCACCGTCGGCACCGGAGCGCCGCGTGGACCTCAACTGCACGTCGTCGCAGACCCGGACCCGCTCCAGCCAGAGCGCCAGCGCTGAGACGGAGGCTTCCGGGGTCTGCTCGCGCTCTTCCGCTTCGCCCGAGAGGCTGACCTGCTGCGAGGCGCCGACGGCACAATGCGTCAGACGAACCGCAGGGGAAAAACCGCGGGCCAGCCGACGGAACCACTCCGTCGGCACCCCACGTTTCATCACGAGCCGATCGACGAGCTGCGTCTGCGACTCCGTCTCCTTCTGCAGGGCCACGACCGGCTGCAGGCTCTTCCATTGCGTCTCAAGCGTCTGGAGCCGGCCCGCAACGGCCCGGCGCCGCACCTGCCACCAGCCGATCCCCAGCCAGATGACGAGGGCCATGACAGCCAGGCCTTGCCACATCAGCATCGCCTGCCGAAGGAAGCGCCCGCGCCTCCGTGAAGACGGCGGTTGAAGATCCAGCTTGGGGGGCCGCTCAAACAACGCCAAGCCGCACGTCACAGCGGCCGCGGATCCCTCCCGTCCAATGAGCTCTTCGCAGTTCAACCGGACGACGGGAACCGCAAGCTGCTTGGAGAGCCACTGGTCGCAGTGCGGGATCCGCGAGCCTTCCCCGCTGATCACCACCCGCTGGGGCACGGCCGCCGTGGCGGCATCGGCCCCAAAGGTCATCGTCCGCCGGACGTCGCTCGCGATTTGCTCGAGCACCGGCTGGATCATGGCGAGGTACGTCACCGTGGGCAGCCGCATCGGACCGACGGTCGATTGGCTACGGATGGCCGTGCCTGCTCCTGTCGGTCCGGCATCCGGCGCGGCCGGGGGAGGGACTGCAGCCGCAGGCTCTGGGATGCCCTCTTCCCGCACAAGCGCCTTGGCCTGGTCCCGCGAGAGGGACAGCGTCACGTGGCCGACGGAGAATTGGCCGACCAAGGTGTCGATGAGGTGATCCGCTCCCAGCATGATGTCCCGCGCATAGACCGCCTCGCCGGCATCCATGAGGACCATCACCGTCCGCTGCGCGCCGATCTCCACCAAGACGACCGGTTCCTTGTCAACGGCGCGCAACGCCTTCGCGGTCTGAGCAAGCGCCAGGGCCGATGGCACAACCGCCGTTGGCACCCACCCGGTCTGCCACAGCGCTTCAAGATCCCGCTGGAGGGGAGCGCGCTCACACGCGGCGACCGACACGAGGCACTCGAGCTCCTCGCCGACGCGTTGCTGGCGCCTGACGAAAAACTGGAACTGGGCGCGGGGGACCTCAAACGGCAGGAGCTTCGGCAGCTCACCCTGCACGGCGCGAGGGATGTGCTTGGCGTCCGGCACCGTCACGGTGAGCCAGCGGAGGTAGCTGTTCGGCGCGGCAAGGAGGAGTTGGGTGCGAAGGCGGTGGCGGCGCAGCGGACGGAGGAGCCGGGCCAGATCCTGACGCAGCGCCTCGGGGCTCTGGTCCTTGCTGCGGACGCGCGCCCGGAAACGCCACTCGACCGTTCCCCCGGGCCGCCTCGTCATCCAGGCGAGCATCAGGGAGTCTGCGTCCAGCTCGAGACCGGCTCGGAGCGGCCTCTGAACGATCCCCAGCCACCCCATCAGAAACAAAATCGCGAGCGAACGTTATCTGAGACGATGTTCAGCCGGCGCACTCTCTTCTGAGGATTCAGGCGGTTACGCACTCGGCTTCACGAGCGGCGGCATCCCCGATCACGGGACGCGGATGGTCACGGATGAGCTCTTCTCCGCGCGCGCGTCCCCTTCATTAAAGACCCCGTTGCCTGTCTGCGCGACAAACGTGATGTCGACTCGCCGAACGGTCCCGCCCGGCGGCGATCCGTCAGGCACCACGCCGCCACTCTGATTATAGTACCGAAACAGCCGCCCTGTCGGAATCGTCACCGACACGCCGCCTCCCGATGCGTAATAGGGGAGGTCCTCTTCCGCGCTGCGGGGAGTCGTGCGGCAAGGGCTGCTCGGCGGAGCCAGGGCAACGCTTCGTTTCATCACGCCGCCGGCCAATCGAACGGCGACGCACTGACGGGCCGATGTGCGAAACCCAATCTGGTCAGGCAGCGCAAGCCAGATGGCCCCTTCGCCGGCCGCGCTCCCTCGCACGGCATACCGCAGTCCCCCGATCACGTTCTGCGGGCCATAGAAGGCCCCCACCCCCAGGCCTGATGGCCCTCCCTCAACGATCTGCTGCAGGACGTCCGTCGCGACCTGGTAGGCGGCCACCACCTTGGGGAGATAGAACATCGTACGCAGGAAGTGCCCGAGCAGCCCCACCGAGCCTCCCGCTAAGATGCCAGTCAGGAGGAGCGTGAGGAGCAGCTCCACGAGGGCCACCCCCCCTCGCGCTCGACGGCTGGTGCCGTTCCAACTTGATGAGGAGGCTTTGAAATGGCCTCTAGACATGCGTTCATCGCCCTCACGTGCCAAACCTCACGCCTGGCCTCAGATAGGTCACGACCGTGGCCAGCGGCTCAAGCGCCGTGATGTTCCCTGAGGTCTCTTGCCGCCGGATGGCCTTCACCTTGACGCTGATGCGACGCAATCCACCGGTCGAGTCGTCGGTGGCTCTCTGCCCCTCATTGATCCGGTAGACGACGAAGGGGAGCCCAACGTATGGATTGAGCCCCTTCACCTTCTTTGGGCACTCGGGGCGATCCGGATCAGAAGGGGGGAGTTCTGAGCTCGGCACGCTGCACCAGCTTGACTTAGTGTCTCGGCGCTCGAAGAGCTCTTGCTCATATCGGGCGAGGTTCGCCGCGGCGATCGAGTCGTCGGTCTTGAGCGACGCCTGCAGATGGTTCATCACCACGCCCGAGACGGGGATCGCGAGGATCCCCACAAGCGCAATGGTCACCGTGAGCTCAACCAAGCTGAATCCTGCCAGGACTACTCTTCGATCCATGAGATCAGCGTGTTGGGGAAGGCGATGAAGGTGCTTGACGTGGCCCGATATTCAGCGCGCACGCTGCGTCTGGCGGTGAACGGAGGCTCGCGCACCTCACCGATGCTGCGGACCGTGAAGAGTCCCACGCGTGGGCCGCCGCTCACGAACTGCGCCGTCCGCTGGCAGTTCTCCAAGAGCGGATCCGCTTCCGACGCCGGCGGGGCCCCGACACATCCGCTCGGCGCAGTCGCGTCGCCCATGATAAACCTGATCGTGACGGTCATGGGCAGGCGGAGCGCGATGTCCCCCCGATTAAAGAACATCTGAGTCGAGCCGATCAAGTTGTTAGTCGAGAGCGCGCAGTCTGGAATATCGATCTCTTCGCCGGAGCGCGCCTTTCCCGTCCACGTGCAGGAGGGGAGCAGAGGCCCAAAGCTCACCTGGGTCACCCATTCGGATTTCTCCTGGGAGATGGACGTTTGCGTCCACGCAACGACCAACTTGGTCATGGTCACGCCCGGGCTCGCAGGGCCCACGTTGCGCAGCCGCCAGTTGATCAGTCGGGCTTGCGTCGGTGAATCGTACCTGAGGCTGGCTGGCGACATATCCACGAGCAAGAAGTCGCGCTGCGGCGAGGTCAGCGGTCGGATGAAGACCTCGGAGGGCGCAACGACAGGCACCTCACCCAAGGTATACGCGTTGCCACCGCGGGCCGCTTGATAGCTCGCGATGGCATCCATGACGCCCGCATAGGCGAGATAGACCGCTTTCGTCTGGTTGACGTTCAGCAGGCCCCCGCGCATCCCCTCGGCCACGCCGCTGCCAATGCCGGCCAACGTGATGAGGGCGACGGCCAAGAGGACGATCAGCGCCACAAGCGTCCAGCCGGACCGGTTCATGACATCCTCTCACAGTTCAAGGGAAGTCTCCTGGCACACCGCACCCCTTGAACCTTCAACCTTGCCCGCCACACTGCGTGGCGGGTCCGCCATGCGTTGTGGCGGAAACCTTGAACGAGGGTGTTAAGGACACGCCACACACACGGCTGCTAACGATAACTCAAACCGTCCGGTGGCGGGAATGTAGTTGTAGCACCCACCGTTCGGCCCTCTGAAGGCCGTCGCCGTACACCTGCTCCAGCCGTCGGCGCCTCCCTGGGTGACTGGTTCCGTCACGTTGCCAAAGCACTGGTCCGCCACCGCAGGACCACAGTCGGCCGGGGCCGCCGGCCCATTAAGCGACGCGGGAAACGCCTTCGTCGGACTCGAGGCGGCATAAAAGAGCATGATCCCCGCCCGGACCGCGCCCACCGTCCCCTCTTCTGAGGCCCTCTTCGCCTGGGCGGTCAGGTCGACAAATCTCGGGATCGCGATCGCGGCTAAGAAACCGATGACGACCAAGACGACGACCAATTCAATCAGCGTAAACCCCGTCCGTTTCATCGCTCCTCCTCTGTAAAAAGATTACAGTGATTTTGAAAAGCTGATTACGGTGATCACTGTAATCATCCTTTCAATCACCGTAATCGTTTTGAAAAATCACTGTAATCCCCTCCCATTGGTTCTAGCGTTTGAACACCTTCACGAGGTCCCACATGGGCACGAGGACCGCCGTCGCCATCACCAGCACCCCGATCCCCACGACGATCAGGAGCGCCGGCTCGAGATAGGTGACGAGCTTCTTGACGAAGTAGCGGACCTGCTGATCGTAGTAGTCCGAGACGCTCTGCAGGAGCTCATCCAATCGGCCCGCCTCCTCCCCGGTCGCGACCATCTGGACCACGACGGGAGGAAACAGGGGTTCCCGTCTCAGCGCGTTGGCGAGATTGTCACCTCCTTTCACGCGATTGCGCACGTTGCCAATGACCTGTTGAACGTACCTATTATTCACGCTCTGACCAGCCAGCGCAAGTGTTTCCAGGATCGGGACGCCGGCGCGGTTCAGGGCGGCGACCACGCGGGCGAATCGAGACATCGCCAGCTCCACGCACACCGGCCCGAGGAGGGGAAGCCGGAGCTTCCAGCGGTGCCAACGCAGCCGTCCGGCCGAGGTGCGGAGGTAGAGCAGCCACCCCGCCGCCGCGCCGGCTAAGAGGAGCGCGATGAGCCACCCGAAGTGCGAGATGACGTAGCTGAGAGCCATGAGGAGCCGTGTTTGCAGCGGCAACTGGATGTGGAGCGATTGGAACATCCTGGCAAACCTCGGGAGGACGAACACCACCATCGCGGTCATCGCGAAGGCCAGCGTCCCCAGCACGATGACGGGATACTGGAACGCCTGCTTGAGCTGGTTGCGCATCTCCATCTCCCATTCGAGGAGGTGCGCCAACTGGAGGAGGGTGTCGTCGAGCAGCCCGCCGGCTTCGCCGACCCTGATGAGCCCGAGCTCGACGGGCCCGAACGCCTTGGGATGGCGCGCCAGCGCCTGGGACAAGGTCCGGCCCTCCAGGAGGTCCTGATGC
>JACPSQ010000056.1 GCA_016193195.1 Candidatus Omnitrophota bacterium
AGAGCGCTGGCACCGAAGGTGCCAGTAAACGGTTAATAGATCGGGGCGTGGCTCAGCTTGGTAGAGCGCCTGGTTCGGGACCAGGAGGTCGAGAGTTCAAATCTCTCCGCCCCGACCACTGTAGAGTCATAGGAAGAGAGTAATAGGCAACGGTGACCGCATGGTGTGGCCGGCCTGGCTCGCGATCGGGACACCCCTCAAGCTGTCGCTGTGGCTGGCGAACCGCCTCGCGACATGGACCGGGCTGGTGTATGTCTGGGGCCGGCTGAGGTCCCGTCGCTGGTTCTGGGTCTGGGTGGTGGTGGCGAATGTCGTCTCCCTGAGCGCGCTGGCCCTCGCTTTCTTGTGGCTCCACCGGCTGTCCCTGGACTAGTCGCAGCCAGATGAAGAAACGGCTCCATGTGTTCTATTCCGGAAGAGTCCACGGCGTCGGGTTCCGGATGACCGCGGAGGAGGTGGCGCGCGAGCTCGGCATCGTCGGGTGGGTGAAGAACCTCCGCGACGGCCGGGTCGAGGTGGTGGCCGAGGCCGAGGAGGAGGTCCTCGAGCGGTTCCTCAACGCCATCCGCACGGGCCCGATGAAGCCTTTCATCCAGCGTGAGGAGGTCTCATGGGACCACGCCTCCGACTCGTTTGATGAGTTTGAGATCCGCTATTGATGCGGTACGCGGTGCTCGCCGACATCCACAGCAATCTTGAGGCCCTCACGGCGGCGCTCGGGGCGCTTGAGGCGGAGCGCATCGACCGCTTCCTCTGCCTCGGGGACGTGATGGGCTACGGCGCGGATCCGATCGCCTGCCTCGAGCGCCTGCGCTCGTGTGATCCGCTCGTCGTGGGAGGCAACCATGATCTTGCCTGCGTCGGCAAATTGGATCTGGCGTGGTTTAACGACGCCGCCCGGGCCGCGGTGATGTGGACACGGGATCAGCTCGGCTTCACGGACTTGGACTGGCTGCGTCAGCTCCCCTTGACCGCGACCGAGGGCCCGTTCATGCTCGTCCACGGGACCCTCCCGCACCCCGAGCGGTTCGAGTACCTGGTGGATCTCGCTCAAGCCGTGGATGCGATGGCGGCGTGCCGAACCCTCATGTGTCTTGCCGGCCACACGCACCTGCCGTGCGTCATTGAGTACGACCGGACACGCCGACGCATCGAACGGATCCTCACCGCGCCAGCGGAGCTGACGGACGTGACGTTTCGCAATGATGCCGACGGTGTGCGCTACCTCGTCAACCCCGGCAGCATCGGACAGCCTCGGGATGGAGATCCGAGAGCCAGCTTCGCCGTCATCGATACGGAGCGCCGGATGCTTCGGGTGCATCGGGTGCGTTACGACGTAGAGAGGGCGGCGCGGAAGATCCGCCAGGCGGGCCTACCGGAATTCCTGGCCGACCGACTGGCGATTGGTCGGTAAATCAGTCCGTAGTCCGAAGTCCGAAGTCTGTAGCATGGGCAAATCTTCCCAATCGCAATCACGGGTGAGCGGATCGCTAGCGAGTCGGATCGAGCGCCTCCGGGAGAGGATTCGGCACCACGACTATCGATACTACGTGCTGAATCAGCCCGAAATCTCGGATGCGGAGTACGACCGCCTCCTGCAAGAGCTCAAAGCGCTTGAGGCGGACGCCCCGCACCTCGTGACGCCCGACTCGCCCACCCAGCGGGTCGGCGGGATTCCGGATGAGGCGTTTCGTCCGGTGCGCCACGCCACGCCGATGCTCTCACTCGACAACGCGTTTACCGAAGGGGAGCTGCTCGCCTGGCATGAGCGCGTCACGAAGGGGCTGCCGGGCCTTACGCCCACCTACACCGTCGAGCTGAAGATCGACGGGGTGGGCCTGGCCCTCACCTATGAACGGGGTCTGCTCGTCCAGGCGGCAACCCGCGGCGATGGGACGACCGGCGAGGAGGTGACGGCCAACGCGAGGACCATCCGGGCGATCCCCCTCCGCCTGTCAGCCGGCGCCCCACGGCGGCTTGAGGTGCGTGGGGAAGTGTACATGGCGGCGAAGGAGTTTGAGCACTACAACGCCCAGGCCAGCCGAAATGAGGAAGAGACGTTTGCCAACCCGCGCAACGCCGCCGCTGGCAGCCTGAGGCAGAAGGATCCCACGGTGAGCGCCACCCGGCCGCTTCGGTTTTTCGCGCATTCCTACGGCACCGTCGAAGGCATGCGCTTTACCTCGCACTGGGAGTTCCTCCAGGCGTGCAAGCGGCTCGGGTTGCCGATCACGGATGAAGCCAGACCTTGCCGCTCATTCGAGGAAGCCCATCAGCGCTGCCGCCGCCTGGAAGCGCTCCGTGATCGCTTGAACTACGAGGCGGATGGGGTGGTGATCAAAGTCAACGAATTGGCGTATCAGGAACGGTTGGGCATGACGATGAAATCCCCGCGCTGGGCGATTGCCTACAAGTTCCCGGCGCATCAAGCGACGACCCAAGTGCTTGACGTGCTCCATTCCGTTGGACGGACCGGCACGGTGACCCCCGTCGCCAGTCTCGCACCCGTCTCCTGCGGAGGCGTCACCATCTCAAGCGCCACGCTCCACAACTACGAGGAAGTGGATCGGCTCGGCATCCGGATCGGAGACTGGGTGGTGATCCAGCGGGCTGGGGAGGTCATCCCGCAGGTCGTGAAGGTGATCGAGTCAAAGCGGACCGGCAAGGAGCGACCCGTCAGGCCCCCCTCGCGCTGCCCGGCGTGTCATGGCGTGATCACAAAGGAGAGGGCGGAGGAGGTCGCCGAGCGGTGCATCAATCCCTCCTGCCCGTCCCAACTGGCGCGCTCCGTCCTCCATTTCGGAAGCCGCCACGCCATGGACATCGAGGGATTAGGAGACATCGTGGTGGAGCAACTGGTAAGTCAAGGGGTGATCCACAACGTGGCGGAGATCTATCGACTCACCGAGGGGGATCTCCTGAAGCTGCCGCTCTTTGCCGAACGGAAGGCGCAGAAGCTGCTCGAAGCGATTCAGGCAAGTCGGACGCGAGGGTTGGCTCGGCTCCTCTATGGGTTGGGGATTCGCCATGTCGGGGAAAAGGCGGCGAGGGGCTTGGCGGAACGGTTCGGTTCAATGACCCGCTTGATGCAGGTGGATCAAGGAACCCTTGAGCAGGTGCCTGGCATTGGACCTGTTGTGGCGGAGGCGGTCGTCCAGTTCTTCCATCAGCCAGAGACGAGGCAGCTCATCAAGGAGCTGGGGGCCGCTGGCGTGAGGATGACCGAGGCGGTCCGCTCGGGCCCACACCCGCTCCTGCACGCGACGTTCGTCTTCACCGGCGAGCTCTCCAGCATGAGCCGCAACGAAGCCGAAGCGCTCGTGCGGAAGCTCGGAGGGGCGGCTTCCTCGAGCGTGAGCCGGAAGACCACCTACGTCGTCGCAGGGGATGCCCCCGGCTCAAAATTGGAGCAGGCGAAGCGGCTGGGTGTGGCGATCATCGATGAAGCCGGCTTCCAGCAACTCATCCGCAAGAAGGGTAGTCAGTCATCAGGTAGTCAGTAGTCAGCCAAGAGACTCAGGGACGAGATTCGTCATGGCGAGATCCCAGCATTCGCGGTTCACACTGTTCACTGCCTACTGCCTACTGACTACTGGTCTGGTGGGATGCGAATCATTTCAGCGGAAGTTCACGCGACGGTCCAAACCCCAGCCGCCCCCTACCCCGATTATCAGCTTCCGAGACTACACCCAAGCGATGACGCCGCTCGATCGCTACCGCAAGCATTACCTGATCTTCCAGTATTGGGACGGCGAGCTCCTCGAGGCCTTCCAGAGCCATCTGCCGAATCCCAAACGGCTCAAGCGGGCTTCCTCGGAGTCCTTGGGGGAGCTGCAAGCGCTCCAGGGGCTCGTGACGGATGACGTGGCCGTGCGCCTTTCGCCGTTGATTGAGGAACGAGCCAGAATCGACGAGGAGCTCCAGCAGGGCGTCACCGGCCTCTCTCGCGCAAGCGCTCTTCAGCGGGCGATCGAGGCTCAGTCGCGCCGGATCCACCGCGAATTCTTCTGGCGGGACGTTGAAGATCACCTGAAACAAAAATAGTCGGTTTCTGAGTCTCTGCGTTTCTGAGTTGCTGAGGGCTCAAATACGCAGAGACGCAGAGACGCAGATACTCAGATACTGATGTCAATGCGCGAGCAGATCGAGGAATATCTCTCCTATCTGCGGTTAGAGCGGGGCTTGAGCCAGGCGACGTGCTCAAGCTACCGCCAGGACCTGACCCTGTTCGAGGCCTTTCTCAAATCGCGGCGGATCGGCGCACTGTCACGCGTTCGGCCAGTCCACGTGCGGGAGTTCCTTCACGAGCTGCGATCGAGCCGCAGCCCTTCGACCGTCGCGAGGAAGCTGGCCGCCGTCAAAGGTCTCTTTCGGTTCCTCGAGGCGCAACGCCTGGTGTCGCGCAGCCCCACGGCGTTCATCGAGACGCCCCGCTTGTGGCAACGCCTGCCTCAGACGCTCAGGTTGGAGGAAGTGGAACGGATGCTGGCGAGCGTCCCGGTCGAGGGCTTAGGGGTGCGCGACCGCGCGATCTTGGAGTTGCTCTATGGAACCGGATTGCGGGTCTCAGAGCTCGTCTCGCTCGACGTGCACCAGTGCAACTTCGAGGCCGGGTTCATCCGCTGCATCGGGAAGGGCAATAAGGAGCGGATCGTCCCGCTGGGGAGGCACGCCTCCGACGCCGTCACGCGCTACCTGGAGATGGAGCGGCCGCGCCTCATGGGGCGTCGTCCCGTCCTCCCCGGCGGCGCTTCAGAGCGGATCGGAAAGACAGGTCGTGGCCTCGGCGGGAGCCGCGTCGGCTCAGGGGAAGGCCGGGCCGGAGACAGCCAGGCGTTGTTCATCAACCGGCGGGCGGGGCGTCTCACCCGACAGCGGGTGTGGCAGCTCTTGCGCCGTTACGCAAGACTCGGCCTGATCACTCAACCGATCGGTCCCCACACCCTCCGCCACTCGTTCGCGACCCATCTCCTGGAGCGTGGAGCGGATTTGCGGACGGTCCAGGAGCTCCTCGGCCATGCCAACATCAGCACGACCCAGCGGTATACGCACGTGGATCGCGCTCGGCTCAAAGCCGTCCACGAGAAGTTCCATCCCCGTCCCTGAACGACAGTGATCCGTGACGTGGGGCGATGAAAAAAAGACAAGTAGGAGGAGCGACTCAGGGCGCAACGGGCACGGTCAAGGTGCCTCAGCCGGTCGAGCCGCTGCTGAAGGCAATTGGACGGCTGGCCACCCAGCACGGTGCGCAGGCGTACGCGGTGGGGGGGTGCGTCCGTGATTGGTTGCTGGGAATCGTCAAGGCGACGACCGACGTGGACGTGACCGTCGAGGGCAACGGCATTGAGGTGGCCCACGCTGCGGCCGATACGCTTGAGGGCACGATCGAAGTCCACCAGCAGTTTGGCACCGCGACGGTGCTCCTGCACAGAGCCCCTGGCCGCGGGAGAATCCGGGTGGACTTCGCGTCCTGCCGAAGGGAGACGTACGCCAGGCCTGCCGCCTATCCTCGCGTTTCAGCCGGGACGCTGGAGGAGGATCTCTTCCGTCGGGATTTTACGATGAACACCATGGCGCTCGTCCTCGCTCCTGGGCGATTCGGAGCGCTCATCGATCCCTTTGGCGGGGCGCGGGACCTCCGGATGCGGCAGTTGCGTATCTTGCATGACCGGAGTTTCCTCGATGACCCGAGCCGGATCCTGCGCGGCATACGGTTCGCGCAGCGCTTTGGATTCTCCTGGGAGCGAGAGACAAGACGAGCCATGCAGGCGGCGGCTTCAGCGGGTGCGCTCGGATGGCTCAATGTGGGACGACTCCACAAAGAATTAGACCGGATGTGTGACGAGCCCGATCCCCGCGCGTGCTTCCAACATCTTGCGGATCTTCTGAATACTGCTGCTCGGGGTTCAGGGTTCAGGGTTCGTCGGTGAGATGGTCATCGGGCTGCTGCAGGTTGAGGTGCACTTGCCGCGTTCGCATTCGCTCAAGGAGAAGCGCTCGATTCTCAAGAGCCTCCGGGATCAGTTGCGAGGGCGCTTCAACGTGGCGGTTGCCGAGCTGGAAGCGAACGAGATGTGGCAGCGGGCCACGTTGGGGGTATCGACCGTGGGTGAGAACCGCGCCCATGTCGAAGGGTTGCTCAGGCACGTCACGGCATGGTTGCGCGAGACCCGGTTCGTGGAGCTGATTCGCGTCGAAGAGGAGTACCTGTAGCATGGAAACCACGCGAACCGCGAGACTGGCTACCCAGCTCCAGCAGGAGATTGCCACGATCATCCACCAGGAGCTCAAAGACCCACGGTTGGGATTTGTCACGATGACGCGCGTGGAGCTCTCCAAGGATCTCAGTCACGCCAAGGTCTTGTTCAGCTGTCTCGGGGGCGAGGAGGAGCGGGTGCGCTCCCAAGCCGCGCTGGACCATGCAACGGGGTTCATCCATGGCTTGATTAAAAAGCGCTTCCGGTTGAAAGTCATCCCCGAACTCCTCTTTCGGTACGACGAATCCATTGCAGGGTCCATTGCGTTATCTGAAACGCTTGATCGGCTCAGGCGCCACAACCAGCCGTGATGCGTGTGGAGCGTTGCATGGTGGAAGGGTTGCTGCTGATCAATAAGCCTCCTGGGGTGACGTCGCACGACGTGGTGCAGGTGGTCCGTCGGAAGCTCGGCGTTCAACGGGTCGGGCACACGGGGACGCTGGATCCGATGGCCCAGGGGTTGCTGATCCTGCTCGTCGGGAGGGCCACGAAGGACCAACAGAGGCTCCAGGCCCATGAGAAGACGTATGAAGCGGTCCTTCGGTTAGGGACGCAGACGGATACCGGGGACGCGATGGGGAAACCGATCCGGACCGCCCCCGTGCCGCCCTTGGATCAAAACCGCATCACGAGGGTGCTTGCCTCCTTGAAAGGCCCGTTGGCTCAGAGACCGCCGTCCTACAGCGCCGTGAAAGTGAAGGGGCGCCCCGCGCATTGGTGGGCGCGACGGCATCAACCGGTGACCCTTCCAGAGCGGCTCGTTCATCTCTCAGAGGTCACGCTGCTTCAGTGCACACCTGAGACGCTGACGTTCCGCGTCCACTGCTCGGCCGGCACCTACGTCCGCGCCCTGGCCGAGTCCATCGCCGAGCAGTTGGGGACGCTCGGCCATCTCACGAGCCTCGTGCGCCTGCGCGTCGGTGACTGGAGGATCGAAGACGCACGACCGCTCTCCTGGGTCGAGGCATCAAGCCCCGACGCGCTCGTGCACGTCTTACAACCCCTATGCCCTCCAAACGCGTCCTCAAAGGGTTGAACGCGGTGGCGTCCCCTCCGACGCGTGCTGTCGTGACCGTCGGCGTCTTCGATGGCGTCCACATCGCCCACCAGCGGCTGATTCGATCCACCATCCAACTCGCGCAGCGGTTGGACGGGACGAGCGTCGCCATCACCTTCGATCCAGACCCGCAGATCGTCTTGGATCCTGCCCATGCCCAGCCCGCGCTCATGCCGCTCGAGGTGCGAGTGGCGACCCTCCAAGCGTTGGGGCTCGATTGGGTGTGGATTCTCCCCTTTACCACGCGGTTTGCCCGAATGACGGCCGAGCAGTTCATCCGCCGCATCTTGGTCCATCGGTTGCGCGCCACGGCGTTGGTCATCGGGGAAGCGTTTGTGTTTGGGAAAAACCGCCGGGGAGACATGGACGTGCTCCGGAGGCTCGGCCCCTGGTATGGGATCCGGGTGGTTCCTGTGCGACAGGTGCGCCGCCTCGGGGCGCCGGTTTCTAGCTCTCGCATCCGTCGGTTGATCGGGCTGGGGGAACTCGCCCAGGCGAGAGGGCTTCTTGGCCGTCCTCCTGCCCTCTACGGGGTCGTCGTGCCAGGCACAGGGCGTGGACGCCGCCTGGGCTTCCCGACGGCGAACATTCGGTTGATTCCGCAAGTCGTCCCTCTGCGTGGGGTCTACGCGGTGACCGTCCGCCTCGCCCCACCACCTATCAGGGGTCGCGGGACGCGAACCGCGGCGGCTACGCCGCTCGCCTCCGGCGAGCTGATAGGTGGTGGGGTGATGAACCTGGGGGTTCGCCCTACGTTCGGGCCTGGGCCCATGATCTGTGAAGTCCACCTGCTGGGATTTGCCGGCACCCTCCTCGGACGCTCCGTCTCCCTCTCCTTATTGGCTCGATTGCGAGACGAGCGCTGCTTTCCAAGTTGGCAGGCGCTCAGCCAGCAGGTGCGCCGGGACATCGCTCGTGCGCGCCGACTCTTTGCGCGGCTCCCCCGCCTCCTTCGCTCCTAAGCGTTCTCCGTTCGCGCACACTTCCGCTCACCTCCACACATAAATTTCGCTTCGCCTGGTGTGTCCTCATTTCCAGGTTCACACCACAGAGGCCACAGAAGTTCCACAGAAGCACAGAAGCGTTTTGAGTCGGTCTGTTCTGTGGTTCTGTGGCCATTCTGTGGTTCGGTGGTGTGCCGTCCCTTCGCCTTTTTGTCTTGACAACAGTGGTGGGGAACGGGTATAGTCGGGACATCATTGTGGGTGGAAGTGGAATAAAGTGGTATATTATACACACCCGAAAAATGGCAAGGCCGAACGGGCGGGTTTGTCTGTGAGACAAATCCGCCCTGCGTCTCTCCGTCGTGCGGGGGTGTCGGAATAAGCGCCCATGCTGTACGGTGAGTACGAACATACCATCGATCGCAAAGGCCGCCTGATTGTCCCGGCCAAGTTCCGTCAAGCGCTCAAAACCCACGACGTCACCTCGCTCTTTCTGACCCGCGGGCTCGATGGGTGTCTGTTTTTGTTCCCAGAATCCGAGTGGCGCCTGGCGGAGAACCGGTTCAAACAAATCCCCTTTACGAAAGGGGAGGGACGGAAATTCAACCGGCTCTTCTTCTCCGGAGCCGTCGAAGTGACCATCGATCGGCTGGGGCGTCTCTTAGTGCCGAAGTCGCTGAAGGAATTCGCCCAGATCAAAGAGCAGGTGGTGATCGTCGGCGTCTCGAGCCGGATGGAAATCTGGTCCAAGGCGAAGTGGCAGGATTTCTACGAGAGCTCGCGGCAAAGCTTTGAAGAAGTCGCTGAACGGGTGATGGTGGAATAGCAATCCCCCGATGGGTGAAGTCGTCACAGATCCACATGACGGTCACCTGGCGCTCCCCCTGACGATGAGCCCCCCGCCAACGTCCGGATGGCGCCAGCCCGTCATGGGCTCCGAAGTCCTCCGCTACCTGAATCCCAGACCGGGCGCCACGATCGTGGACGGTACCGTTGGGACGGGTGGTCACAGCCTGTTGATCCTTCCTCACGTCCTGCCCACGGGACGTCTCGTGGCCATCGATCGCGACCAGACGGCGCTTCAGCTTGCGCGGAAGCGGTTGACGGAATTCATCCCGCAAGTAACCTTCGTTCGAGAAAACTACCGCAACCTTTCGGCCGTCCTCAAGGATTTGCGGATCCCGCGTGTCGACGGCGTACTCTTGGATCTTGGGATGTCGAGCCTCCAAGTGGATTGCGCCGAGCGGGGGTTCAGCTTCTCCAAGGAAGGGCCGCTCGACATGCGCATGGACTCCGGACAGGAAGCGACGGCTGAGGCCCTCATCAATGAGCTGAGGGCTGATGAGCTGGCCATGATCTTTGAGACGTTTGGCGAAGAGCGCTTTGCCAAACGGATCGCGAGCCGAATCGTGAGCGAGCGGCGGGTGCATCCGATGACCACCACCATCCAACTCGCTCGTCTTGTCGTGGAGGCCGTTCCCCCACGGATGCGTCATGGTCGGCTCCATCCCGCCACCAGGATCTTCCAGGCGCTTCGCATGGCGGTCAACGATGAGGTGGGGGCGCTGGAAGGCGTGTTGGGGCTCGTGAGCGAGCTGCTGAATCCGGGTGGGCGAGCGGTCATTATTACGTTCCATTCACTCGAAGATCGGCTCGTCAAGCATGCCTTCGCCCAAGGCATGCGCGACGGTGCGTGGACGGTGTTGACGAAGAAACCCGTGCGCCCCTCGGAGGAAGAGGTTGCGCAAAACCCTCGTGCGCGGTCGGCCAAGCTGCGAGCTATTGAACAACGCTCTGGGCTGGGGGCTCTGGGCACGTGCCCCGAACCCTGAACCACAGTCCATGCGGTTGCATCGTTGGTTGCTACTCATTGCAGCAATGGTTGGGTTAGGTTGCCTCCAGGTCGCGCAACGGAACGCCGTCTTTCTGCAGGCCTTTGCAGTCGGAGAACGGCTGCGGGATCTCCATGCGCAGGAAAACGACGTGTCATGGTCGAACGCGCGCATCATCGGGTTGACGTCCCCGCTGCGCTTGGCGCAAATCGCCGAGGAGCGGCGACTCAAGCTTGTGGCGTGGCTGAGGCTCCCTCCAGCCCCTGGCGGGGTGGGTGTGGCTTCCGTTCGGAGCGGGACGGTGTCCAGGGAGGATCTGACACAACTGACGATGGCTGGCGAAGCGTCTGACTGATGGGCGCTTCTCCAACCTCGCCGTCACCAACAGAGCCCGTGGGGGTGGGCCATGGCTCGTCCGGCGAATGACCGCATCATTGGGGTCCTGCTCGTCGGCCTCGCGTTATTGGGCTTGCTGTGGGTGCGCTGCGTTTGGCTTCAGCTGGTGGCCGCCGGCCGCTACTCGGCGCTGGCCGCGGCCCAGCACCGATCGACCGAGGTCTTACGGGCGCGTCGCGGGACGCTCTACGATCGGGCTGGCCGCCCGTTGGCGATGGGCGTCGGCGTGCCGTCCGTCTTTGCGAACGCGAGGGCCGTGGAGGCGAAACGGGACGTCGCTCGACAACTTGCCGACATGATCGGGCGGGATGCCCACGCGATCGAGGAGCGTTTGGAGAAAGATAAGGGGTTTGTGTGGGTCGCGAGGCACGTGGAGCCGGCGATCGCGCCGTCCATCCGGATGCTGAGCGACGTGGGGGTGGGGCTGCTGGAGGAGCCGAAACGGCTCTACCCCCACGGAAGGCTCGGCAGCCATCTCATCGGGTTCGTGGATATCGACCAGCGCGGCCTCGAAGGGCTGGAGCTGGCGTTCAACGGCGTCCTGCGGGGACAGGATGGGTGGCGCTTCACCTTACGCGACGCGAAGGGGAACGTGCTCATCGGTCCCTGGACGATCGAAGCGCGGCCGATGGATGGCTACGACGTGGTTCTCACGATTGACAGCGTCGTGCAGGAAGTGGCCGAGGAGACCCTGGAGTGGGGCGTCAAGAAGTACCATGCGAAGGGCGGATCCATCATTGTGATGGAGCCTGCCACGGGAGCGATCATGGCTCTTGCCAACGCGCCCTCGTACGATCCCAATGCTCCGGCTTCGGCCCCGGCCGAGGCCCGACGCAATCGCGCGGTGACCGACCTCTTTGAGCCCGGCAGCATCTTTAAGATCGTTACGGCATCCGCCCTTCTGGAAGAGAAAAAGGTCACACCGGATGAGCAGGTCTTCTGCGAGGACGGCTCCTATCATACCGTGGCGCGGCACGTCCTTCACGACCACCGGCCGCACGGGCTGCTCTCCTTTCACGATGTCATCAAGTTC
>JACPSQ010000012.1 GCA_016193195.1 Candidatus Omnitrophota bacterium
GATCGGGATGCTGACGTCCGGGAAGGATGCGACGGAAGCCGAGATGGTCGCCGAGATCTACCGGCACGCGATGGCGATCATCCGCGGCGCCTCAGCGGCGGGCCGCTACACCTCGGTGTCGGAGCGCGAAGCCTTCGCGGTGGAGTACTGGCCGCTGGAGCTCTACAAGCTCTCCCTGGCGCCGCCTGAGCCTGAGCTCTCCCGCGAGATCGGGCTGATCACCGGGGCCTCCGGCGGCATCGGCCGCGCCATCGCCGAGCGACTGGTCGACCGCGGCGCCTCGCTCGTCGTGACCGACATCGACCGCCGCGGCGTGGAAGAGCTGGCGGATCAGCTCAACCGGCGCTCCGGTCGCCGGCGCGCCGTCGGCATGGCGATGGATGTGACCCGCGATCAGAGCGTTCAGCGGGCGCTGGAGGCGGCCCTCCGGGCCTTCGGCGGGCTCGATTTCCTCGTCTCGAACGCGGGCGTCGCGCATGTCGCGGCGATCGACCGGCTGCCCCTCTTGGAGTGGGAGCGGAGCTTGGCGGTCAACGCCACCGGCCACTTCCTGGTGGCGCGGCGCGTCATCCAGCTCCTCCGCGCCCAAGGGATGGGGGGCTCCCTCGTCTTCATCGCGTCCAAAAACGTGCTGGCGCCTGGGAAGGAGTTCGGCGCGTACAGCGCGGCCAAGGCCGCCGAGACGCAGCTCGCGCGGGTGCTGGCCATCGAGAACGGCGAGTTCAACATCCGGGCGAACATCGTCAATCCGGATGGCGTCTTTGAAGGGTCCGGGCTGTGGGAGACGATCCGAGCCTCTCGCGCCAAGACCTATGGCGTGAGCCCCGATGCGCTGGAAGCCCATTATCAAGCGCGCAACCTGCTCAAGGCGCGCGTCCTGCCCGAAGACGTGGCCGAAGCGGTGGCGTTTTTTATCTCTCGGCGTTCGGCCAAGACGACCGGTTGCATCCTGACGGTCGATGGGGGCGTGCGGGAGGCGTTCCCCCGCTGATAGATGTAGTGGACGGGCGCTCGTCGGGTTATAATGTGGGGGTCTGGGTGCTGGGCGGCGCACAACGTGCCGCGACACCTGGGGAGGGCAACGGAAAGGGGGAGGCATGCCGTTCGGTGGAGGGCCAGGAATGAGTGGTGGTGGCGGGTGGGCACGACCTCGGGAAATGCACAAAGCCGTCTGTGCCGAGTGCAAGAAAGAATGCGAGGTTCCCTTTAAGCCAAGCGGAGACCGTCCAGTGTACTGCAGGGACTGCTTTTCCAAGCGCAAGCAAGGCAGTCGTTAGAACCGCACGTTCCGACTAACCCGTCAGACAAACGCACCGACTCTTGAGGCGTCGGGTGCGCTTGTATTATCGGCAACCCCAGGTGTATCCGCATGATACACACGCACGATCCGGAATCATGCCCGGCGAGATCATGCGTGTATAGAACTGGTTTCATACGTCCCAGGTGTCACCGCCAAGGCGCAACGCGCAAAACCGCAGAATGCTGCTTTGCGTTTTTGCGGCCCTTTTGCGATTTTGCGGTGACGGGATTCATCGAGTAAACCGGGAGGTGCCCGAGAGACATGACGACTGATGGGGAACGCGTGGAGAACGCGCAAGCGGATGGCCTGGGTCTGAAACGGTACATCCGGGACATTCCGGATTTTCCGACGAAGGGCATCCTGTTTCGCGACATCACCCCCCTCCTGCAGCATGGCCCCGCCTTCCGCCGGGCCATCCGGGCGCTGGCTGATCGGCATCAGGGGCGGCGGCCTGACGCCGTGGTCGCGATTGAATCGCGCGGCCTCATCGTCGGCTCGGCCTTGGCCTACGAGCTGGGGATCGGGGTCGTGCCGGTGCGCAAGAAGGGGAAGCTGCCCCACAAGACCTATCGGGCCACCTACTCGCTCGAGTACGGGCAAGACACCTTGGAGATCCACCAGGATGGGCTGGGGAAGGGCGATCGGGTGCTCCTCGTGGACGATCTCCTGGCGACCGGCGGGACGATGGGGGCGACCATTCAACTGATCGAGCGGTGCGGTGCCGAGATTGTGGAGCTGGCCTTTCTCATCGAGCTGACCGCGCTCAAGGGACGCTCGCGCCTCACCCCGCACCCCATCATTTCGTTGATCCAATACTAAGAGAGGATTTCACAGATTGAACTGCGGATTCCGCAGATTGGTCGTCCTGCCTGCGATAGGGACGTTCTCTGCAATCTGCGAAATCATCTTGTGGAAATCTGCGCAATCATTGCGCGCAGCGCAACAGGAGGTGGAGCATGGCGACACGACGCAAGAGCGTGAAGCGGCCGGCCGCGAAACGCGCGAAGCCCCGCAAGCGGATGGCGCTGAAGCACGGGGTGAACTGCACGTGCTGCACCTGCTGATTTAGTCCGTAGTCCATAGTCCGTAGTCCGCAGATTAGGCCAGGGCAGAAGGTCTTACTATGGACTATCGACTATGGACTATGGACTGACTCACGATGACGGAGCAGGTGGTGATTATCGGATCCGGGCCGGCGGGCCACACGGCCGCTCTCTACACCGCCCGCGCGAATCTCGCGCCGGTGATGTTCGAGGGGTTCTCGGCCGGCGGAGTCCCCGGTGGCCAGCTCATGACGACCACCGAGGTCGAAAACTACCCGGGGTTCCCTGACGGCATCCAGGGCCCGGGGTTGATGGAGGCCTTCCGCAAGCAGTCGCTGCGGTTTGGCGCGCGCACCTTCACCGAGGATGTCATCACGGTCGATCTCTCCCGGCGGCCGTTCATCGTGGCGTCTGCTCAGCGCAAGCTCGCAACCCAGGCCCTCATCATCGCCACCGGCGCGACCGCCAAGCGGCTCACGCTGCCCAATGAGCCGCGGTTGTGGAACAAGGGGATCTCGGCCTGCGCCGTCTGCGACGGCGCCCTCCCGATCTTTCGGGGGAAACCGCTCGTCGTCGTCGGCGGCGGCGACTCCGCCGCGGAAGAATCCACCTTCTTGACGAAATTCGCCTCGAAGGTCTACCTCGTGCATCGCCGCGATCAGCTCCGGGCCTCGAAGATCATGCAGGATCGCGTCTTGCGTCACCCGAAGATCGAGGTGATCTGGAACACGGTGGTGGCCGACGTGCTGGGTGATGAGGCCGTGTCCGGCGTGCGCCTCCGAGAGGTCGCCGCCAACCGCGAGCGC
>JACPSQ010000057.1 GCA_016193195.1 Candidatus Omnitrophota bacterium
GGGAGGGGCGCAGGCGATCGCGGCCCTGGCCTTCGGGACGAAGACCATCCCCAAAGTCGACAAGATCGTCGGCCCGGGCAACGCGTTTGTGGCGGAGGCCAAGCGACAGGTGTTTGGATTTGTGGACGTCGACACCATCGCGGGGCCATCAGAGATCGCGGTGATCGCGAACCGCTACTCAAACGCCCAGTACGTGATCGCCGACCTCCTCGGGGAAACCGAGCACGCAGGCGGGATGGGGTTTCTGATCACGACCTCGAAGGCGCTGGCGAGGCTGGCCAGGAAGCAGATCCCCAGCGGCTACTGCATGGTGGTGAAGAACCTGGAGGAGGCGGCCGACGCGGCGAACCGACTGGCTCCCGAGCACTTGGAGATCATGGTCCGCGCCCCTCAGAAACTGGTCAAGCGCATCACGAACGCCGGCGCGATCTTCCTCGGGCAGTACTCGCCGGTGACGGTCGGCGATTATATCGCCGGCCCGAGCCACGTGCTGCCCACCGGGGGTGCCGCGCGGACGTTCTCAGGGTTGGGCATCGACGACTTCATTCATCGCACGCATGTCATCAGCTATACGAAGAAAGCGCTGGAGCGGGTGCGGGAGCCGCTCGAGCGATTGACCGCCATCGAGGGGCTGCCTCGACACTATGAGGCGATCAAGGTGCGATTGACGTAATTGGTTGACCGGTTGAGCCGGTTAGTCGGTTGGCCGGTCAACCGGCACAACAGGCCTAACTGCAATAACAGGCACAACAGGCTAAACCGGCCTAACGGGGTAACTGATAAATGAGACGAGCGGTCGCAACAAGGAAGAGCAAAGAAACTCATATTACCGTCACGCTTAATCTAGACGGTACGGGGAAGACGTCGGTCAAAACCGGGATCCCGTTCCTCGACCACATGCTGACGCTCCTGGGGACCCACGGCCTGTGCGACCTCACGGTGAAGGCGCGCGGGGATCTCCACGTTGATCTGCACCACACCAATGAAGATATCGGCCTCGTCTTGGGCCAGGCCTTCGACGAGGCGCTGGGGATCCGGAAGGGGATCACCCGGTTTGGCCTCGCCTATGTCCCGATGGACGAGGCGCTGGCGCGGGTGGTGCTGGACATCTCCGGGCGGCCCAAGCTTATCTTCAAGGATGAGCGGGGTAGGCGCTCCAAGCACGCGCTGACGTCAAGCACGACATATCAGTGGGGCGACGCGGAGCACTTCCTCGAGTCGTTCGTGAGGGCCGCCAAGATCACGCTCCATATCGACGTCCTAGCCGGGTCTGACTTCCACCACACCTGCGAAGCGGTGTTCAAGGCGTTGGGCCGTGCGCTGGAGCAAGCCACACGAATCCACCCCCGCGTCAAAGGTGTGCCCTCGTCCAAAGGCCGCCTCTGAAAAAAGTGGCGAGTGGCGAGTGACAAGTGAAGGGAAGCCCGCGGCACTAACTTCATGCACTCGACACCCGGCACTCGTCACTGGACACTTCTCTGATGATTGTTGTCATCGATTACGGGATGGGCAACTTACGGAGCGTCTCAAAGGCGCTCGAGTCGCTGGGGGTCTCTGTCCGCGTCTCCAGCGATGCCAAGGACGTCGCCGCGGCGCAGAAGCTCGTCCTCCCTGGCGTGGGGGCGTTCGGCGCAGCGATGGAGGAGCTGGCGAGCCGACGGCTGCTTGAGCCGATCAAGACCGCTCTGGCATCGGGGACGCCGTACCTCGGCATTTGCCTCGGCCTACAGCTCCTATTCGAGTCCAGCGAGGAAAGTCCAGGAACCAAAGGCCTGGGGATTCTCCCAGGGACCGTGAGGCGTTTTGCTTGTTCCTCACACCTCACACCTCACACCTCACACCTCAAGATTCCCCACATGGGGTGGAACCAGGTCGTGACAAGTCAAAAGGAAAAAGGCATAAGTCAAAAGGGTTGTCCGCTGTTGAAGGACATCCCGGAGGGGAGCTTCGTGTACTTCGTGCACTCCTATTATGCCGATCCGACGGATCGCTCACTCGTGGCGTTGGAATCGGACTACGGCGGGCGGTTTACTGCGATGGTGTGGCGAGGGCAACTCTTCGCGACGCAGTTCCACCCTGAGAAGAGCCAAGCTGTCGGGTTGCAGCTCCTCCAGAACTTCATCAACCTCCAATGATTCGCTGTAGGCTCAAGGCTCTAGGCTCGAGGCAATTGCCTAGAGCCTCCAGCCTAGAGCCTGCAGCGCTCTTCAATGGTTGTGATTCCAGCCATTGACTTACTCGACGGCCAAGTCGTCCGGCTCGCCCAGGGCAAGCGGGATCAGGTGACGGTCTATTCCAAGGACCCAGTCGCCATCGCCCGTCGGTGGGTGGAGGCGGGGGCGACGTGGCTGCACGTCGTCGATCTCAACGGGGCGTTTGACGGTCGCTACCTCAACCTGCCGTTTGCCGAGCGGATCATCGAAGCCTGCGGGATTCGCGTGGAGCTCAGCGGCGGCATCCGGACGAAGGAAACGCTCACGGGCGCGCTGCGGACCGGGGCGGCTCGCGTGATCCTCGGGACGAAGGCGTGCGAGGATCCCACGTTCGTCCAGGAGGCCGCGGATCGCTATGGGCACAAGATCGCCGTGGCGATCGACGCCAAGGCTGGCCAGGTAGTCTCGCGAGGCTGGGTTTCCTCGACGCCGCTCACCCCCGAGCGCCTTGCCCGCAGCGTCGTCATGCTGGGCGTGGAGACGATCGTCTGCACCGATGTGAGCCGGGACGGGATGCTGCAGGGCCCGAACCTCTCGCTGCTGAGCGATGTCTTAGCAGCCGGGCCGCGGCAGCTCATTGCCTCCGGTGGGATCTCCTCCATGGCGGACCTGCAGCAGCTGATGTCGCTTGAGCCGCGCGGCCTCATCGGCGCCATCATCGGCAAAGCGCTGTATGAGGGCACGATCAACCTGCGTGAAGCCATCACGTTAGTGGCGAGTGATGAGTGATGAGTGTCGAGTGCAGAATGTTTGACGCTCCTCACTCGCCACTCGCCACTCGCCACTCGCCACTGCTATGTTAGCGAACAAGGGACGGGTCGTGAAGGGAGTCAAGTTCGTGAGCCTGCGTGACGCGGGCGATCCGGTCGAGGCGGCGAAGGCGTACAACGATACCGGAGCGGATGAGCTCGTCTTTCTGGACATCACTGCGAGCCATGAGCAGCGGCCGATTATTCTTGGCGTGGTTGAGCGGACGGCGGCGGCGGTGTTCATGCCGCTCACGGTGGGCGGAGGGATCCGGAGCGTCGAGGACATTCGCGCGCTCCTCAGGGCCGGCGCGGACAAGGTCTCGATCAACACCGCGGCGGTGGAGCGACCGGTGTTGCTCCGAGAGGGCGCGGAGCGTTTTGGGAACCAATGCATCGTCGTGGCCATCGACGCCAAACGAGTCCGAAGTCCGAAGTCCGAAGTCCGAAGTGACACTCCGCACTCCGCACTCCGCAATCCGCAATTCCAATGGGAGGTGTATACGCACGGGGGTAGGGCGTCGACGGGCCAGAATGCGATCGAGTGGGCGCAAGAAGCCGAGCAGTTGGGCGCCGGCGAGATTTTGTTGACCAGCATGGATCGCGACGGGACGAAGATCGGCTATGATGTGGAGCTGACGAGGGTGGTTGCGAGCGCCGTGAGCATCCCGGTCATCGCCTCCGGCGGGGCGGGGAAGCCGGAGCACTTCTACGAGGCGCTCATGGCCGGCGGCGCCGACGCCGCGCTTGCCGCCTCGCTCTTCCACTTCGGCGAGCTCTCCATCGTCGAAGTCAAGCGGTACCTGGCATCCCGTGGAGTCATGGTGAGAACATGAGGGGTCACATGACGGGATTGCGGATTGGACGGACGGGTAATCCAAAATCCAAAATCAAAAATCCAAAATTCCTATCGGAGATCCTGCGATTTAACGCCCAGGGCCTGATCCCCGCCGTGATCCATGACGCGAAGACGCGGCAGGTCCTGACGCTCTGCTACCTGAGCCGCGAGGCGCTGAAGAAGAGCATGGAGACAGGGACGGTGCACCTCTTTCGCCGCTCCCAACACCGTGTGATGCAGAAGGGTGAAACCTCAGGGCACGTCCAGGTGATCCGCGAGGTGCGGGTGGATTGCGAGGGCAAGTCGCTCCTCCTGCTCGTGCGCCAGCGCGTCGCCGCCTGCCACGCGGGCTACTTCACCTGCTACTTCAGACAGCTCACCTCATCAGGACGGCTCAGGACGATCGGCCGAAGAGCGTTTGACCCGGCGAAGGTGTATTGACGATGGAGATCCGACCGTCGGAAGCGGAGTTCGTGCAGCTCACGAGGCAAGGGAACGTCATCCCGGTCTATGGGGAGCTCTTGGCTGACCTCGAGACCCCGGTGAGCGCGTTCCTCAAGCTGGACCGTGGCCCGTTCAGCTACCTCCTTGAGTCGGTGGAAGGGACCGAGAAGGTGGCCCGCTACTCGTTCCTCGGCAGCCGGCCTCGGCTCCTCGTGACGAGCACAGGCCGGCACGTCGAGATTTCAACGTTCGGGGAAGGACGGGTCCCGCGCGTGACGCGCCTTGAGACCCGCGATGATCCGCTGGTTGAGGTGGAGCGGCTCATGCGCCGGTTCTCATTCGTCTCGGTGCCGGGCCTGCCGCGCTTCTGCGGCGGGCTCGTCGGCTACCTCGGCTACAACGTGGTCCGGTTTTTGGAACGATTACCGCCGCATCGGATTGACGATCTCCATGCGCCCGACCTCATGCTCATGCTGACCGATACGATGGTCATCTTCGACCATGCGCAGCACAAGCTGCTCCTCGTGGCGAACGCCCCGATCGACGGGACCACGCCGCGCGCGGCCTACCGGCGGGCGGTTCGCGACATTGAGGCGATGGCGGCGAGGTTGCGCGGCCCGTTGCCCAGGACGATGCGGCGGCGCTCGACGCCCTCACGCCCCGTCCACTCCAATATCAGCCGAGGAGAGTTTATCGGCATGGTGGCCAAGGCCAAGGAACACATCCGCGCCGGCGACGTCATCCAGGTCGTCCTCTCGCAGCGCCTCGAACGGGAGCTCTCCTGCGATTCCTTGGACGTGTACCGCGCGCTTCGGTCACTCAACCCCTCCCCCTACATGTACCTCTTACGGTTTGGGTCGCTGGGCCTGGTGGGATCGTCGCCGGAGATGCTCGTGCGGTGCGAGGAGGGCCTCCTCGAGACCCGGCCGATCGCAGGAACCAGACGCCGCGGGAGCAACCCGCGCGACGATGCGCGGTTGGTCCAACAACTGCGCTCGAGCCCCAAGGAGCGCGCCGAGCACCTGATGCTGGTGGATCTCGGCCGCAACGACTTGGGCCGGGTGGCGCGGCCGGGTTCCGTGAAGACGCCGGAGCTCATGGTCGTGGAGAAGTACTCGCACGTGCTCCACCTGGCGAGCGGCGTCACGGCGGCCCTCAAGCCGGGCCGGACGGCCTTCGACGTCCTGCGCGCGACGTTCCCGGCCGGCACGGTGACCGGCGCCCCGAAGGTGAGGGCGATGGAGATCATCGCGGCTCTTGAGCGCTATGATCGGGGGCCGTACGCCGGGGCCGTGGGCTACTTCAGCTTTTCCGGGAACTTGGATACCTGCATCACGATTCGGACCATCCTCATCAAAGACCGGCGCGCCTACATTCA
>JACPSQ010000013.1 GCA_016193195.1 Candidatus Omnitrophota bacterium
ACGGATCCCCTCGGCAACATTTTTGTCACGTCGAAACGCGGCGATGTGGCAGACCGATTGGCTCAAGGGCCGTCAGCGACGGACGTTGACCAATACGAGCCGTACTACTATGCGACGAACAGCCATCTCGCGGAAGGGCCGGGGGATGAGAAGGCCAAGGAGGGCATCTTGAAAAGGACGTTGACGGCGGTTCGGAGCGCTATGGTTCCCTCGACTCCACGCGTGGACCAACTCGAAGTCGCGGAGACATTCGCCCGCCTTGAGGAGACCGGCATCCTACCGCTCAAGATCCGGCTGCCGAAGTCCGGGAACGTCTATCGATTCAACCGACTGATGACGACCCAGGACGCGTTGACGTTGGATGCGACATTCGTCCATCTGCCGTTCTCCTGGTTTCCGTTCGCGGCGCTCGGCCTCTTGCTCCTTCCTGTCGGAGGGATCATGGCCTTCCGGCTCCGCCGCGTTTGACGGCTCGAGGCGCGGTTGCTATAGTGATAGGAGAGGTGGTGGCCATGCTCGCAGAGCTGGAGATTGTTCCCATTGGGACGAAGAGCCCGAGCCTCAGCAGCCTCCTGGCCGAGGTGGCGAAGCTGATCGATCAGAGCGGCCTCGACTACCGCGTGGGGCCGCGGCCTCGACTACCGCGTGGGGCCCATGGGCACCGTCGTGGAGGGTGATTGGGACCGCATCATGCTCGTGGCCAAGCAATGTCACCAGGCCATCCTGAAGTCAGCGGAGCGCGTCATGACGACCATCCGCATCGACGACCGCACGGACAAGCCGGACCTCGGTCGGATCGCGCAGAAGGTCCAGTCGCTCGAAGCCAGACTCGGCAAGCCGCTCAAGCGGTGAGCGCTCCCCGCGTCGCACCCCTTCCCGTTGTCAGTGTCGTTGCCACCGCATGCCTCCTCAGTTGCGGGCAATCACTTCCACAGGAGGCCAGGGTCCGACGCGTCATTGATGGGGACACGATTGAGCTGATGGACGGTCGGCTCGTCCGGTATCTCGGCATCGACGCGCCAGAAGTCCGCCGTCGGGCTCGACCCGGCGATCGCGAACGGCAGGTTGGGGGAGAACACCGCTGGGTCGTGGATCCGGAGCCCTTCGGTCTTGCCGCGACGGAGGCGAACCAACGGCTCGTGGAAGGCAAGTCGGTGCGCCTTGAGTACGACGTGCAGACGCACGACCGGTTTGGCCGGCTCCTGGCCTACGTGTACGTGGGTGAGGTCATGGTGAACGAAGAGATCCTCACCTTAGGCTTCGCACGGCCGCTCACCATTGCGCCTGACACAAAATACGTGGAGCGGTTTCACGCACGAGCCGAGGAAGCGCGCAGGGAGCACCGCGGGCTGTGGGGCGGGGCTGACTGACGAGCCCTCGACGGGGCGACCCCGCCAGGACGATTGACGAATGGCGCCACGACTCAGGCGCGTGGCTCTGGGGCGGCGGGGAGGGAGGTAAACGAGGAGAGGAACTGACGGTATTTTGTGGATTGGCGCAGATTCAAGAGGTCGGGGTCTTTCTGCAAGTAGTTGACGTCCCGATATCCCAGCTCGAAGGCCCGCCGAAGCGCCTCCAACGATTCGTCGATTCGTTTGAGGCGTGAGTAGCTGCACGCCAGGTTGTACCACGTCAGCGGCTCGTTCCCCCTGAGGCGCGTCAACCGGAGGTCGATCTCCAACCCTTTTTCGTAGAGGCCCCGCCGCGTGTAGGCATGTCCCAGCGGGATGAGCACGTCGAGGAAATCCGGATAGGCGCTGAGGAGCTTCTCGTAGAACTGAATTTCAAATTCGAGCAATTCGTCCGACTTCGACCGTCTCGGCATACTATAATAATCAGATCGCTGCGATGATGCTTCTATTGTGACAAGTGTCTGCGCATTGTCAAGTCCCTTCACATGAGCGTGCTGTCCGAATGTGGGATTACACAGATTTGAAACCTAGATTACGCAGATCGTGATCTGCGAAATCTGCCTTATGAATCTGTGAAATCACCCAAATTAAGACCCGCATGAGAGGACCCGCATGAGCCAAACGCTGAAGCACGAGCCTCAGATCCCTCGCGTCCTGATCGACACACTCACACAGGTGCAGGGGATTCTCCAATCACGCGGCATTCCGGCCTACCTCGTCGGTGGGTTATTGCGCGATCAGCTCTTAGGGCGCCCGCTGAGGTATCTCAACGTTGATCTGGCGCTTCCTGCGGAGGCACTCTCGATCTCGCGCGCCATCGCCGGAGGTCTCGGCGGGGCGTTTGTCCCGCTTGATGAAGACGCCGGCTCCGCCCGCGTGGTCGTCACGGTTGACGGGGGGCGGATCGAGCTTGATCTGAGCGATTTTCGCGGCGCCACCTTAGCGGAAGACCTCGGCCATCGTGATTTTACCGTCAATGCCTTGGCGATCGCGCTTACGGACTGGCTTCGGGCTCCTCACTCACCACAGCCGCTCATCGATCCGCTTGAGGGCCGGCGCGCGCTTCAGCGGAAAGAGCTCCAGGCCTGTTTTCCCGGGACCTTCGAGCACGATCCCGTTCGGATCCTCCGCGCGTTTCGCTTTGCTGCCCAGCTTGAGTTTACGTTAGCTCCCTCCCTCCCCCCCCTCATGGCCAGCGCACTGCCGCTTCTGACGAAGGTTTCCGGTGAGCGGATCCGCGATGAGCTCATCGCAGTCTTTGAGACCGATCGCGCCCATGTCGCGATCCAGGCCCTGAACCAGCTCGGTGGGCTCGATGCGCTGTTCCCGGAGCTCATCGCCGGGCGAGGGATGGAGCAGGGGGGGTTCCACCACCTCGATGTGCTCGACCATCAGATTGAAACGGTTGCCCAAGCGGATCGCTTCCTCTCGGATTTCGCCGAGTTTTCCGAGCCGCTGCGAGGCCCGCTCTCGGCCTACTGCCGAGAGGAATTCGTTGAGCGCCGCTCGCGCAAGAGCCTGATCAAGCTCGCCGGCTTGCTCCATGATGTGGGAAAGCCCGCGCGGAGGACCGTGGAAGCTGACGGGGAAATCTGGTTCCTCGGCCACGAAGAGACCGGGGCGGAGCTGGTCAGGGGCGTTGCGGAGCGGTTGCGCCTGTCCAATCGCGAAGCCGACATGGTCCGCCAGCTCGTCCTCCATCACCTGCGGCCGGGGTTCTTAAGCCGGGAGCCGCACCTGACCCGTCGCGCCGTGTACCGGTTTTTCAAAGTGCTGGGAGACGACGGCCCGGGCTGCTTGCTCACGTGGTGGGCCGATCGGATGGCGACGCGAGGGTCAAGGTCCCGGTTGGATCAGATTGAGCAGCAGCGGGGACGTCTCGAGGAGTTGTTGAGCGCGTATTTTTTTACAGCCGACGAGATCGTGACGCCGCTGCGCCTTGTGGATGGCCATGCGTTGATGGAAACCCTCCGCGTGCAGCCCGGGCCGCTCATCGGGGAGCTGCTGGGAGCGATTGAAGAGGCCCAGGCGGAGGGGCGCATTCGCACGCGAGACGAAGCGCTGACCCTGGCACGGGCGCATCTTGAGCAGCGGAAGGCCGCGTAGCCGATGCGGCGAGAGCCCGACAAGAGAAATTTTGGATTTTGTCCGCAGCCCGCATTATCAGGCGTAGTCGTCATGAGCGCGGCGGTCGCCCTCAGCGTCTTTACGCACGCCGCGGTTGCGGCGGGAGAAGTCCAGGCCGGTGTGGCGAAGGAGCAGTTCGTGTTGCCTCGGCGGGTGCCGCTCGCAGGTTTCAGCAAGCGGAAAGGCGCGCCATCACGCGGCCTTCACGACCCGGTAGGGGTGCGGGCGCTTGTTCTGCAGGACGAAGGGATCCGCGTGGCGCTCGTGAGCTGCGATCTCTTGATCATTGATGAGCGCCTCTTCGACGCGGTTCGTGCCCGCCTCATCGAGCAGGGGTTGCCGCGGGATCTCGTGCTCATGCTGGCCGCGACGCATACCCATTCCGGCCCCGGGGCGTACGGGAAGCGGTTCCTTGAGAAAATCTCCATGGGGCATTTTGACCCGCAGGTCTTCGACGCGCTCGTCAAGGCGATCAGCGACGCGGTCATCCGGGCCTATGCCGGGCGCTCACCGACGCGCATCGCCTCCATGACCGCGGCCACCGAAGGGCTGGTGAAGAATCGGATGGATCCGGACGGGATCACCGATTCCGAGCTCAGGATGACGGCCTTCTATCGCCCCGCAGGGGATCGCCCCTACGCCGTCCTGGTCAATTTCGCCGCGCACCCGACGGCGCTTGGAACGTGGAACCGCTACCTCTCGGCGGACTATCCCGGCGTCGTCGTCGAAGCGGTGGAGCGGCGCGTTCCAGGCGCCACATGTCTCTTCTTTGCCGGCTCCGTCGGTGATCAGGGCCCTGCCAAAGCGGGCATCGGGTTTGAGCGAGCCGCATGGATCGGGCAGTCGCTGGCCCAGGTGGTTGTGCGGATGCTGGAGACGGCGCATCCTGCTCTTCCCGGCGCGCTCCGCGCCCTGCAGGAGCGGCTCACGCTTCCGCCGGCGAACGTCCGGCTCGGTTTCGGGGTAAGCCTCCCTCGATGGATGGGGAAGCGGTTGGTGGATGACGACGCGACGCTGTCACTGCTGGCGGTGGGGAACGACGTGTTCTTCGGGGTCCCGTGTGACCTGACCGCAGGGCTCGGTCAGGAGCTGAGGGCGTCGGCCCGCTCACGGGGACTGGAGCCCATGGTGATCGGCTTTGCCAGCGACTACATCGGCTACTGCATCAGCGCCGCGCTCTACGAGGCGGGGCCCTACGAATCGTTGATGGCCTTCAATGGGCCCAACACCGGCGAGCTCATCGTCAAACGTCTCATCCAGATGCTCGACCAATTAGGTGCGAGGTGAGCGGTGAGAGGTGAGAGGAAGATACCAAACGGTAAGCAGGACAGGCAGCTCCGTGCCTTGACGACGTCCCTCATGACGGTTTTGCTTCTCACACCTCACACCTCACACCTCACACCTATCGCCGTGGAGGCGGCGCAGGTCGAGTCTATCGACGGCGTACGCGTTGTCCGCCTCTCCGGGACGCCCTATGAGCTGGGCCGCCAGCACGGAGAAGCGCTGCGAGAGGAAGTCCGCGCCTCGGTGCGCCAGGTCCTCGGGTACTTCCGCCGGTACCTGCGCATTCCCTGGGTTGGCTCGTGGGCGGCGAGCTGGTGGCTCGACGCAGCCTGGAGCAAGGCCCGACCGTTCGTGCCTACGGCCTATCTCGAAGAGCTCAGAGGTCTCGCCGATGGATCCGGCGTGCCGCTCCCAGAGCTCGTGCGGCTCCACGCGATCCCTGATCGCACCTACTCCTGCTCCAATCTCGCCGCCTGGGGGAGAGCCACGAGCGGAGGGCGGCTCATCCATGTCCGCAACCTGGACTGGAACATCGACGCCGGCATCCAGCGGTATGCCACCGTGTTCGTCGTCCATCCCGCGGGCCGGCACGCGTTCATCAACGTGGGATGGTCGGGCTTCATCGGCGTCCTGACCGGCGTCAACGATGCGACGATCTCAGTGGGGCAGGTGGGGGCGGAAACGGTCGATGCGACCTTTCGCGGCGAACCGATGGTGTTTGTGATGCGGCGGGTACTGGAAGAGGCCGAGAGCCTTGACCACGCGGCCTCGCTCGTGTCCGCCGCGCGTCGGACCGTGGGCGTCAACTACGTCTTCGCTGATGCGCGCACTCGACGGGCGATCGTCCTGGCGACGACGCGCCGGCATGCCCGGCTCTTTGAGGCGAACGATCCGGCCGAACATCGCGTCGGGTACGCGCGGCCCACGGTGGACGCGGTGTTCCGGGCGGACACGGCGGTTGATCCGACCATCCGCGAGCGACAGCTCGCCTCACGCGGCGACCCCAAGCGTCCTGGCCTTGAGGATCCTACGGGGAGCTCCGCCTACGATGTGCGCTACCTCGGCCAGGCCGCGGGGATTGCCGCGCACTTCGGGGCGCTTGATAGCGCCACAGCCACAGGGATCGCCAAAGCGGTCGCCCCTGCGTCAAATATCCAGAGCGTCGTCTTCGCCTGGCCAGACCTCTGGGTGGCCAACGCCCAGGGCACGACCCCCGCCGCCCAGACCACCTACCACCATCTCGACGCGCAGCGCCTTCTTGAACAGGACCGCTAGCTCGATTTTGGATTTCGGATTACGTATTTTCAAGGCCCCGTAATCTAAAATCGAAAATCCAAAATCTAAAATGCGTCGCTCCTCTGGAGATTACCCCCCGATGATCTTCACGACGATCCGCTTCCGCCGCCTCTGTGGATTCCCGTAGGCGGCGTCCCGAGCGGAGCGAGGGATGCGCGTCACTCTCCGAGAATCTTCACGACCACCCGCTTCCGTCGCTTCCCATCAAACTCTGCATAAAACACCTGCTCCCACGGTCCGAGATCGAGCTTCCCCTTCGTGATCGGCAGGACGGCCTGATGGCCGATGAGGCTTCGTTTCAGGTGCGCGTCCCCGTTATCCTCGCCCGTCAGGTGGTGCTTGTAGTCCGTGCCGGACGGGACTAAGCGCTCCAGCAGCTCCCAGAAGTCCTCCCAGAGTCCTTCTTCGTCGTCGTTCACCCAGATGCTCGCCGTGATGTGCATGGCGGAGACGAGGCACAGCCCCTCCGCGACTCCGCTCTTCTTCACGAGCGCCTCGACCTGGTCGGTGATGTTGACGAGCTCCCGGCGGCTCTTCGTGTTGAACCAGAGATACTCCGTCAGGTGTTTCATGCGCGAGCGCGTGACGCGGAACGTTGCTGTGTCGAACACCCGGCTTCGCAGGGCCTGCCGCTGCGCCACCCCACCGGTCCTCCCCCCGATGCTTCGCTTTGCGAAGCAAAGCGTTGGGGGTGCGGGCCGGCGGGGGCCCCGGCTCCGCGTCACCCGCGAAGCCGGCGAGGGAACTTTTCGACAGCGCAGCGTTACGTCTTACACGTCGAGGGTTGGACGAGCTCCGCCGGCAGGCCGAAGTTCACGTGCTCTTGGACCAGCTCCACTTCTTCCACACGTGCAGCGCCGAACCGTTTGAGGTAGGCGACGACCTCCTGCACGAGATGCTCGGGCGCGGAGGCCCCGGACGTGACGCCGACGCAGCGGATGCCGTCAAGCCAGGCCGGGTGGATCTCGCTGGCCTCGTTGATGAGGTACGCCAGCCGCCCGGCCCCCTCCGCGACTTCCGTGAGGCGAATGGAGTTTGAGCTATTCTTGGCGCCGATGACGAGAATCACCTCGGCCTCGCGGGCGATCGCTTTCACGGCGTTCTGCCGGTTCTGGGTCGCGTAACAGATATCGTCTTTGGAGGGGGTCACAAGCGCGGGGAACCGCGCCTTCAGGGTCTCGAGGATGGCCCGCGTATCATCCACGCTCAGGGTGGTCTGGGTGATGACCGCCACCTTCTCGGGATCCTCGACGCGAACGGTCCGCGCCTGCTCAACCGTTTGCACGAGGTGAATGTCTGACGGCGCTTCGCCCATGGTGCCCTCCACTTCCTCGTGGCCCTCATGGCCGATGAGGAACAGGGTGTAGCCCTCGCGCGCGAAGCGCTTGGCCTCGACGTGGACCTTGGTGACGAGGGGGCAGGTGGCGTCCACCACCTTCAGCCGGCGTTCCTTGGCGGTTGCGTGCACGGCCGGCGAGACGCCGTGCGCACTGAAGATCGTGTGGGAGCCCTCGGGCACCTGCGTCAATTCGTCCACGAAGATGGCCCCCTGCGCTCGCAGCGCGCTGACGACGTGCGGGTTGTGGACGATCTCTTTCCGGACGTAGACCGGGCCGGGGAAGGTTGTGAGTGCTTGCTCCACGACCTCGATGGCCCGTTCCACACCGGCGCAGAAGCCTCGGGGTTTGGCAAGCAGGATTTTTTCAATCGTCATTTGACTATCCCATTATATCACAGCGCGCAGCGTCGGGGTCTCAGGGCGCCGCGAGATGGCGTTGAAAGAACCGAAGGCTGACGCGTTTCACGTAGGGGAGGAAGAAGTACGAGGTGTAGTGCCCGGTGGGGAGGAAGACGACCTGCGGGCGGCCCAGCGCCCGCCAGAGACGGAGCGCATTCGCCCGCCCGATGGTGCGGTCGGCCAGGGCGATGAACAGGAAGAGCTGTCGGCTGTCCACGTACGGGGCGAGGCGGATCGGATCCGTCTTCACCTGCTCTTCGAGAAGGCGTTCCAGGGCGGCCCGGTCGAGCTGCTGGCGCTCGAGGTAGCGGTTGAGCGGCTTCGTCAGCAGGCTGTCCTTGGACATCAGGAGGATGTCCGCGATGCTGCCGCCCGCGAGCCCCACGACGTGGGTGCGGAGGCGCGGCTCCACCGCCGCCGCCATGACGCTCGCGATCCCGCCCATGCTGAGGCCGAAGCTTCCCAGCCGGCGCGGATCCACCCCCTCCTGCGTCTCCATCCAGTCCACGACTTGCCGGATGCGGAGGACCCCTTGGCGAAGGAGCAACTCCAGGCGGCTCGCGTCGTGCTCCGGCGAGATCTTCAGCGTCTTGCGGTGAATCATCGCGACATGGAAGCCATGACTGGCGAAGAAGCGACAGATCCCGCGCTCCAGCGGGTAGTCGCCCCCCAGGATCGGGTTGAACAGGATCGCCGGACGACGGCCAAGCTGCTTCGACTCAAACCACTCCACCTCAACGACGGGCTCTGTGGGTTCGAACCCGGAGACCGACAGCGGAAACCGGATGAAGAATTCCCTCAACGCCGCGTGGTCCCGGACCATCTCCCGCGTCGCGTTGATCGGTTGCTTCGGATAGTCGTAGTAGCTGGCGAGCTCAGCCGGAAGCGGGAGGGGGTGTGCCGGCACCGAACGCTGCGGGACGTAGGCGCAGCCAGCAGTCACGACAGCAGGAAGCAGTAGGCAGTAGGCAGTAGGCAGTAGGCGGCGTATCGTTATGGCCATCGAGCGAATATCACTTGGGGGGCTGCATGGCTGCGTCTGCACCGGCCCCAGGTTGCTCAGACGTGTTTGGTGGTTGGGTTGTTTCAGGCGAGGCGTCGGGCTGCGCGAGACCTGAATTGTCGGGTGGGGTGGATGGCGGAGGAGGCGGGGCGGGACGTACGTAGATGGGGTTGGAGAAGATCCACGGCTTGTCGTGTCGCGCCGCCTCGAGTCGATAGGCGCCCGGCTCTGTGATCGGCACATGCCAGGCTTGATTGGTCGTCGTCGCGATCAACTGGCCATCCTTGAACAGGCTCAGTTGGGCCGGGGCCGGCAGCCACGCCGTCAGCCGCAGGTCCGGCTCAAGGAGCACCTCATCCCCCATGATGCCCAGCACGCGCTTCCCGTTGTCGGCGGTGAGCGAGAATCCTTTTGCCTCAGCGAGCAACTCAATGGAGAAGTAGGCGTGTCCGGCCCGGAGGGCGTCGTACGCCTTCTCTGGGGTCAGCGGGCCCTGGATGAGGAGATGGGTCCGGCTGAGCTGGAACATAATGGTGTAGGGGGCGAACGTCAAGCCGAAGAGGTGGAACTCGTGGGCGTCGCTTGCGCCGATCCCGACGATCCGGCCATGCCGCCGGATCAGCTCATCCCATTTCGCCAGCGGGTCGTAGGGCCGATCAAGGATCGAGAGATAGAACGGCTCTGCCGGGGCGCTGATGGTCCAGAGGGCCAGTCGGAGTTTGTTCTCATCCAGCGTGTCATGGGCGACGTTGTATCCTTCGATGCCGGTGAACCGCGTGACGGTCCAATCCTTCCACCGGCCTTTTTTGAAATACGGGTGAGCGATGAACCCGACCCCGCCCTGGCGGTTCACCTCGTCGATGATCTGTTGGGTCGTTAGCTTGAACCGGTCGATCTCTTCGGTGACGTTGAGGGCGAGATAGTGTCCCCCCCGCGTGGAAATCTCCATCCCAATGAGGACGAGCGTCGCCCCGTGCCAGCCCTGCTTGCCGTCGCGCAACGGTTGCAGCGTGTTGTGTTCGGTGATCACGAGGTAGTCGAGCCGTTGGGCGTTGGCGACGCGGACCGCTTCCTCAAACGTGCCCATCGCATCGTGAGAGTAGGTCGTATGGATGTGGATGACGCCCGCGTAATCCTCATAGCCGTCGTCCAGGACACCGGCAGAAGCCGCGCCGTGGAAAGACGCCGGCCGATCGACGCGGGTGAGCTCAGCGCACCCGGCAATCAGTAACGACGAAAGGATCAGTCCGTAGTCCATAGTCCGTAGTCCGTAGCAACGCCGATGCACGAATTGATGACACTGGCCTGCCGTGCGCGGCCGCTGACGTTCGGTCTTCGGACTTCGGTCTTCGGACTTCGGACTATGATGAGGCATCTTAGCGCTCTGAGCGGCCGGTGAACTTGAACGCCTTCAGGTGAAGGGCAGGCATCAGGGCGCATCCCAGCTCCTGGCTCGGCTCGGCCAGCAGTTGCCGCTCCTTGGAGACACCCAGGACGCGGCGAAACGCATCGAGGAGGCTGTGGGTGAAGCGCATGGTCGTCACCGGTCGGGTGATCTTCCCATCCTCAATGAGGAAGGTTCCCTCGCGCGTGAGGCCG
>JACPSQ010000011.1 GCA_016193195.1 Candidatus Omnitrophota bacterium
CCTTGAGCTGCCAGAATGCCCAGGCGGCGAACCAGTTGTTGTTGTCCCCGTAGAGGATCACCGTCGTGCTGTTGCCGATCCCTGAATCGCCCATGAGTTTCTCAAACTTCGCCTTGGGGATGATGTCACGCCTGACGGTGTCGCACAGTTGCGTATCCCAGGCCCAGCCGAGGGCGCCCGGCACATGGCCTTCACCGTAGGCCTTGGTGTCCACATCCACTTCGACGACGCGGATCGTCGAGTCCTTGAGGTGTTGGGCGACCCAGTCGGTGGACACCAGGACCGCCTGCTGAGTCGCTGTCGCTGAAGACGTCTGCACGGCCATGTGGACCTCCTTGCTGTGGGAAACGGGGGCTACCGGGTAGGGATCTATTCTGAAATCCCCGACGCTGAAAGTCAAGGGAAAATCGCTCGCGGGACTCGTTCTCTGACGCCGGTCATAGTTAGAGTGCGTCCCAGCATCTCCCGCGGCCGCGCTGGGCCGAGCCGCGAGCCGGGCCAGGCGCGAGGAGCGTGGCGTACTCGACAGACGAGTACGCGAGCGACGAGCAACGCCGCCCGGCGACGCGGATCGGCCCAGCCCCCACGGAGGACGGCGGGGTTGCGGCGGCAGGCGGCCCGCTCCGGCGTCGCGCCGCCTCGCCGTATCGCTGGCCGCCTGATACGTCTTCGTCGGCGCTCCTGGGAGCTGGCCGCCTGGCGCTCGCAACGCGGCTCGCGCGAGATGCTGGGACGCACTCTTATGGTTACCGGTTGACTTGGACGGCGAACGCCGTCTCATAGGCGTGCCAGAGGGCAAGCCCCATGACCATTTCCGAATAGAGAAATGGCCGGACGTACCACCCTCCAAGCGCAAGCAGAAGCCCATCCAGTCCAAGGTAGGCCTGGCCCACGATCAGACCGAGCAAGGCAAGCCGGATCGCTCGGGAGGGGATCTTACGCATCAGCAGGACGCCGATCCCGATGAACACGATGACGAACGTCCCCTGGATGGCTGAGGCGAACACCCGCCACGGAGTCGTGAGGTGGAGGGTCCACCCGAGGACCGGATCCGGCGCCGGCGTGAGCGTCCCAAACAGGATGATGGCCCCGAGCGCCACAAGGAAGGGGGCCACCCAGCCCAGCAGCTTCTTCGGGGTCATCGCCGGATGGCGCAGGAGCTGGTCAATCGCGAAGACGCTGGGGAAGGTGAGGCCGATGGCGCTGCCGAACCAACAGTGGCGCAAGGCCCAGAACCGATTCGGAGCGTCAGGGTTCGTAAAAAGCGCCAGGGTCACGTAGCGGCTGATGACCAAGAGACCGCTGGCCATCAACGCCCACTTCAGCCAGCGGGGCGAGACGCGCCGGTAGGCGCTCATCGCCAGGAGCACGACGCCGGCGGCGAGCCCCAGGAGAAAGAGGTACAGCTCCCTCATGTCGGCGGCGTTATCCCCGCGGAGCCGTTGCGGCCCGCCACGCCACCACGTAGATCGTCAACATCGCCCCGATCAGCACCGTGTCCAGCAGCACCAGGGCAAACGGGTAGCCGTGCCAGAACCACACCGCATCATGGTAGAGATTATAGGCCGTTTGGACGATCGGCACCACGAGCAGGATGCGCGGCAGCTCCGCCTGGAGTGAGCAGAAACGGACAGGAAACGGAGACGTTCCTCCTAGAACCGACTAAAACGCCGCTTCGAGGAGATGGGTGTCGAGAACGCTTGCATAGGGCGTTTCCAGCCGCACGAAATCTCGGTAGGCGGCTTGCCGTTGTTCGTTGGTGGGTCCCAGCGCGCGATAGTAGGGATCTTCATCGACCAGGGGGCTCTTGTACCGGCCTTGCCAGACATGCCCCACGTAACCGGTGCGGCTCTTATACCACCGTCCATAGCCTTGCAGCAGCCCCTGCATGAACCGAGGGAGGTGGTCGCCCCTCGCGATTTCCAACAAGAGGTGAAGGTGATTCGACATCAGGCAGTAGTGGTAGCGCCTGGCGGGGTAGCGGCTCTTGGCCCGGGCCAGCAGGTCGAGGAAGTACCGGAACGCCCCCTCCTCAGTGAGCAGGAACTGGCGATTGTTGCCGCGGGCGATGAGGTGGTCACAACCCCCATCGAGCAGTTGGCGTGGGGGTCGAGTCATGTTCGGGTTTAGGTTTAGGTGACACTATTTAGCACGGCCCCAGTTTTTACGCTACTGCTGTAACGCTTGCGCCAACCGGAGCAGCCGCTGTAGGTGGGTCTTGCGGTAGATGATGTCGCGCGTTTGGACGGAGAGGATCCAGACCTCGTGCGCGGCCGGCCGGACGGTATACACGAGGCGGTACTGGCTGTAGCGCAGCCGCCAGAGCCGTTGGGCGGTCCCGCGCAGCGGCTCGCCGATGAGGAGGGGCGCTTGGGAGAGCCGTTCGTGCGCCGCCTTGACGATTGCCTCGACCGTGGTGGGCGGGATCTTCACGAGATCGCGGCGGACCTCGGCATGCCAGAGAACCCGGAAGGCGCGCGGGCTTACCGCTTCGCGTGACGCTTGCGGTTCCATGCTACGAGCGCGTCCGTGGTCAAGGCATCATCGCGTCGGAAGCTCCTCAGGCGGGCTTCGCCCACTTGCGCCAACGCAAGATCCTCCGACAGCTCCAGCGACGTCTGCACGAGCGAGGCCACCACGTGGGACAACGACGCGCCTTCGGCTCGTGAGACGCGCTCCAAGATGGCATACGTCGACGGCTCCAGCGCGACCTGGACACGCGGCAAGACAGTGGACATCTGACGACAACCTCCTTGTTCGCTACCCGGCACAGTCCCTCAACCAGGAGTGTACCACTTCTGTACCACTCTGTCAAAAAACAGGAGGCGTTACTGCACGTGCCATGCTAGAAGTGGGCTTCCACGAGAGCGTCGTCGACCAATCGATCGTATGGGCCCTCCAACCTCACGAAGTCCTGGTATCGCTGTTGCCGAGTCGGTGCGTCTGGGCCAAGCGTCGCGTAGTAGGGATCTTCATCGACGAGGGGGTTGGGCTCCCCAAGTGCATAGTGTCGGTAGCTGGACCAGGGGTAGTCTTCGGTGCGCTCCACGAGTCCCGCACGCAGCGGATTGCGTTCGATGTAGCGTCCGCATTCGAGCAGGTAGCTCTCCCGGTCGATGAGGGGGCTCTTATAGCGACCTTGCCACAGATGGCCGCTGTAGCCGGTCGTCTTGCGGTACCAGCGGGAGTATTCGAATAAGAGAAACTGCATCAGCTTGGGTAAGGTGACGCCTTGGGCAACCTGGCCGAGCAGGTGGAGGTGGTTACTCATCAGGCAGTAGTGGCAGAGGTTCCAGGCGTACTTGGCCTTCGCGGTTGCCAGCAACGTCGTGAACGTTTCAAACCCGCCTGGTACGGCGAACAGAAACAAGCGGTTATTGCCGCGCGCGATCAAATGGTAATAGCCGTCATCGACGAGTTGGCGCGGTTTGCGTGGCATCGCTATTGAACCGTTCTCCTCCCGCTCTCAGCCTGGCACCGCCAGTAACGCCTCCGATTTTCATTGAACCGTTTTCCTCCCGCTCTCAGCCTGGCACCGCCAGTAACGCCTCCGATTTTCACGGCCACCGGGTTTTTCGAAATGGCCAGAGAGAAACAACAAGCTGCTCGCTGGGTGGCTTCATAGCACTAGGCAAACGATCTTTCAGCCTCTCTCTGATAACGCTAAGAAGTTCATCAACATCCTTGATATTCTCTGGAATGACGATTTTCCCTCGTTTAGTTTTTATAACAAGCCAGGTTACTAGTTCCGTATATCGCTCATAGACTTTAAGAATCTCATCCCATGAACAACTAATGGTTGCGTCGAATCGCTTCATGGTGATACCCGTATCACTGACAGAGATTTTCGTATTTCCCATAGTGTAAGCAAACAGGGCGATGAGTAAAGCGCAGACAGTTAGAATGGAGCTGGCGAGAACGGCGACAATGTCAACGGAC
>JACPSQ010000023.1 GCA_016193195.1 Candidatus Omnitrophota bacterium
GTTGCGCTCGATGAAGCCGCCCAGGAAGATCTCGCCCACCCCGTTGATCGTCTGGAACTGGTCCTTGAGGTGGTCCTGCACGTACTCCATGAGGTCGCGTTTGGGGACGTCACCGGAGACGCCGATCCACATGATGGGCTGATCCTGCGGATTGACCTTGGTGACGATCGGCGGATCCAGCTCGTTGGGGAGGCGCCGCTGGGCCTGGGCGATCTTCGTCTGGACTTCCTGCAGGGCGACGTCGATGTCGCGCTCAAGGTCAAACTCAATCGTGACGGAGGCCTGGCCCTGCCGGCTCGTCGAGGAGATGTCGCGGATGCCCTGGATGCTCGTGATGGCGTCCTCCACGATGTCCACGACGTCGGTTTCCATCACTTCCGGGGCCGCCCCCTCCCATGTGAGATCGACTGAGACGACAGGGAACTCCGCCTGAGGGAGCTGACTTACCCCCATCCGCCTGAAGCTGATGGTTCCGAAGACGATGAGGGCCGCCATCAGCATCCAGGCGAACACCGGCTTCTTGATGGAGAAGTCAGACAGCGTCATATCGATGCTGGGTGCTTGATGATAATCGATGCTGGGTGCTTGATGCTGGGTGATGGATGGCCATCCTGTTCATCCATCATCTATCACCCATCATCCATCACCACGGTTAGAGGGTTTCGCCGACGGCGACGCGCAACCGCCAGTGCAGTCGCTTGGCGGCGTACCGGGCTGCGACGGCTTCCCGCCTGGCATCTTCCAGCGCTTGCAGTGCTTGAAGCACGTCGAGGTTATTGATGAGGCTTAAGCGGTAGTCTTCCACCTGGAGCCGGTAGTTCTCTTCAGCCGCCGCCAGCGCCGACTGCAAGACGGCATGTCTCGCCATGGCTCCCTGGAGCTTCGCGCAGGTGTCGCGGATGTCGAGCTCCGCTTCACGCTGGGTGCGCTCGAAATGCAGTTCGGCCTGGCGCTCGCGTGACGCGGCCTCTCGGATCGCGCCGATGGCTTGACCGCCCTGAAAGATCGGGGCGTCCACCTTCAGCATGACATCCCAGTCGACGCCTGAGGCGGCCCCGGCCCTTGTCTCGTAGTAGTTGCTCTCGACGTCAACCTTCGGCCATCTGGCCGCTTGGGCGATCGTCACCTCGTTCTTGGCCGCTTGCCGCGCCTCTTCAGCGGCCTTCACATCGGGTCGCGTGGGGGCTTTGGCGACGTAGTCGTCCTCGTTCCCCGGCGGGGGCAGGGGGGGTTCGTTGTCCGTGATCGCGCCGATCGGGGCGCGTCCGGTGAGAAATTCGAGCAGTTGACGCGCGGTCGTCTCCTCGCTGCGCGCCAGTTCCAGTTCCGCCTCGACGCGCAGCAATTGCGCTTCGGCGCTGACGACTTCGCTGGGGCGTGATCGGCCGAGCCGCTGCCGGTCCTTCAACTCATCGATGCGATCAACCAGGGCGGTCCGGATGGCCTCAAGGGCTTTGAGGTACTCTCGGTGCTCGAGGAGCAGGTAGAAGGCGTCTGCCACATCAACGAGCAGGAGCCCTTCGGCGCGGGCCCGTTCCTCTTTTCGCTCGCGCCGCTCGGCCCTGGCGCCGGCCATCGCGGCGAGCTCCTTGAATCCGGAGAAGAGCGGTTGGCTGAAGACGAACTTCCGCTCCGGAATTTCCCTGAGCGTGAAGGCGGAGCCGCCGCTCCCATCCTGCCGCTTCTCCGACAATGCGAACGAGGCCCGCGGCAGCGCCCCGCTCAGCGCCTGAAGGAACCGCCCTTCGGTTTCTTTGATGAGCTCCTGATGAATGGCGATCGTTTCGCTCCGCTTGAGCGCTCGCTCGAAACAGTCAGCCAACGTCAGCGGCGGATCGTCAGCGGTGACGTCGAATCGACTCGGGGGAGGGGTGATGGGAGCGGCCGGCTCTTGCGCCGCCACCGGTCCGGCGAGGCAGACCATCGCGGACCAAAGTATTATGACGTTCCAAGAAATTTCGCGAAGCGAAATTTCAGTGGCGCGAAAGGCCCGGTTGGGTTTCATCTCATCAGCCGGCCGCGGATTGCAGCCGCGTGCGGAGTTTCGTGATGACCTCGTAGAACGCCGAGAGCTCTTCCGGCTCAAGCGGCAAGAGCGCCTCTTCCCATCGGCGACGGACGACCATGCTGAAATCCTGCAAAAATTGCTGGCCCTTCCAGGTGAGCTCGACGATCACCCGCCGCCGGTCTTCGGATTCCGGGGCGCGCCGGACGTACCCGGCCCGGACGAGCCGTTCCACGATCCCGCTCACCGTCGGCATGCTGACGTGCAGGGTGCGGGCCAAGGTGCCCATCGTGCAACGAGTGGAGGCGTGGATCGACGCCAGCATGAGGAACTGGGTTTGGGTCACCCCTCGCTTGACGAAGAAATCGAGCTGGACGCCGCGCATGATGTAGGGCATCAGCTCCGCCACGGCGAGGCTGACGATTCTTCGCGTGAGTCGAGGTGGGGGCCGCAATCTATTCATAATAGCTAAATATTAGCTGACACAAACTAATTTGTCAAGACCCTACGTTCTGAGTGCTTTATCCCCGCTCGGCAATAGCGTACAATAGCGCGCATGGCTGCCAACCAGCGGGCGCTGCTGGCGTGGGTGGAGCGGGAGGTCCGACGGTGCCGTCCCATCGCCCTTCGGTACTTTGCCTCCCCAACCCTGCGCGTGGAGCGAAAGCCGGATCGTTCGCCTGTCACCATCGCCGATCGCGCGATTGAAGAGCGGTTGCGAACGGCCATCACGCGCTCGTTCCCAGGGGAACGGATCATCGGAGAAGAGTTTGGCCCGTCAGGAACTGCTGGATCGACCTACTGGACGATCGATCCCATTGACGGCACACGCGCGTTTTCGCGCGGCTTGCCCTCGTGGGCGATCATGGTGGGCCGCGTGGAGCAGGGACGGCCCACGTTAGGGCTGTGCGATTTCCCGGCGGTCGGTGTCACCATCGGTGTTGCGCCTGGGGTGAAGGCGTATGAGCGCAGCCAGGGACAGGTGATGCGCCTCCCGCGCGCTCGCCCGGTACGGTCCCTCGACGTAGCGGTCATTTTCCACGGCGGGACGCGCTGGTGGCACCACACCAAGTTTTCAGAGGGATTCATCCGCCTCATGCGCGCCTGCTACCTCGAGCGCGCCTACGGTGATTGTTACGGCTACCTGTGGGCGCTGCGGGGCCGCGTGGATGCCGTGATCGATTACGGGGTCAAGGTGTGGGATATGGCTCCGCTCGCTGCATTCGCCCAGGCGACCGGACGCGTGCTGATCAACTGCTCCGGCCAGCCCAGCTTCACCGGCCCCGATTCGATCATGGCCCACCCGGCGTTCGCCCGGACGATCGTGCAGATCTTGCGTTCCTCGTGGAAGGACGGTTCATAGTTCGGTGTTCGTTGTTCATAGTAAATGCTGAAACCCACACCGCGGAATCGCCAGAAGGGAACAATGTGCACAGCGACTGGTGGGCGTGGGAGCAGACCGGTCGCGTGAAAGAGCCCTCGGGTCTTGCCTGTGATCACTACCGGCGTTTTGCGGAGGATTTTGACCTCGCCGTTCAACTGGGGCACAACGCCCATCGCTTTTCCGTGGAGTGGGCCCGGATTGAGCCGGCTGAGGGCCAATGGGACGAGGAGGCGCTGGCCCATTACGTCGAGGCGGTGCGCGCCCTGCGGCAGCGGCAGCTTGAGCCGATTGTGACGCTGCACCACTTCACAAGCCCCCAGTGGCTCGCCGAGCAGGGAGGCTGGACCAACCCCAAGGTCGTGGATCGTTTCGCCCGTTACACGCGGAAGGTCGTAGAGGCCCTCGGCGACTCGGTCCGGTACTGGGCCCCCATCAATGAGCCGATGGTTTACGTGCGGATGCACTACATCCAGGGATTGGGCCCACCGGGCGCGCGCGACTTCGCTCAGGGCCTCCGGGTGATCGAGCATCTCATCCGGGCGCATGCCGCGAGCTATCATGTCCTGCACGACGCTCGACGGCCGAACCAGCCCGAGCCTCAGGTAGGCGTGGCGCACCACATCCCGGCGTTCCGGCCTTGCCGCCGCTGGTGGCCGATGGACAGGTGGGCGAGCGCGATCACCGACCGCATTTTCAGCCTCGCCCTGCTCGAAGCCATGACCGAAGGGCGGTGGTCGGTGCCGGGCGTGGCGACGTGGACGATTGCCGACGCCCGCAAGACGCTCGACTTTCTCGGCGTGAACTTCTACGGCCGCCAGTTCATCCGCTGCGTCCCGGTGCCTGGCCGATGGCCCGGGGTGAGCTGCGACCTCGGGCACCACCTGCGCGAGGTCAAGGAGCGCACCGGCCTTGGATGGGATGTCTCCCCGGAGGCATTCTGCGAGGTGTTCCTCGAGTATGCGAAGCTAGGGCTGCCGATGCTCGTGACAGAAAACGGGACGTACATGCCGGATGATGCGCGGCGATGGAGCTTCATCCTGCGTCACGTGCAGGCGATGGCGCGCGCCATGCGGGCCGGGGTGCGCGTCATCGGCTACTGCTACTGGTCGCTGCTCGACAATTTCGAGTGGGCCGAGGGCTTCGGCCCGCGCTTCGGCATCGATGAGGTGGACTACACCACGCAGCAACGCCGGGTCCGCGAGAGCGGCCGCCGTTACGCCGAGATCTGCACGTCGAACCGCGTCCTGCTCGACGGCGCCTGAGATGGTTCGGGCGCTGGTCCTCGGTGCCACGGGCCACATCGGAGCGCACGTCACGCGCGCCCTCCTGGCCGAAGGCCACCAGGTCCGGGCAGCCTACCGGAGTGACCGTTTTCTCCCCGCGCTCGACGGTCTCCCTCTCGAACGCGTCCGCGTGGATCTCGACACCCTGGACGGGTTGCGTGAGGCGTTGAAGGGGTGCGCATGGGTCTTCCACGCGGCCGGCTACTACCCCGGCTTCGGGGAACGGTGTGAGCAGGCCATCGCGCGCGGCGTCGGCTCAACGCGCCGCGTCATGGAAGAGATCCGGCGCGCCGAGCCGTCGCGGGTCGTCTTCACGAGCAGCGCCTCGACCATCCGGCGGGTGCCGGGGCGCCCAGCGACCGAGTCTGACGCCGAGCCGTCGCCCCTCGCCGGTTGGCGTCCCCTCTATGCCGCGGTGAAGATCGCCATGGAGCGCGAAGCGCTGCGCGCCCACGAGGAGGGATTGCCGGTTGTGATCGTCAACCCCAGCGTGTGCCTGGGCGAGTATGACGCCCATCCCTTCTCCGGCCGTTTGATCCTCGCCTTCGCCAAGTACCGCGTGCCCGTGTACCTCGAGCACACCTTCAATGCGATCTATACCGGCGACGTCGGCGTAGGGCATGTTCGGGCGGCTGAGCGGGGGCGTCTTGGCGAGCGCTACCTGCTTGCGTGCCGGGACATGACGCTGAAGGCGTTTGCCGCGCTCGTCGCGAGCGAGGCCGGGATCCCCCCGCCACGATGGCGAGTCCCGCACGGCCTGGCGATCACCGCAGCCTGGATGACCGAGCTCATCGCCTGGGCTACCCGGACCGAACCGCTCCTGCCGCGCCAGGCGGTGCAGGCCGGCCGCACGGGGCAGCGCCTCGATGCGAGCAAAGCCATCGCGGAGCTCGCCCTCCCGCAGACCCCTATTGAGGAAGCGATCCGTCGGGCGCTGGGATGGTTCGAGGGGCACGGCTATCTCCGGAAGCGGACGAAGCGAACGTTGATTTGCGCGGAGGTTCCTGGCAGGGCTACAATAGAGAGATGAAGGAGGACCGGACGCTGAACAGTCGGGAGGCGAACATGCGCTTAGAGTGCGCCCCGAAATACCCCGCGGCCGCGCTGGGCCAAGCCGCGAGCCGCGCAAGGAACGAGGAGGAAGACATACTGATGGCAAGAAGTATGGCGATGACGAGTGACGCCGCGCGGCGACGCGGATCGGCCCAGCCCGGAGGGTTGCGGCGGCAGACGGCCATCTCCGGCGTCGCTCCTCCTCGACGTACCGCAGTTGGCTGGTACGCCATCGTCGTCGCTCCTGGGAGCTGGCCGTCTGGCGCTCGCAACGCGGCTCGCGCGGTATTTCGGGGCGCACTCTTAGGTACGGCGATGCTCATCGCCGTGATCATTGCGCTGTGGGCGGAGCAGGGAGAAGCGAGGGAAAAGTCGCTGGGAGAGCTTCCCAAGGACGTGTGGGATTTAGCGTTCGTTTGGACGGAGCCGATCAAGCAGGCGGCAAAAGAGGCGCGTCGTTTCGATCCGGTAAGCGGCACGTGGTTCGGGATCTTGGAAGGTTCCGTGAAGTCGGTCGAGCGAGCCGCCGACTTCTTCCTCCCCGGTGACGAGCAACACCCAGGTTTGCAGTACAAGTCCGGCAAGGCCTTGTTGCGCTACACCTTTTAACCGCTCGCTCCGGCCGCAGGGCTGCCTCGTCTGCCCCATTCGATGCGCCACACTGACCTCTTGTCCTCGCGCCGATTTCGGTGGATCCTGCGCGTTCTATCCGCTACGTCCCTGGGGACTCTGTTCAGTGCAATACCCCTGTGGGCTCAGGGGGCGCCGCCGCTGGATGCCGCCACGTCTGTCGACTGGCTCACCGAGTTTATCAGCCGTCATGGACTTGGGTTAGGGCTCGTCGCCGTCTTCCTCGGCGGTCTCGCGCTCAATTTCACGCCTTGCGTCTATCCCATGGTCCCGGTGACCCTCGCGTTCTTCAGCAGCCAGGGAACCGGTTCCCTCAGGCGGACGGTGTCTCTGGCGTCGGTGTACGTCTTGGGCATCTCGCTCAACTACGCGCTGTTGGGGATCGTGGCAGCCCACACCGGCGCCCTCTTCGGATCCTGGCTCCAACAGCCCCTCGTGCTGATCGGCATCGCCGTCGTGATCGTGGCGCTCTCCCTCAGTATGTTCGGTCTCTACGCCCTGCGTTTCCCCGAGGTCCTGACGCGGCGGTTCGGCCACGCCTCAACCGGACTGTGGGGGGCGTTCGTGATGGGGCTGGTGGTCGGCCTGGTCGCGGCGCCGTGCATCGGGCCGTTCGTGCTCGGGTTGTTACTGCTGGTCAGCCATCTGGGCCATCCCGTGGTGGGGTTCGCGTTGTTTTTCACGTTGGGGCTCGGGATGGGGTTGCCGTACGTCGTGCTGGGCGCCACAGCCCATCGGATCGGCCAGTGGCCAAAAGCGGGGGAGTGGCTTCTCTGGAGCAAGAAAGCGCTCGGCGTCGTCTTGCTGGGGTTGGCGCTCTATTTCATCAGGCCCCTCCTTCCGAAACCGCTCTTGGGATGGGCGGTCACGGGGTTGCTGCTGGGGGCCGGGGTGTACCTCGGCTGGCTTGAGCGCACCCCTCAACGAGGCCGTTGGTTCGTCTGGACTCGACGGTGTGTCGGTAGCGTCTTCGTACTGGCTGCGGTGGCCTGGTGGTGGCCGTGGTCA
>JACPSQ010000024.1 GCA_016193195.1 Candidatus Omnitrophota bacterium
AGGAACGCGCCCAGGCGTTGCTCCGGGAAGCGACAGACTCGCTGGACCGCCTTCCCCTGAACGGCCTGGCCCCTTCGTACCGGCAATTAGCCAGATACGCGGTCTCGCGGAGGAGCTGACGTGCGCTCACCGTTACGTATTTTAGATTTTAGATTTTGGATTTTCGATCGTGTGACTTGCGCTCAGGCACGGAATCCAAAATCCAAAATCCAAAATCCAAAATAACGAAGGAGAGCACATGAACATCGGGTGGGGTGAGCTACTGGTGGTCTTCGGGGTCATTTTGCTGCTTGTTGGCGCGCGCCGGCTGCCGGAGATCGGCCGGTCCATCGGTGAGGCCATTCGGGAGTTTCAAAGCGCCCTCCGAGGGAAATCCGACAAGGGCGACCACCACAGGGAGAAACCGAGGTCATGATCAATCTTGCGGAGCAACAGCTCTGGCGCGCCTTGGAAGAGCGGTTCGGCCGCCGCCAGTTTCTGCTGAAATCCGGCTGGGCGTTCTTCTGGCTCTTTTTGGGGGGGTGGCTGCTGTCGAATCTCAAGTACCTCTTCCCGAACGTCCTGTATGAGCCCACCCTCTCGTTTAAGGCGGGCAGGCCCAACGAGTATGCCCTGGGGGTGAGCGAAAAGTGGAAGAAGAGCCAGCGCTCCTGGATCGTCCGAACGGAGGAAGGCTTCTACTGCTTCTGGGCTCGGTGCACGCACCTTGGCTGCACGCCCAACTGGTTTGACGTTGAGGGGCGGTTCAAGTGCCCGTGCCACGGGTCCAACTTCAACCAGTCCGGGGACGTCATCGCCGGCCCGGCCCCGAAGCCGTTGTGGCGTTGCGCGATCAAGCTCGCCGAGGATGGGCAGCTCTTCATCGATAAAGGCCGGTTGGAAAACCGCCCGGGGCTGCGTGAGCAGGGGGATTTCTTCCTGCCGTACAAGAGCGCGTAGATGAGTCCGAAGTCCGTAGTCGGTAGTCCGAAGCAACTGCCTCATACGAGTCGCTACAGACCGACACGAGTCGCGCTGGGTCCCATCCACTACGGACTATGGACTATGGACTATGGACTATAAGAAGACGAAGGTCTGGAAGTCGATCTTTCGCCACGACTTCAGCGATACGCCGCGGACGCGCCTCCAGCGGATTTTCGGCAACGTCTTCCTCCACCTCCACCCGGTCCGGATCGCCAAGGACGCGCTCCGGGTGACGTACACCTGGGGACTGGGCGGCCTCTCGTTCTACCTCTTCCTCGTCTTGACGGTGACCGGCATCCTCTTGATGTTCTACTACCGGCCCGCCAGCGTGCTTGCCTATCAGGACATCAAAGATCTCTCCTACGCGGTGACACTGGGACAACTCCTGCGCAACATGCACCGGTGGGCCGCCCATCTCATGGTGGTCACCGTCATCTTCCACATGGTCCGGGTCTTTTTGACCGGCGCCTACAAGCCGCCGCGGGAGTATAACTGGGTCGTCGGGGTTCTCCTGCTCGTCATGACCCTCTTCCTGAGCTATACCGGCTACCTCCTGCCGTGGGACCAGCTCGCGCTCTGGGCGGTGACCGTCGGGGCGCAGATGGCGGCCAACTCCCCGATGCTGGGCAACGAGGGGCCGTTCCGCCTGCCGTTCATCACGACGGCGAACGACGCCCGCTTCGGCCTGATCGGGGGCACGATGATCGGCGATGCGACGCTCATCCGGTTCTACGTCCTCCACTGCATCGCGGTGCCCTTCATCTTCTGCATCTTCCTCTCTGTGCACCTCTGGCGCGTCCGGAAGGACAGCTTCTCCAAGCAGACCGGCGAGAAGGTGGACGTCTGGCCGCACCTGGTGTCGCGTGAGTTCGTCGCCGCCCTCCTCGTCACGGTGATCCTCTTTGTGTGGTCGCTGGCGCTCAACGCCCCCCTGGAGGCTGAAGCGAACCTCAACGTGACGCCCAATCCTTCCAAGGCGCCCTGGTACTTCGTCGGTCTCCAGGAGCTGCTGGTCTACTTTGATCCCTGGATCGCGGGCGTGGTGCTCCCGGGCCTCATCATCATCGGGCTCATGGCGATCCCCTATGTGGATACGAATCCCAAGGGGGTAGGCTCCTGGGCCAGGATGCGATGGAGGCGCCTCGGCATGCTCCCCCTCTGGTACCCGGAAGAGCGCCCCTTCGCCGTCTCGGTCTTTATGCTGGGGATCCTCATGTGGTTCGTCCTCATCTTCATCGGGGTCTACTGTCGAGGCCCGAACTGGGAGTGGTACTGGCCGTGGGAGCCGTGGAGCTATCGGCGCATCACGAAGCTGACGCTCAAGAACCTTCCGAACCTGTGGGGCGGCCTGCTCCTCGCAGGCTACTTCCTGCTCGGCTCGCCCATTCCGAAAACGGTCAAGACGCTCATCTCGGCCAAGGCGGGTCCGAAGGCGCCCGCCGTCGTCTCGGCCCTCCTCCACCTGGGGCTGGGGATCCTCATGTCCGTTGCCCTGTTTGTGCCGCTCCTGGCGGCCCCGGACCCCGACTACCCGCTGCGAAGCCTCCACCCGACGCTGTTTGAAGCGTTGGGCCGCTCGATCAACGCCCCTGTCGTCTCCGGGATGTACCACCTCGTGCGCCAAGCCGGTCCGACGGTTGGTTACGCCCTCATCGCGGGACTCATCGGCCTGGTGGGGCTTGCCTTCGGCTGGATCGGGACGCGCTTCGCGACGTTCAAGGACCGCCTGTACGAGGAGCTTGGCCCGATCAAATACGCGATCGTCATGGGGCTCTTCATGATGATGATGGGCGTCCTGGGGAAGATCGTCTTGCGCCTGCTCTTCGGAATCAAGTACCTCATGAGCTTCCCGGCCTTCAATTTCAACATCTAAGGAGATGATCCCACCGCCTGTCGCGACCACCCAATCTACCCCACCACCTGTCGTTGGGGCAAAGCGCCAATGCCGCCTCCGGCGGCATCGACAGGTGGTGGGGGCGCCAGGTGGTGGGATCCCATCACCTGTTTCGGGCTGCCGCAGGCAGCCCGCCTCTCTGTCGTTCAGGTCCCAGGCCCGCCAGTGGCGGGTTAAACAGGTGATGGGATGAAGCGGCTGCTCTTTCTGGCGCTCACCGCCCTCCTCTTCGGCCTCTTTGTGCTCGCCATGTGGCAGGACACGCACCGCGAGTGGACGCACGAGCAGCACCGGTTCCTGAAAACCCTGGAACCGCACGAGCGGCGGGGGCTTTCCGGCGGCATCAAGCAGGTCATCATCTCGGAGCTCCACCGCGTGGACCGATGCACCACGTGTCACCTGGCCATTGACAGGCCTCAGCTTGCGCTCGCCGAGCAGCCCTTCACCGCGCACCCTGGGAAGTTCCTTGAGTGGCATCCGGTTGAGCAGTTCGGCTGCACGGTCTGCCATGGGGGGCAGGGCCTAGCGACCGACGTGGCGGCCGCGCACGGCGACGTGCCGGACTGGGAAGAGCCTCTGCTGCGCGGGCCCCTGGTCCAGGCCTCCTGCCGGCAGTGCCACGGCAACCTGGAAACGATTGAGGCGTTCGCCCCCCAGTTGGTGAAGGGGAGGCGGCTCTTCCTGGCGAAGGGCTGCTACGGGTGCCACGCCATCAAGGACTTCGGCCAGATGGTGTCGCAGGACCTCACCGAGGTGGGATCAAAATCATATCAGCTCATCGAAGCAGACTTCGAGATGATGGCTCCACCGCACGATCGGATCCGTTGGTTCATGAGGAAGCTCAAGAACCCTCGGATGCTCAATCCCGGCGTGCGGCCGGAGCAGCTCCCCCCGGGAGAGGAAGAAGTCTATCCCAGCGCGATGCCGAATTTCGGCCTCTCGGATGACGAGATTCAAGCGCTGAGCGTCTATCTCCTCAGCCTCACCGTTTCCAATCCGCCGGCCTCGTATGTGACCCCGGCCCATCCCGAACCGACGCCGATCTTCACGTCGCTGATCGAGCAGGGCAAGGCGGTCTTCGAAAAGAACGGCTGCGCCGCCTGCCACGGAATCGAGGGTCGGGGGGGGCGGAGGAACTGGAATGCGGGCTTGAGAGGAGAGGTCCCGCCGCTTGTGTCTGTGAAGGCCTACTACGGCAACGAGGTCGAGAGCCTGAAGAGCCTCATTCGCTATGGGCGCCAGCCGATCCCGCGGGCCGACCCGACGCGCCCCCGCCCATCGCTTTACATGCCGGCCTGGAAAGGCCGCATCTCCGAGGAGGAGCTGGATGCGCTGGTCGCCTACCTCTTCTCGCTCTCCGAGCACCTCGAGCCGCCGCCTGCATCCCCCGCGCCAATCGTTGAGAACGCGCCGCCTCTCAAAGAGAATTGACAGAGGTGGAGCGATGGCCTATACTTTGAATAGACCAATATTCTGGTCAATATTGGAGGTCCGATGGCGAAGACCCTCCCGATCTCAGAAGTGAAGACGCACCTGCCGGAGCTGGTGAGCAAGGTGGAGGACCGTGACGAGCAGATCGTGGTGACACGCAACGGAAAGCCAGCTGCTGTCATCCTCAGCTACGGTGAGTACGAGCGCCTCCGGGACACCCTGGATGTGCTCAGTGATCCGGCCATGATGCGCCAGATTCACCGTAGCGTCGCGTATTTTGCCAGGGGAGGCAAAGGCAGAAGCTTCGAGGATGTCTTCGGGGAACCGCTCCTCCGGGGGTAAGCCATCCTGGCGACTCCCCTGCGATGACCGTCTGTCGCGTCAGCATTCCGCCGCATGTCACCAACGTGCTGACGCACCTGCCACCCGCCGTCAAGCGCGACGCCAAACAGGCCGTCCGTATCCTCAGCCAGGACCCATACGCCGGAGAGCCGCTTGAGCGCGAGCTCCATGGATTGTGGAAGTACCGGATCCGTACCTTTCGGATTGTCTATCGCATCGTGACAGAAGAGCGACTCATCCAGGTGATGGCCGTAGGCCCCCGCGACACGATTTATGAAGTCGTGCGCGCAGCTGTCCGCCAGAGAAAACAGGTGCCGGCCTAACTACCTCAAAAATGCGTGAAAAGCGTGCTTTTAGTCACCTGCGGCTGCCAGATGGATGAACGGGAGTGATGGCTGAGCGGGTGGTGGTGGCGATGAGCGGCGGGGTGGACAGCTCCGTTGCGGCAGCACTCCTCCATGAGCAGGGCTACGAGGTGATCGGGGTCACCCTGCAGCTCTGGGGGAAGGACATCTGCACGTCGGCCGGGACGCGGTTGTGCTGCTCGGTGCGCGACGCGATGGACGCCAAAGCGGTCGCCAAGCGGCTTGGGATCCGGCACGAGGTCCTCGATCTCGCGGAGGCGTTTCGCGCCACCGTCATCGACTACTTTGTCGAGACCTACCGCGAGGGCTTGACCCCCAACCCCTGCATCGCTTGTAACGATCACATCAAATTCGGCTCGCTCCTCCAGTACGCGGATTTGCTCGAGGCCACGCTGATCGCTACCGGCCACTACGCGCGCGTCGGCTATGACGCGCCGACCGGACGCTACACGCTCAGCCGTGCCGCTGACGCGTCGAAGGATCAGTCGTACGTGTTGTTCAATCTCACCCAGGCACAGCTCTCTCGCGCGCGATTTCCCATTGGGGAGCTGACGAAGCCTGCGGTGCGGGGGGTGGCACACGCCCTGGGGTTGGCGACAGCGGATAAACCGGATAGCCAAGACGTGTGTTTCGTGCGCGACCGCAACAAGAACGGGTTCCTCCGCCGCGAACTTGAGGTTGGGGATGAGCCCGGCCCGATTACCGACACCGATGGCGCGTGGCTCGGGACTCACCACGGGCTCCTCGGCTACACCATCGGACAACGAGAGGGCTTAGGGATCGCCGCCGGCAAGCCGCTCTACGTCGTGGCGATGGACAGGCCTCGGAACCGCCTCATTGTGGGCTCTCGGGAGGATCTCCTGGGACGCACGCTCTTCGCAGAGCGCGTCAACTGGGTCTCGATCCCGCCCCCGGCGCAACCGCTGCGCGCGTGGGCGAAAATCCGCTCCCGCCATGAGGCGGCCGCAGCGTGCGTGAGCCTAGAACCAGGCGACAGGGCCCGCGTGGAACTTGACGAGCCTCAGCAGGCGATCGCCCCGGGCCAGGCCGTCGTGTTCTATGACGGGGATGTGGTGCTGGGGGGCGGATGGATCTCAAAAACAGTGACGAGTGGCGAGTGACGAGTGGCGAGTGAACAGTTAACAGACAAACTGAAAGCCGCGCAAGCAATCCTCAGGGAATTCGGGCGGGTGATTGTGGCGTTCTCGGGCGGGGTGGACTCAACCCTCCTCGCAAAGCTTGCGCGGGATGCGCTGGG
>JACPSQ010000003.1 GCA_016193195.1 Candidatus Omnitrophota bacterium
CCAACTGAACCGGCTCATCGATGTCATTGAGGTGCAGGAGCTGAAGGAGGGGGAGTATATTGACCGTGAGCTCTTGCTGGCGCGCGTGCGCGCCAACGGGAAGATCAGGGTGGAGCTTGAGCAGGTCGCCAAGCGCTTCGGTGCCAAGTTGACCGATCTGACGGAGCAGTCCGTGGTGATCGAAGCGACCGGGAACACGAAGACACTGGACGAGTTGGTGGATCAACTGCGCCCACACGGGATCACGAAGCTGGTGCGGACCGGCCGCATCGCCCTCGGAAAACAGTGACGAGTAACGAGTGGCCAGTGGCGAGTGAACATGACATGCGTCCCAGAGTGAACACGTGCTCGTCACTCGGCACTCATCACTCGATACTGACATGGTGCCGTGGCCGATCGCCCTGCTGAGCCTCTTCTACGGCGTCATCGCGACCCTCTCGGCCGCGACGCTCTGGAAGACCCTCTCGGGCGCCAGCGACCGGCCGCTCCTCTGGCCGGCGATGTGGCTCGCGTTGTCGACCGGCGTCATGTGCGGGTTGCCGCTGTTGAAGCCATGGGCGCGTGGGCTGGCCGTCGCAGCTTCCGCGTTGCTGGTTGCGATCACCCTCGCGGTGGCTGGGGTGGTGGTCCTGGCAGGCCGCCCGCTCATGGCCCTTGTGGCGACGGCGCAATCGCGTGGGGTGTGCGGACTAAAAGGGATCCTATGGCGCGCATCTACTACGATCAGGACGCCGATCTTGGCGCGTTGAAGGGCAAGACCGTGGCGATTATCGGCTACGGCATCCAGGGCCGGGGCCAAGCCCTCAACCTGCGCGACTCCGGGGTGAAGGTTATCGTGGCCCAGCGCTCCGGAGGCCCGAACTACGACATCGCAAAGCAGGACGGCTTTGCGCCGGTCTCGGCATCCGATGCAACGAAGAAAGCCGACGTGATCATCCTGCTTGCCCAGGATACGCTGCAATCGCAGATTTATCGGGAGTCGATCACGCCGAATTTACGGCCGGGCAAAGCGCTGAGCTTCTCGCACGGCTTCGCGATCCTGTATGGACTCGTCAAGCCGCCGAAAGACGTGGACGTGGTGATGGTGGCGCCCAAGGGGCCGGGGAGCCTCCTGCGCTCGCAGTTCCTCGAGGGTAAGGGTGTGCCGGCCCTCGTCGCGGTGTATCAGGATGCGACCGGACACGCGAAGCGGATTGCGCTTGCGTGGGCGAAGGGGATCGGCTCGACGCGCGCCGGCGTCCTCGAGACGACGTTCAAGGAGGAGACCGAGACGGACAACTTCGGCGAGCAGGCGGTGCTCTGCGGCGGCGTCTCGGCGCTCATCAAGGCGGGTTTCGAGACGCTCGTCGAGGCGGGTTACCAGCCGGAGCTGGCGTATTTCGAATGCCTGCATGAGCTGAAGCTGATCACCGACATGATCTATGCCTCCGGGATTCACTCCGGGATTCAAGGCATGCGCAAGCGCGTCTCCGACACAGCCAAGTGGGGTGACATCAGCCGCGGCCCACGTGTGATCGACGCGCACGTGAAGGAGAACATGCGCAAGCTCCTCGTCGAGATCCAGTCCGGCGCGTTTGCGAAGGAGTGGATCGCGGAGCATGAGGCCGGCCGGCCGAACTTCACGCGGTTGATGCAGCAGGATGATAATCATCTGATCGAGCGGACCGGGGCTGCGCTGCGAGCGATGATGCCGTGGATCGGAGAAGTCCGTAGTCCGAAGTCCGTAGTCCGTAGTAAACAAACGAACGCACAACGCACAACGCAGACAACGCCGAAGAGACGGCAGGCGGCGAGGAGCAGAGCGTGAAGCAGTCTGGAGGCATAAGGGCCTTCGGGATACTTTTTATTGTGCTCAATGTGCTGGGGATCTTCTGTGTGTTGATTGCACCGACAGGGGATACAGAGCGCGCTCGACGGCAACTGCTCTTCGGCTTACTCTTCTTCTCGATGGGAGTAATCTCCGCTATCGGGCTAGTGCGGCTTTCAGAGTGGGCGCGGTGGGCAACTCTCGTCCTCACAGCTCTCGTACTAGTCTGGGCGTTATCGGGTGTTCTCGCATTGCACAGTTTCGGGATGATCCCGGTGATTTGTTGGACGGGATTCATCTTATTCTACTTCCTGCGGCCGGGGGTGAAGGCGCAGTTTCAGAAAACGACGACTAACCTATAGAGACGGACGATGGGTAGAACGATCAGAGTCTTGTTGGATGAGCTCAAAGCGGGACTCAAGCAGACCTACGGCGACCGCCTGAAAGGGGTGTGCCTCTTCGGCTCGTATGCGAGGGATGAGGCGGATCCTGAATCCGATGTGGATGTGCTTGTCGTGCTCGATCGCATCGACCACTACGCTGCTGAGGTTGAGCGGACCGGGGAGCTAGGTTCGGCGCTCTCCTTGAAATACGGGGTCAGTATCAGCAAGGTCTTCCTGCGTGATTCCGACTGGCGTTCCGGCGACACGCCGTTTTTGGCGAACGTCCGCGACGAAGCCGTACCTGTATGAAGGACGCCAGCCGCAAGCTTCTCGACAAATCGGATCGGTCCCTGAAGGCGGCTGAGCGTCTGCTGGAGGGCGGGGAGGCTGAATTCGCTGTGAGTCGTGCTTATTACGCGATGTTCTACGCGGCGGAAGCCCTGCTCAATGAGAAAGGGTTGCGCTTCCGGAAACATGGGGGCGTCCACGGAGCCTTTGGGGAGCACTTTGCCAAGACGGGTTTCCTCGATGCGAAGTACCACCGCTGGCTCTTGGAGGCCTTCGACAAGCGGGTGACCGGCGACTACGGTGTCGAGTCGCTGCTGACCGCTGAAGATGCAGCCACGCTTATCACGCAAGCCCGCGAGTTTCTGCAAGCCGCTCGGAACTATTTGTCAAGGGGGGCGTAAGGGCGGCGAGGAGCCGGTCGTGAAGAAGCGGCCGGGGGTGAAAGCGCAGTTTCAGAAACACGGTTGAGCCGGTTGGCCCGTTCATGCAGTTTTCATCGCAACAGGTTCAACTGGCCTAACAGGCTCAACGGGTTCAACAGACATGATGTTTGAAGGGCAGGTGCAGGATCCGCGGGTGTTCATTGCGTCGCTGCGGGAGTTCCATGAAGCGCTCCCAGAGCAGCGCGGGGCGCTGGCCAACGCCCTCTCCGAAGCCATTATCACGAAACGCGTGGACCTCGCGGCGGTGCGACAGGAATTGCTCGATGCCGGCGAGCACGACCTCTTGGATGCGCTTGACCGGTTGATCGACCTGATCGAGCCGTATCTTGAAGAGGGAGGAGTGGAAGAGTAAGATTCGAGCAAATTTTCGATTTTGGATTTTCGATTTTAGATTACGTAATCCAAAATCCGAAATCTAAAATCCAAAATTCTCAGCGGAGATCTCTCAGATGGCACGACGCATCATCATCTTTGATACGACGCTGCGGGACGGGGAGCAGTGTCCGGGCGCAAGCCTCACCCCGCCTGAAAAGCTTGAGATCGCCAAGCAACTGGCGCGCTTGGGCGTCGACGTCATTGAGGCCGGGTTCCCCATCGCCTCGCCCGGCGACGCCCAGGCGGTCAAAACGATTGCGCAGGCGGTCAAGGGGCCGACCATCGCCGCGCTGGCTAGGTCGCTGAGCGCCGATATCGACGCCGCGGCGGCGGCGCTTGCGCCCGCCAAGAAGAAGCGCCTCCACGTCTTCCTGGCCACGTCGCCGATCCACCGGAAGTACAAGCTCCGCAAGGCACAGAGAGAGATCCTGCGCCAGTCGGTGTGGGCGGTGAAGTACGCGAAGCGCTACAGCAACGATGTGGAGTTCTCGCCGGAGGATGCCTCGCGGACCGAGCCGGAGTTCCTCTATCGCGTCCTCGAAGCGGTCATCGAGGCGGGGGCGACCACGGTCAACATTCCGGACACGGTGGGGTTCGCCATCCCCGACGAGTTTGGGCAACTGATCGGGGGCATCGTGGAGCGCGTCCCCAACATCGAGCGCGCACGGATCAGCGTGCACTGCCACAACGATCTCGGGCTCTCGGTGCCCAATTCGCTTGCGGCCATCAAGAACGGCGCCGGCCAAGTGGAGTGCACGATCAACGGGATCGGCGAGCGGGCGGGCAACGCCTCGCTCG
>JACPSQ010000017.1 GCA_016193195.1 Candidatus Omnitrophota bacterium
TCTGCCAGTTCCGCCACCCCGGCCCAACAGGCAGCAATCAGCCGTCAGCCATTAGCACACAGAAGAAGCCAACGTTCCCTCTGGGTGCTGTGTGCTCACTGCTGTGTGCTGCTCTTTTTCTCGAGGAAGGGTTTGATGAGGTCGATGGGGATGGGGAAGATGGTCGTCGAGTTCTTCTCGGTGGCGATCTCGGCCAGGGTTTGCAGGTAGCGCATCTGCAGCGCCATCGGCTGCTCGCTCATCAGGCGGGCCGCGTCGACCAACTTGTGCGCGGCCTGGAACTCCGCGTCGGCCCCGATGATCTTGGCCCGTCGGACCCGCTCCGCTTCCGCCTGCCGCGCCATGGCCCGGCGGATTTCCTCCGGGAGGTCCACCTGCTTGATCTCGACGGCAGACACCTTGACGCCCCACGGATCGGTCTGCTTGTCGATGAGGGTCTGGAGCCGCTGGTTGAGGCTCTCGCGGTGGATGAGCAATTCATCCAGCTCGACCTGGCCGAGGACGCTGCGCAGCGTCGTCTGGGCCATCTGAGAGCTGGCGAAGAGGTAGTCCTCTACTTCCACGATCGCCTTGTTGGGATCGATGACCCGGAAGTAGACGACCGCGTTCACCTTGATGGAGACGTTGTCCTTCGTGATGACATCCTGCGGCGGGACGTCAAGCGTGACGGTCCGCAGGCTGATGCGGATGAGCCGGTCGATGGGGAAGATGATGAACTTCAGGCCGGGCCCCAGCGGTTCAGGTACCATGCGCCCCAGCCGGAACACCACCCCCCGCTCGTACTCGTTGAGGATCTTGATGCAATTGATCAGCCACAGGCACCCGACGACGACGGGAAACGAGAGCCAATTGAAGAGCCACATCCGGCACCCTCCTTTAGAATTTCTCGACCAGCAGATGGAGCCCATCCACGCGGATCACGCGGACCTTCTCACCCTGGCGGATGAGCTGCGGGCTGCTCGCGTTCCAGAGCTCCCCATGGACGAACACCGTTCCATTCGGATTGAGGTCCGTTGACGCCACCCCGACGTCGCCCAAGAGCCCCTGCGCCCCCGTCGCGACGGGATGGGCCTGGGCCTGCAGCGCCCGCTGAAGGACAAAGAGGATGATGGTCGCCAGCGTGGCCACTGTCGGAACAATGACGCTGAGTGAGACCTGGATGTTCGGATCGGGGGACTCGAACAGCATCAGGCTCCCGAGGGTCAGCGAGATGACCCCGCCGATGGCCAGCAGGCCGTGGCTGACGACCTTGATCTCCGCGATCAGGAGCGCCAAGCCCACGGCGATGAGCGCGACCGCCGCGTAGCTCACCGGCAGCGTTTGAAAGGCGTAGAGGGCGAGCAGCAGGCAGATCAGGCCGGCGATGCCCGGGAAGCCGATCCCGGGATGGGTGAACTCAAAGATGAGCCCGAGGGTGCCGAGCAGCATGAGGAGATAGGCGATGTTGGGGTTGGTGATGATGGCGAGGAACTCCTGCCGTTTCGACATCGGGATGGGGATCACGGCGGCGCCGGCCGTACGCAGTTGGACGGCGACGCCCGCAAGCTCCACCTGACGCCCGTCGATTTTCGTCAAGAGGTCGGTGACGTCCGAGGCGACGAGGTCGACGATGCGCTCCTTCACCGCCTCAGCTTCCGTGACGGAGAAGCTCTGGGTGACCGCTTGTTTGGCCCACTCCTCATTGCGGCCGCGCGACTTGGCGATCGTCGTGACCCACGCGACGGTATCGTTGATGATCTTCTCGGCCATGGGATCGCTTTCGGTTTCCTCAACGATCTCCTCCTCGGCGTGCTGCCGATCCGCCTGGCGCGACTTCGCGTTCGGCTTGCGCTCCTCTTCCTCGACGGCGCGTTTGATGCGTCGGATCAGCTTCTTCACCGGCCCGCCGCCATTTCCCACCACGACCGGGTGAGCGGCCCCGATATTCGTGGAGGGCGCCATCGCGGCGACGTGGGCGGCGAGCGTGATGAAGACGCCGGCGGAGCCGGCGCGGGAGCCCGAGGGCGCGACGTAGACGGCCACGGGGACCTTTGCGTTCATGATCCGCTTGACGATGGCGCGGGTTGATTCGAGCAGGCCCCCCGGGGTGTCGAGCTTGACGACGAGACAGACCGCGCCGTCCGATTCCGAGCGCTCAATCGCGTCAACAATGTACTGCTGCGTGACCGGGCTGATGATCCGGTTGTCCAGCTCGATGACGTTGACGTGGGCGGCCTGCGCCTGATCGCACAGGCCGATGCCACACCACAACAGGCCAAGCCCATAGATGAGACGGTGGCTTGCTTAGGATATGAAGAAACTGGTGGAGCAGACGGGGATCGAACCCGTGGCCTCGTGAATGCCATTCACGCGCTCTCCCAGCTGAGCTACTGCCCCAACTTCCAGATCACTATAACATCGGATCGTGAGCGATGTCAACGAACCGCCGCCTATGGGCGAAGCGGTTCTCGCGCCTCTAGCGGCGGATGCCGCACGCAGGGGGGTTCACGCTCTGGGGCCCAGACCACCTGACGGTTTTGGGGTTGACCGCAGGGGGGATCGCAGGGCTTGTGATGACCCACAGGCGACTGCGGGGGCGAAGCGATCAGCGGCTCCGTCACGTCGTTGCGGCGGCCCTCGTCGCGAACGAACTGAGCGCGTGGGCCGTGAGCGCGGTGCACGGCGTCGTGCGCGTCCCACTCCAGCTCTGCGACCTGGCGTTGGGGCTGACGGTGTGGGCGCTGCTCACCGCACGGCCTACCGTGAGCGAGGTGGCGTATTTCTGGGGCATGGCCGGCAGCCTGCAGGCGATTCTCACCCCGGACCTGCGCCAGGGATTCCCTGACTACTGGTGGGTGAAGTTCTTCCTCACGCATTGCGGGGTGGTGCTGAGCGTGGTCTACCTGGCGCTGACGGCTCGGGTGGCTCCGACCGGCCCATCCGTGTGGCGGGTCTGGGCGCTGGCGAACGTCTATGCGGCGATCGCGGGGCTCATCAATTGGGGCTTCGGCACGAACTACGGCTACCTGGCGCACAAACCGTCGCAGCCGAGTTTGCTCGATTACTTCGGCCCATGGCCCTGGTATATTGTGGGGTTGGAAGCGGCGGCTCTATGTTCCTTCTACCTCTACTACGCGCCGTTTGCGCTCGCCCAGCGGTTTCGCTCGGGTGGACGCTGAGATGACGCGCAGGGATAAGTACCTGGACAAAAATTTCTTGATCTCTGTGGAACGTGTTCTCGTCGAGCTGTTCACCCATCACTGGTCACT
>JACPSQ010000004.1 GCA_016193195.1 Candidatus Omnitrophota bacterium
GAACATCCTGTTGCGCAAGGTGGCGCTGCCGCCGACCGTCAGGGACGCCATCGAGCGAAAGCTGAGGGCGGAGCAGGAGTTTGAGCAGATGAAGTTCGTCAATCAGCGCGAGGAGATGGAAGCCGAGCGCAAGCGGATCGAAGCCCGCGGGGTGCGCGACTCCCAGGCGATCATCGCGGAGACGCTGAGCCCGCAGTACCTCAACTACCTCTGGATCCGGAACCTCGCGGAGAACCAGAACGTCATCTACGTCGCCACCGAAGCCAACATGCCGATCTTCCGATCGGTGGAGCCGCGCGGGAGCGCGCCGTCGGAGCAGAAGCGTTCCCCATAAGCCCGCCTGCCAAGAGACAGGCCAAATTGATCACACGGACGATGAAGGCGAACATCACCATCACGCTGAAAGCCGGTCTCCTCGACGCGCAGGGGAAAACGATCAAAAGCGCCTTGGAGTCGCTTGGGTTCAAGGGTGTCAGGGAGGTCCGCGTCGGTAAGTGCCTCGAAATTGAGCTCAACCATGCTCGCGCAAACGCGGCCAAGCGGGACGTTGAACGGATGTGCCGGAAACTCCTCGCCAATCCCGTCGTGGAGCAGTACCGCATCGAAATCGCTCAAGGCTCAAGGCTCAAGGCTCTAGGATCGAGGGGTACTTGCCTAGAACCTTGAACCTGGAGCCTAGAGCGCAGCAAATATGAAATTCGGCGTGGTCGTCTTCCCAGGATCGAACTGCGATCAGGACTGCGTGTACGTGCTGCGGGAGGTGCTGGGGCAGCCGGTTGTGACGCTCTGGCACGAGGAAACGACGCTCAAGGGTTGCGACGCGATCGTGCTGCCGGGTGGGTTCAGCTACGGCGACTACCTGCGCACGGGTGCTATCGCGAGGTTCTCCCCGATCATGCACGCCGTTTCGCGCTTTGCGCGGGACGGCGGATTCGTGATCGGGATTTGCAATGGGTTCCAGATTCTCCTTGAGGCCGGGCTCCTGCCCGGGGCGATGCTGCGCAACACCGGCCTCAAGTTCATCTGCCGGTTCGTCACGCTGCGGGTCGAGCGCACCGATACCCCGTTTACGAATCGGTTTCAGCCGGGACAGGTCGTGCGCATGCCGATCGCGCACAACGAGGGGCGTTATACGGCCGATGCGAACACCTTGCGGGACGTTCGGGAGCAGGTCGCGTTTCGCTACTGCGATGAGGACGGCCGGCTCGTTGATTCCGCGAACCCGAACGGCTCCACCGACTTCATCGCCGGCATCACCAATAGGGCGGGGAACGTGCTGGGCCTGATGCCGCATCCGGAGCGCGCCGCCGAACCGGCGCTTGGCTCGTCGGACGGCCGGCTCATCTTCGAATCCATGCTTGAGGCGCTGGTCGCCTCGGGCGCTCACTGAGAAGGGAGGGAGGTCGGGTGGCTACCCAGCTGTGCGCCATCGATGAGTTTCTCAAAGCCATGGGAGAGAACCGGGCGTCCGATTTGCATCTGGCCGTCGGAAGTCCCCCGACCTATCGGGTCCACGGATCGCTCGTTCCGACCAAGGGGGCGCCGCTGAGCCCCGAGGCCCTCAAAGAGCTCCTGGGCCCAGTCTTGAATGACGAGCACTGGGAGCGGTTCCGGCGGGAAAAAGAGCTCGACTTCTCCTACAGCATCCCTGGCGTGTCCCGCTATCGGGGGAACCTCCTGCTGCAGCGGGGGACGCTCGGGGCGGTCTTCCGGGCTGTCCCCTTCAAGATCCCGACCCTGGATGAGCTGGGGTTTCCCCCAACGCTGAAAGAGTTTTGCAACCGGCCTCGAGGCTTGGTCCTCGTCACAGGGCCGACGGGATCGGGCAAATCGACCACCCTGGCGGCCATGATTGAGCACATCAATGCCCACAAGACGGCTCACGTGATCACCATTGAGGACCCCATCGAGTTCCTCCACAAGAATCAGAAGGCGCTCATCCGCCAACGGGAGCTGGGAGGCGATACCTGCTCCTTCGCCACGGCCTTGAAGCACGTGCTGCGTCAGGACCCCGACGTCGTCCTCATCGGAGAGATGCGGGATCTTGAGACCATCGCGTTGGCCCTCACGGCCGCCGAGACAGGGCACTTGGTCCTCGGCACGCTCCACACGACGAGCGCGCCGGCCACGATGGATCGGATTGTGGATGTCTTCCCGCCTCACCAACAGCAGCAGATTCGCGTGCAGCTGGCCAGCATCCTGGAAGGCGTCATCTCGCAGACCCTGATCCCCACCCCTGACCAGCAGGGTCGTGTCTGCGCGATGGAGATTTTGGTCGGGACGCTGGCGGTCCGCAACCTCATCCGGGAGGGGAAGAGCCATCAGATCCTCAGCGCCATGCAGGCGGGCGCGAAGCTCGGCATGGTGACCCTCGACGCCGCCCGTCGCGACCTCGTGGCGGCTGGGAAGGTCGCGTTCGAAGAGGCGCTGATCCGGGCGGCTGATGTGGAGGGGTTCAAGAAGCTGTGCGGACGGACGTCAGTCAGTGGTCAGTGATGAGTGACCAGTGATGGGTGCACAGCTCGATTGAGCGATGCAGGGCGTTGCTGAA
>JACPSQ010000038.1 GCA_016193195.1 Candidatus Omnitrophota bacterium
ATGGTTTCCCACAACGGAGCAGCTCATCCAGGCCATGCGTACCGTGAAAGCCGAGGCCGACCGTCAGGGGATCATCCTGGACAACGCGGCGTCCTTCGAGCTGCGCGCCAACGCGCCGGCTGGCGTGAAGTTCGACTTGGGCAATGCCGGCTGGCAGAGCCTCTGTATCTACGCGGACGGCCAAATCTACCCCTCGGCCGCCTTCGCCAACCACAAGCCGCTCTGGTGCGGCGATGCCACCAACGGGATGATTCCCCCACCTGCTGGGTTTCGCGAAGCGAAACGTCCCGCCACCGGCGGGACGGCCTTCGGCCAGCCAGCAGGTGGGGGGATGACGCTCGAGCAGATTTGGCACAACAGTCCGGTGCTACAGCAGATTCGCGAGGCCAGTGTCATCCGAAAATCGCAGTCGTCGGACGACCCCCTGCGCTATCTCACCGGTGGCGGCGATATCGAGCATAGCTACTTCTTCTCCGGCGACTTCGCTGGGGATGATCCCTACTACCCGCTCTATCAAGCGCTGTTGCTGGATGCGATGGATACGCTGACCGCGCGAAAGGCGGCGCTGGTCAACAAGCACTCCGGCTACGACGCCCCGCGCATCATCCATGCGATGGGGGATGGCGCGGTCGTCTGCGGGACGACGGAGCTGGGCGACAACGACACCGAGGTCGCCTTCCTGCACTCCAACTGCGTGTTGTCATTCGACGTGGAAAAGCCGCGCAAGATCGTGCAGGAGTTTTACGGAGAGGCTGCCGAGAAGCCGCAGAAGGAGCTGTGCTGTCCGACCAAGTTCAACGAGGATGAAATCGCCCACATCCCCGGAGACGTCATCGAGCGTTTCTATGGATGTGGCTCACCAGTGAGTGATGCCGGACCCCAACCGGGTGAGGTGTATGTGGACCTTGGCTCGGGTGCTGGAATCGATTGCTTCATCGCGGCGAAGCATGTTGGGTCGACCGGCAAGGTGATCGGCGTGGATATGACCGACCGGATGCTGGAGGTCGCGGCGGCGAACCGGCCCAAGGTGGCGCAGGCGCTGGGCTACGATGTCGTGGACTTTCGCAGGGGCTACCTTGAGGCGATCCCTGTGGAGGACAAGACGGCGGATGTCGTCACCTCCAACTGTGTGATCAACCTCTCACCCGACAAACCCAAGGTCTTCGCTGAAGTCTGGCGTATCCTGAAGGACCACGGCCGCGCGGTAATCGCGGACATCGTGTCAGACCGCGAGGTGCCTCCGCGGCTCAAGGTCAACGAACAGCTCTGGGGCGAGTGCATCGTCGGCTCACTCACCGAAGAGCAGTTCCTCGCCATGCTGGAGCAAGCGGGCTTCTATGGCCTTTCGGTGCTGAAGAAGACGTTCTGGAAGACGATCGAGAGCTTCAACTTTTACTCGGTGACGGTGCAAGGCTTCAAGTTCGAGAAGACCGCGGGCTGCCAGTTCATCGGCCAACACGCGATCTACCGCGGGCCGCACAAAGCGGTGCTTGATGAGGAAGGCCACCTCTTTCCGCGCAACGTGCCGATTGCGGTGTGCACCGATACCGCCAGCAAGCTGTCGAATCCACCCTACGCCGGATCGTTCACCATTGTGGAACCGGCCCGCCCCGGCTCTGATGATCGTCGGGCCGGGGACGGTTCACGGAACGAACCGGCCGTCACGGCCTGTCGTCCGTCAGGCAACGGCTCAGGGTGCTGTTAATGGGCGCGCGTGAAGCGACACTCAAACGACGGCGGCCCCTGACGCTGCGCGAGCAGTTGGACGAGAGCGTTGAGGCGCTGCGGCGGCAGCGCATCGATGGCGCAGACACCGGCATCATCCTGGGCACCGGGTTGGGCTTTGGCGTCAACGAGGCGTTGACCGATCGCATCGAACTGCCGTATCGGAGCATCCCCCATCTGCCGCACTCCAACCTGGAAGGTCATGTGGGCCGTCTCACCTGGGGTCGGTGTGCAATCCAGCGTGTCGTGGTCTTGGAGGGGCGAGTGCACTGTTACGAGGGGTATAGCGCGGCGGAGGTGGCGTACGCCACGCGGCTGCTGGCCCGGCTGGGGGCCAGGCGCGTCATCGTCACGAACATCGCCGGCGGGCTCGATCCAGAGTTTCACGAGGGCGACCTCATGCTGATCACCGACCACATCAATCTGATGGGAGTGAATCCGCTGGTCGGTTCCAACGATGACACGCTCGGTCCGCGATTCCCGGATATGAGCGAGCCCTACAGCCGTTCGCTTCTCGCCGCAGCTCGCGCGGTGGCCGAGCAGGAGCAGATACCGCTGCGCGAAGGTGTCTACGTCGGCGTGCTGGGGCCGAATCTGGAAACGCGGGCCGAGTACCGGTTCCTCCGGATGATCGGTGCTGACGCGGTCGGAATGTCCACCATTCCGGAGGTCATCGCAGCCGTCCATGCCGGCATGCAGGTGGTGGCGGTCAGCCTCATCACCGACCGGTGCATTCCGGAGACGCTCAAACCCGTCGACGTGCCGAAGATTTTACAGATCGCACGCGACGTCGAACCGATCCTCAGCCGCCTGCTGCAACAGCTCTTGCGACACCGCGCGCTCGCTTCCGCATCCGGTGAAACCTCATGACGCGCGCATTCTGGCTCAAGCTTGGTCTCCTTGCCGTCTGTCTGGCTGGCCTGTTCTTCGG
>JACPSQ010000039.1 GCA_016193195.1 Candidatus Omnitrophota bacterium
CCCTCTGAGCTGATCTCCTTGACGATCATCCCGTTGATCTCGTCCCCGACCTTGACCGTATAGGTCCGTTGCTGGGCGCTGTGCTCGATAAGCGCTACGGGGTTTGGTCCTCGGTCGATGCCGACCACCATGAGCCCGCTGGCAAGCTCTTCAAGACGCCGCTTCGTCGTCTTGATGACGGGCGCTGCCTGCCGCCCCTGAGCCGCCCCTGTAAAGGGGTTGTACTGGGTCACTGAAGCGAGATAGTCGGCAAGTGGTTGGAGGGAGTCTGCCGGGTTCGCGGGCGACACCTCGCTGGCGGTCGTGGCGTTCCCAATGGCCAGGATCCGGCCGGGCCGCGGCTTTGGCTGAATGACCAGGAGGTCCAGCACGACATAGGTCCCAAGCCCCGCGAGGACCACCCACAGCAGGCGACTGGCGAGCCGCAGGTTCCACAGGAACGTATCGGTTCCATACCGCCCGCGCCGAGCAGGCACGACCAGACCCCACAGTCGCGCCATCAGCCCCTGCGCTCGATCCTTGAGCTGGCTCAAGACCGAGGCGGGGGTCGGTTTGCCGGGAGGATCGGCCCCCCGAGGCCCCTCGATCATCCTCAACAGGTGCTCTTCAGCGGTTTCCTTGAAGGCGACCATCCCGTCTCAATCTCGCGCTGGATCAACTCCTCGATCATGCCTCGATCCACCGAACGTCCGTGGCGCATCACGAGCTGGCGCAGGGCGGTGTGACAGACCATGGCGATCCGTCGCGGATAGCCATCGGTATACTCGTAGATCTCCGCAATGGCCTCCTCGGAGAAGAGCGGCGCGTGGGAGCGATAGCCGGCCTCCTGAAGCCGAAACTGAATCATCTCACGGGTTTCAGACAGCGACAAGGGCTCCAGCGTGCACTTCAGACTGATCCGATCCACCAGATTGGGGAGGCCCTGAAGCGTGGACAAGAGCTCCATCTGCCCCAACAAGACGAGCTGCAGCAGCTTGACTTCATTGGTTTCATAGTTGAGCAGAACCCGGAGCGCTTCCAGGGAGAGCGCATTCAGCTTGTGCGCTTCATCCACGATGAGGACGACCGTCTGCCGCTCCTCGATGCCTTTGCGAAACAAGAATCGCTCAAGGATGTCCCGGTAGTCGACGAGGGTCGGGACCTGGGAGGGGAGCTCGATCGTCAGGGTCCGCAGCAAGGCGTTGAAGAAGAGCTCTTCCGAAGGATAGGTGGGATCGAGGATCATGTGGAAGGTGAATCCGCGACGCTCCCGTAGCAGTTGAACGAGCTTTCGTCCCATGGTCGTCTTGCCGGTCCCGATGTCCCCCAAGACCACACTCAAGCCCCGCTTCAGCCGGAATTCGATGATCAGATTCGCCAAGGTCGCCCGGTACTGCTGCGACTGGTACAGGAAGGCCGGATCCGGGCTGGTCGAGAAGGGCTCGCGGTCGAGGCCCAACAGCCGAAAATAGCTCACGTGTCCCCCTTCGCGCGTCGACGCCTGGCCTGCCGAGGGCCGTTGGATTGCACGCGCCGATGCAACACCTGCGAGATCAGGCGCAGGGGATAGCCTTCATCTTTCAGCCGGCCCACCGCTGCGAGCTGCCGCTGCACGTCTCGTTTTTTATAGAGGCGCTCGTTACCGTTTCGTTTAGCCACGCGCAGCAACCCCAGGTTCGTGTAGTAGTTGAGCGTTTGGTACGAGAGCCTGTGCCGTTGGACGACTTCATGCGCGGTGATGAGGGTCTTGGTCATTCTCCTGCCCCGCATTGCGGATGTTGTGAAGAACACGTATTTATAGCAAATTTCATGCTTATTGTCGAGTCCTAACAAGGAGTCAGACCTCTTTTACTTGGGGTCTGACCTCTTACCGGCTCGAACGGATGCTCCTGGCCCGCAGCTCCATCGAGTCGGCTTCCTGAGCCCTGCCCATCTTGCGCAATAACGCAGCGTAGTGCTCCATGACACCAGCCGAACCGGGGTGGTTGGGCTTCACTGCTTTCTCGTATACGGCCAGCGCCTGTTGGAACAGGGCCTCCGCTTCGGCATGTTCGCCTAAGCTCGTATACACCTGCGCCCGGTTGTTGAACGACTCTGCGACAGCCACGTAGTCGCGGCGATGCGCAGGCTCCGCTTCGCTCGTCCCCCCTTCAGGGAGCCCCAGGCTGGGGATCGCGCGCGCCTGATCGAGGGGGGACTCGTCACGCGCAGCTTCCCGACTCGTCAGGCTGCTGCCAATTCGTTGCGCGCGCTGCGTGAGCGCCGCAGCCTCTCGCGCCTTGCCTTGCAGGGTGGACGCGCTCGCCAGCAGGACGAGGGTATCCGCCACGAGGGTGTGGTTCGGCCCGACGGTTTTCTCGCGAATCGTCAGGGCGCGCTGCGCCAGTCCTTCTGATTCGGCCGGCTCGCCCAACAGGAGATGCACTCTTGCCAGGATCATCAGGGTATCGGCCACAAGCGGATCCGCCGGCCCGACCGCCTGTTCGCGGATCGTCAGGGCGCGCTGCGCGAACCGCTTGGCGCGCGCCACGTTGTTGTACTGGAGGTAGAATTCCGCGAGCATCATGAGGACTTTTGCGACGATGGGGTGGGTGAACCCGAAGGTCGCTTCCATGATCGCCAGGGATCGCTGATAGAGCATCTCAGCGTTGGCAGGCCGGTTGAGCAAGAGATAGACGTGAGCGAGCATGACCATGGTCTCGGCCACAATGGGGTGGTCCGGCCCCAGCACGTTTTCCCGGATCGTGAGCGCGCGCTGATACACCCCCTCGGCCTCGGCGGGCTTGCCTTGGAGCACGTGGATCCTCGCCAGCAGCACGAGGACATCCGCGATCACGGCGGTATGTGGTCCGCTGGTTTTCTGGCGGATCGTCAGGGCGCGCTGCGCCAGCGCCTCGGCCTGGGTGACATCGGCTTGGGCGGCGCGGATCTTCGCCAGGAGCTCAAGGGATGTAGCGGTAAACGGGTCGTCCTTGCCGAAGGTCTGCTCGGCTTCTTGCAGGGCTTCTTCGGCAAACTTGGCTGCGTCGGCATACTGCCTGTTGTCTGTGAGCGTCTCTGCCCGATCCATGAGGGTGCGCCACCGCGTCTCCTGAGTCTCGGCGAAGACCGGGCACGATATCACGAGCCCCATCACACAGATGGCCCAGGGCCTCATCTACTCGGGAATCCCCTGGTCGATCCTGGCCCAGCGCAACGGGGCAAAGGTCTGATCGAACGCCTCGTCCAGCGGATCGCCGCCGGCCAGCCGTTTCAGGAACCCCGTCAGCCGGCCCATGCCGTAGCGCGTGACCAGGAACTCGATCACGGCACGGGCCTCCATATACGCGCGCTCGACGTCGTCAAGACTCGAGGGCTGCTGGAAGTGGCGGTCCAGCCATTTGAGCGGCACCCAGGCGGTCCCGGCGCGGATCGAGTCGTAGAGCGCCTGCTGTCGCTCGGTGAACGGCTGTGGCGGCTCCTGCGCCTGGGCAAACCCCTCATGGATCCAGGTCGGAATCCGAGGGCCGTATGCCTGGGCGAGAAACCCATGGGCCAACTCGTGCACCAGGATCTGCGGCAGCCACGCCGCTCCCACCTCATCGAGGCGCAGGCGAATTCGGCCGTCATACAGGCCGAAGGCCCAATCGCGTTGACCCGCCATCCGCTGAAAGCTCTCGCCCGTGTAGACGATAACCGTAAAGCGCGCCGGCCCTGTCCCCAGCGCGCTGGCGAGTCGCTGGTATTCCCGCTCAAGCGTGTCCCTGAGTGAGCTGGCGACGTGGGCCTGCTCAGGAGTCTCGAAACGGACCTGAAAATGAGTCGACGTGAGATCCGTAAACGTTCGCTCAATGGCCCGGTCACGCTCAGCTTGCGAGATCCGTCGGGAGATCGCGTGCCAGTGGGCTGTCGGGATGTTCCCATAGGAGCGCTTCCAGAGATCGATCGCCCGCGACAGGTCCTGGCTGGCATAGGAGAGCTCCCCCAGGCGCACCAGGGCCTTCCCGTTGTCGGGATCATGCTCCAGCGCTTCCTTGAGCGCCGTCATCGCTTGATCAGCCTTCCCCCCCTGCTCAAGTTGGGTGGCCCAATCGGTCAGCATCCCAGAGAGATTGCTACGGATCTTGGGATCATTGGGGGCAAGGGAGAGCGCCTGCCGCAACATCACCACACCTTGTTCAAAACGCCCCGCTCGCGCTTCTTGAACTCCACGGTTATTCAGTTCCGTACCCGTGAGGACAGCGCGGTTCCTGGAAGGGGCGTCTTGTTGAGCAGGTTCTCCTGCTTCGACCCACCCGATCCGCGCCAGCAAGGTCAGCATGGCGACCGCCGTGCTGAACTCGCGGCGACACCTGAAGGACATTGAATCCTCCCGTAATCGAAACCTGCCTAGCCGAGGCACTCATGGTAGGAAGGCGAAACGGGAGCGCCGTTGAAGCCCGGCACCCAAAACGTCGCCCAATCGACCGCGCCGGAGAGCGTTCGGAGCACCGCGCAGCCGGTTCCAACAGCCAATCCGCGCAGCGTGCCGAGGACCAGCGGTCCAGCCATGGACTCGTCCACCAGGCGGGTAAACACATCCACATATCCGGTGGTCATGTTTAACAGCCCGCGACCCACCATTCCCACTGTCTTCTCCCGATAGGAGTCAGATTCCGCCATGTCGTGGATCCTCATGGCCTCCACAGATGCTGGCTCCCAGGCCAACACCAGCAGCAATCCCAGCGCTGACCCTACAGGCTGTTTCATCTGCGCCTCCGAGGTGTTCGTCACACGTCAAACCTTCCCCATTGTTGGCCGGAATTGTCGGCTGATGCAGCGACCCGCAAACCGTATTGACGATCCCTGTGAGGGAACTTGGCTTCACATTGCTTCACGGCGTTGACTTGCTCCTCGATGGTCTGCGTCACGATGTCTGAAACGGTCCGTGCCACGCGGCCTCGCTGCTGGGCAGAACCCGGCAACTGCTGCAGGATGGGGCGGGGGGAACGTAATCTCGAGGCATCGTGCGGAAATGATCCGCTCGTGCGACTTATGCCGTGTTGCCGAACGGGCTACCTATGTCTACGCGCATCTTCCGCACGATGAAAGAACATCGAGTAGTGGACCGACTCATGAGCCAGTTGGCACCTCAATAACATCGTTCTCTGTACCAAAGGGATTTTGGACCCTCTGCGTCGAGTGAGGATCATTGTGCCAATACCCATCGAGGTAGAACTGGTACTCATATCGTCCAGGAGGCAGCGGCATCGTGACCTGCCACACACCGGACAGATCCTTCTGTAATGGATGGTTTCGTGTATCCCAATCATTGAAATCTCCCGCAACTGAGACGCTGTGTGCGTGGGGTGCCTCCAGGACAAACGAAACCCTTTTCATCTGAGACTGTGCTGCTTCGTCTCTCAGACTAGTGATGAAGGCGATGAGTGGCCCGGACGTCAGGACAGCCACGCCCCAACGCTGCCCACCATCGGTCGACTGTTGCCAAACGGGTTTAGCTTCAATGGACACGGGATCCGATGATGGGTCAGCCAAGAGCTCGGCTGTGAACGGATCCGACAGGACGATGGGTCGGACCGTCTCGATGCCGAGCCCACCCGGACTGATGTCTCTCACCTTAGCTCCTATCGGCGTCTCACGTGGAGGCGGTTCAATCAGCCTGAGTCTCAACCGCGGAAGCCCAAACGGCCGCACATCAATCCGTGGCCATCGCCTCCGTTCTGGTCCCACCCACACAGGGGCATTCATCGGGGGGCAGGATGTCCCGAAGTCTCTGGTTCCATTTCTTGGCGCAGCGCGTCCAAAAAAGCCTTTTGGCTAGTTTCTATGGGAGATATTATGCCCCAGAGCTGCCGGTACGATCAAGGAGCTGTCCAGAGCCTGACGCGGGGCTTCACGCGCTGGACGTCCGCGCGGTGGCAGAGCTCGGTGCCGGGCGTCATCGCGGCCGCGGTGCCGCAAGCGACGCCAAGCCGAAGCGCCTCGTGCAGTGAACGGGTCCTCCGCCACCCCACGACGAATCCGGCGACCAACGAATCCCCGGCCCCGACCGCGGAATCCACTGGCACGGTCGGTGGAGTCGCCATCAGGACTCGATCGCTCATCCGGGACGCCAGGACCGCTCCGTCTGGCCCGAGGGAAATGACGGCCAACGACGGACCCCGAGCGACAAGCCGCTTGGCGGCTTCCGCCACATCGGCGAGCCGGCGAAGACGCGCACCCAAGAGCTCGCCGGCCTCGAATCGATTCGGTTTGATGAGCCACGGACGCGCCCGGAGCCCCTCTGCGAGCGCCGCGCCAGAGCTATCCAAGATCGTCGGAATGCCGCGACGCTCCAGTATCCGGATCCACCGTCGGTAAATCCCCGGCGGAGACCCTGGCGGGAGGCTGCCTGAGAGGACGACGCACTGCGGGGGCGGACGACGCCTGAGCAGCCGCTCTTCCAAACGGCGCAGGACCGAACGAGACGCGCGGGGGCCTTCGGTGTTGATCTCGGTGAGCGCGCGCGGGCGCGCGGTGCGGATCTTGTAGTTATTCCTCGTCGTCCCCTCCACCGCCACAAAGTCGTGCGGGATGGACAGGCGGTTCATGAGTCGGCGGAGGATCTCGCCGTCCTCACCGCCCGCGAGGGCCAACGCGACCGTCCGCTCCCCCAGCTCACGGACGACGCGGGAGACGTTGATCCCTTTGCCGCCGGGGTAACGGGCAAATCCCGTCGCGCGGTTCAGCTCTCCCGCGCGCAACGCAGGCAGGCTCATCCACTCATCGAGCGAGGGGTTGAGCGTCACCGTGGCAATCA
>JACPSQ010000050.1 GCA_016193195.1 Candidatus Omnitrophota bacterium
CGAGCCTGTCCCGGCGTCAGTCGGGATATGGTCCGTCGGGTGCTGCGCAACCTGCAACAAGCTAGCAAGGTCGAGTGCCTTGGTCGGGGGCCGGGCGCGCCCTGGCGGAGAAAGGGCATGACCCCTAAAAGAGGGTAAAAAAGAGGGTAATAGAAAGCTGCACCGATCACCCATGATAGGCGGCCAACACCGATGCAATTCCGGGGACAGACTGAATTCGTGAGACCCGAGCATGCCCCCGAGTTTCGGCGAGGGGCGCGGCCCGCTCAGGTTCTGAGCGGGCCGTCGTTATGTCGCTCGGCGGGGAGGCAGGATTGACATGGTGGGGAGGTTATGGTATCTTACTCAGTAAGACAAAGTAATATTCCTGATTGAGGGAGACTCATGCGGGTGACGCGGACGTGGACCATTTCGCTGCCGCCGGACATGAGCCAGGCGGCGCTGCGCCTGGCCAGGGCAGAGCACCGCACGAAAAGTGAGCTGGTGCGGGAAGCCCTCCGTCTCTATTTCGCTCAGCGCGGGCAGCCGCTGGCGCTGGGGGCAGACGTCCGCCTCTCGCGCGTCGGCGAGTTGGCGGAGCTCTACCGCCAGCGCGCCTCCACGCGCCAACCCAGCGAAGCACAGCTGCGGCGGAGCTTCCGGGGCGTTCGACAGCTCCACGAACGCCTGAAGCATCTGCCCCCATGAACGCCTTGGAGCGAGCGGTCGGCGCGCTCACCCGTTTCCTGGAGGAGCGGCGGGTGCCGTACATGCTGATCGGTGGCATTGCGAACCTCGTGTGGGGAGAGCCTCGGGCGACCCTCGACGTGGATGCGTCGGTGCTGGTCGAGGCGACGGCGTGGCCAGCGCTCATCAGCGCGCTGCGCCGTCGATTCCGCGTCATTCCGAAGCAACCCCTGGCGTTCCTCCGGGACACCCACGTCCTTCCGGTGGAGACGGAGGATGGCGTGCGCATCGACCTCGTGTGGGCCACGCTGCCCTACGAGCATAAGGCGATCGCCAGGGCCACGGTGGAAGACGTGGCGGGGCATCGCGTGCGGGTCTGCCGGCCCGAGGATCTCATCATCCACAAGATCGTTTCTGAACGCGCCAAAGACCGTGAGGACGTCCGCGCGATCGTCCGTCATCAAGGGCCGCGGCTTGACCGCGCGTACCTCACCCGGTCGATTCGCAGCCTCTCGAAGGCGCTCGACCAACCCGAGCTGAGCACCTTCCTCCACGCCTGCTTCCGCGAAAGTGCGGTATAATACTGCCCCTGGCACGGCGCCGAGGCTGATCACGAGCGAAGCGGAGGAGGAGCAGTCATGGCAGGAGCCGTTGTGGAGGTTTCCGAGAGCAACTTTGAGCAGGAGGTCGCGAAGTCGACGGTCCCGGTCCTGGTGGACCTCTGGGCGGCGTGGTGCGGGCCCTGCCGCATGATCGCGCCGGTCGTGGAAGAGCTCGCGGCCACGTATCAGGGGAAGATGAAGATGGGCAAGCTCAACGTGGATGACCATCCTCAGGTGGCGGCCCGGTTTCGGATCATGAACATCCCAACGCTGCTGCTCTTCAAGGGCGGCAGGGAAGTCGACCGGATTGTCGGGGTCGTTCCGAAAGAAGAGCTGACCCGCCGCATCGAGCGCGTCCTTACCTAACGCGGATCGCCGCTGATCAACACGCGGATTTCCGCTGATCATGACACGACTCACGCCTCATCAGCCAGCCCGCCCGGCGATTGCGGTCTTCTGCTCCGGCCATGGAACCAACCTGCAGGCGATCCTCGACGCGACACGGGCAGGCCGGCTGCGCGCCTGTGTGGCCCTCGTCCTCAGCGACCGTCCAGACGCCGGTGCGCTCCGCCGGGCCCGGCGAGCCGGCGTGGAGGCGCACTATGTGGACCCCCGGGCCTCTCCGACCCGCGCGGCCTTTGAGCGCGTCCTCATCAGGAGGTGCGAGGCGCGCCAGGTTCGATTGGTCTGCCTGGCGGGCTTCATGCGGATGCTCTCCCCGGTCTTCGTCCGTCGCTACCGCCACCGCATCGTGAACATCCATCCGGCCCTCCTGCCGGCGTTTCCGGGAGCCCATGCGATCCGCGATGCGTTACAGTGGGGGGTGAAAGTCACCGGGGTGACGGTGCACCTTGTGGATGAAGCGATGGACCACGGTCCCATCATCCTGCAGGAGGCGCTGGCGATCAGACCCGGCGAGACTGCAACGAGCCTCCTCGCGCGGCTTCACACGATGGAGCACCGCCTCTATCCGCAGGCGATCCACCTCATGTTGGCAGGTCGCGTGAAGGTCGAAGGCCGCACTGTGAGGATCGCTGATCGACGCTGATCCATACGCTGAACGACGCGGATATCAGCGGTAACCAGCGTGTAGATCGGCGTGAATCAGCGGCTAACGGGAGAGCTCGAGGCGGGTTTTTGGCAGCAGCAACGTGCGGCCTGTGAGGGGGTGGGTGAGCCGAACGGACTCAAAATTCTCAAAGCGGTAACTGGAGAGCACCTTCGCAATTAGGTTCGTGGCCGTCAGGAAGACCCGCTGGATCGTCGATTCATCAAGGCTCCCCGCCGTCAACGGAGAGACGTCGAGGGTAAACGCGAACTCCCCGTTTTCGAATTGTCCCCCGCATCGGCCGACGTTCGCCATCCCGTCGCGCTGCAGCTCTTCGGTCAGTTGGTGTTGAATCCGCCTGGCGAGCTGCCAGCTCAGGAACTCTTCCAGCCGAATATCCCGAGGCACGTACTGCTCGAGCGTCAAGACGTTTGAGCCGACGAAATTCAGCTCAAAGATGGTTCGGGCGAACATCTCCGGCGTGTCGAGCATCTGGACGTTCGCGCGGCGGACGTCGTCCAGGTACCGCACGACCGTCAAGTAGGCGCCTGGCACGTTGGGATCGGACATCAGCAGGACGTAGAAGCGGATCTCGGCGTCAGTGCTCAGCAGGACCCGGTGAATCACGGTGAGCGTCTTGCGCGTGGCTTCGTCGAAGGCCGGGCCGACGCCAATCTGGCCGCCGCTTTGCGCGAGCGCGTCCGGCTGCTCCAACTGCACCGCCAGCGTGTGGTCGATGAATCGGACCGTCGCGCGGAGGTGCTCCTCCGCCAGGAGCGTCTGGAGCGCCTCCGTCAGGTGCGCCTTGGGGTACGTGGGTCGGCTGCTGCACCCCGCCGTCAGGGTGAGGACGAGGCCAATCGCAGGAACGCACAGCCGGCGCAACGCGGGTCTCATGAGAGCGCTCCGAGGCGTTAGGAGGGGGCGGGTGTTGGGGGAGGGAGGAGGCGCTGCTTGCCGTACTCGGTGAAGATCGCTTCGATGTCATCATACTCGAGCTCCTCCCGCTTCAGCAGCTCGCCGGCGAAGCGCTCCAGGAGCACGTCTTCCGTCCGCAGCAGCGCTTCGACGTCCTTGACGCATTGCGAGAGGATCAGGTGCGTTTCTTCGTTCAGCCGGTCCTTCGTGCGATCCGACAGCCGATCGCCTGCGCCGGCGCCCCGGAACGCCCACGAGCTCAAGAGCGCTTCATAGTCCCCGACGAAGCCGTTGGTTCCCATCCCCAGGCGCCAGACCATGTTGTGGGCCTGCGTGATCGCGTTGTGGAAGTCGGCCGCGACCCCGTCGGAGGTGGACTCAAACTTGAGCTTTTCCGCGACGAAGCCCCCCAGCGCGGCCTTGATGTTGGCCAGGATGCGGTTGCGGCTGGAGGTGAAGAGCTCCTCGCGCGGCTGGTGGTAGACGACTCCCAGCGCGTCGCGTCGCGAGATGATCGAGGCCTTGAACACGTCGTCCGTCGGGTGCAGGAGGTAGGTGACGACGACGTGGCCGGCTTCATGATAGGCGATCCGACGCCGCTCCTCCTCGTTCATCTTCCGGCGGCGTTTGAAGCCAAGCTCAATCCGCTCCAACGCCTCCGAGAGGTCCTTGAAGGTGATGAGCTCGCGTTTATTCCGCGCGGCGATCAGCGCCGACTCCTTGACGATATTCTCAATGTCGGCGGGGGATTTCCAGACCGAGCGACGGGCCA
>JACPSQ010000061.1 GCA_016193195.1 Candidatus Omnitrophota bacterium
CAGTACGCGCCCAGGTTCATCAGCAGGGCAAACCCCAACGCGACGGTGGCCCCCTGCGTTCCGCCCACGAGACTCCCGAGGCCCACGAGCAAGACCGATAACAGCACGAGCAAGACACCCGTTTTCAACGTGTTCATGGCCTCATCCTCCTTCAATGAGCACACCCTTTACGTCGCACGTGCGACGTAAAGGGTCTGTGCGAATTGAACCCTTGACATGAGTATCCATGTCAAGGGTCAAATTCAGCCAGAGACTTGTGTTCACTCCGTTCCACAAGTCTCGGCTTCATTTGACTCAGTACGCCTCGCCCATCAGCTGGCGGAACGCCTCGGTGCGCCCCTCGAGGATCTCATCCAAGAGGTGCTCGATCCGCTGCGTCTCAGCCGGCAGGAGCTGCTGGGCCAGTTCCAGCCACTGGGCGAGCTGGCCCGAGAGGTCTGCCAGATTCGGCAGCGCGCGTCGCGTGCGGTGGTCCAGGTGCTGCATCGTCCGCGCGTAGACGCGGCCCACGAGGTATGCATCATCCAGGTAGCCGAAGAGTCCGGCGCTATCTTCAGGCAGGAAGTCGGTGGGGTGATACAGATAGCTCAACAGGAAGCCGTGGAGGCGCTTGAGCCGAGGCGGGAGGGCCGGCTGCTCCATCCACGCCCGGATCTGGGCGATGAGCTCCGGCATCACGAGGATCAGGCTGCGCAGCGGCTTCGTGTAGTGCACGGCCTCCACGGTGCCCACCCGCTTTCGGATGTTGGCAGCAAAGGGATCGCGCTGGTCTTCGGCGAGCGTCCGCAGCTGGCTCTTCAAGGCTTGCAGCATACCCTGTGCCTCCTCCTAGACATTGGCCATCTCCCGCTTCGTCACTCCTTCACCAGCAACGCCCGGGGCCTGCCGCAACGCCTCAAGCACCACCGCAACGTCGAGGCCGCGCCAACCAGCACAGCTCATCAAGGAAGCAGTCGCCATCCACCGTCCAGTCGATGTTGAACGCCCGGAAGATCGCCTGAGCCCCTGGATGAGCTCTTACGACGTAGTTGACCGTCATCCTCTCAGTGATCATCTGGCGAGCTTGCCAAGAGGACCTCTGTTGCGGACCGCCGTCAGCATGGAGGGGGCCTTGTTGAGGAGGTTGAACACAAACGTGTTGACCAGGATGCTCAACAGGGACACCGCCACGATCAGGTGGTGCACATCGGCCGGGAGCAACCCCAGACCCCGGGCGATCGTCGACAAGACGACCGAGAACTCCCCGATCTGCGACAGTCCCACGCCCACTCTCCAGGCGACGGGCCAGGGGCAGCGGAACGCCAGGCACAGCACCGTGTTGACGATGAACTTCAGCCCCAGGACAAACACCAGCAACACCAGGAGCAGCCCGCCGTGCTGCAACACCAGGCGTGGATCGAGCAGCACCCCCAGCGAGACAAAGAAGGTCACAACGAACAAGTCCCGCATGGGCAGCATCCGTCCCATCGTCACGGTCGTGGTCTCCGATCCGCTGACGACTAATCCTGCGATGAACGCCCCCAACGCCAGCGACAGCCCACACCAGACTCCGATGACTCCTGTCCCTAACGCGATCACGAGCAGCACCAACAGGGAGAGTTCGGCATCGCGGGTCTTGCCAATGAAGGTGAGGAGCCGGGGCACCAATCGGACGCCCAGCACGAACATGAGGACGAGCAGCCCCACAGTCTTGGCAAGCACCAGGAGGACGGAGCCGACATGCCAACTCGCAGGATCAGCCATGATCGGCAGAAACGGCAGCAGCGCCATCATCACACAGTCCTCAATGATGGCGATGCCAAGAAGCGCCTGTCCGTGGGCCGTCTGCAGCTCCTGGCGCTCCATGAGCATCTTCGTGATGACCATCGTGCTGGACACCGACAGCGTGAAGCCCAGCACCACGCTCTGCGTCAGCGGCCAACCCAGTGTCCACCCGATCGGCAGCGACACCGCAACCAGGAGCAACGTCTTGAGGAGGCCGACCAGCAGACTGACCTTCCCGATTCTGCGAAGGCCCACAGGAGCCAGCTCCAGGCCGATGCTGAACATCAGCAGGATCACCCCAAAATCGGCCAGGTGCTGGATGGTGTCGATGTGCTGGACGGCCGGGCCGGGCGTAAACGGGCTGACCAGGAGGCCGCCCAGCATGTAGCCCAGCAGGAGCGGTTGTTTCAGGACGTAGGCCACCAGCCCGCCCAGCAGGCCGACGAACCACACGTAGAACAGATCCTGGAAGATCAGCGCATCTGGCATGTGGCGGGGTGGTGATCGTTGCCTCAACACTACCCTTGACATGGATGTCTGTAAAATAGATAATATAAACGATATCCATCGATATAACCGATGATTCCATTCAACTACCACCACCTCTACTACTTCTTCGTGATCGCGAAGAGCGGCTCGATCTCCAAAGCCTGTGACACCCTGCGGCTCGCGCAGTCCACCGTCAGCGCGCAGCTCAAGCAATTCGAGAGCTACCTGGGCAGGCCGCTGTTTGAGCGGCGCAACCAGCGGCTCTACTTGACAGAGGAAGGCCGGACGGTCCTCGACTACGCGGAGAGCATCTTTGAGCTCGGCCGTGAATTACAAGATACGCTACGAGACCGGCCGATCGGCGGGCGTCGGCTTATTCAAGTCGGGGTGCTCAACGCTACGCCACGGGCCTTCACGCATGCCCTGGTGTGCGCCATCTTGACTCATGACCCCTCGGCCCATGTCAGCGTCCAGGAGGGCTCGATGGAGTGGCTCCTGGCTGAGCTGGGCCAGCAGCGGCTGGATGTTATTCTGACCGATGTCCCGGTTCGGCAGGGAGACCGCGGGGAGTTCGCCAATCACGTGATCGGGAAGATCCCCATCGTCTTCACCGCGGTGCCAGCGGTCGCAAGGACGCACCGCCGGTTTCCCCGCGCTCTGGATGGTGCCCCGGTCATCCTGCCGATGGCGCCCAGCCAGGTCTACCACCAGGTGCAGGCCTTCTTCGCGGAGCACAAGCTCGCGCCGCGGATCGTCGCGGAGGTCCAGGATGTCGAGCTGGCCAGGCGGCTGGCGCTCTCGGGCTTCGGGATTGCGCCGCTGAACGCGTACACCGTCTCCGTGAGTCTCCCTGCCAACGGCCTGGCGGTCATCGGCTCGCATGCCGCCACAGGCATCGACGAGACGATCTACCTGGTCACCCGAAAGCGCAAGTGGCCCAATCCGCTTGCCGAGCACCTGGTGAAGACCTTCCGCATCCCGCCAGGACCGCACAGCCGCACGCGCGGCGGTAGAAAAACTTAACCACCACAACTACCACAACCGGACAGATCACAAACTATGAACACCGGACAACTTCACGAATCATTGACAGCGTTTTCTTTGCACGCCGCAAAATCGCAAAAGCCCGCAAAGACGCCCTCGCAGAAGCGCAAAACATCTTTGCGCCTTTGCGGGGCCGCAAAAACGCAGAGGGGCATTCTGCGGCTTTGCGAGTTGCGCGCTTGCGCCTCCTTTGCGCTTTTGCGGTGACGATCTGAAAGTTGCCCACTACTCTTTGCGCATCTTTGCGACACCTCTTCGCGCACACAATTGACAGGCCCTGCCGGCTCGGATAGACTGCGGGTGCGTTCAGGGTCGACCACAGGAGGAACCGATGGCGCTTGATACGGCGAAGCTCATCAAGCTGATGAACGAGGGGCTCGAGATGGAGCACGCCAGCCACATCCAGTACGTGACGCAGGCGGCGATCACGACCGGTCCGTATGCGGAGGGACTGATTGCCCGCTTTGAGGAGATCGCGTCAGATGAAGCCGAGCACGCGAAGATCCTGCGCGCGCGGATCGCCGCGCTGGGCGGCACCCCGACGACGAAGGTGGGCGAGATCCAGATCCATCAGGACTCGCTCAAGGCGGTCAAGATCAACCTGAAGTACGAGCGGCAGACCGTCGACTTCTACCGGAAGCTCTTGAACCTCATCCCCCACGATGAGGTCATTCTCAGCCAGGAGCACGTCGAAGAGCTGGAGCGGTTGGTGAGTAGGTAGGCCGTAACCGCACCAGAATCTACGGACGAAGATTCAGACCGGCTCATACACTTCTTGAATCTCTCCGATGTCTTGGGCTGTTGAGTACATATCGATACGTGTGCAGGGCTAGATTGGCTATCCATACTTTAGCAGCTTTGCTTGGGCCTTTGTGTCTTGTCAGGACCACGATGAGGAAGTCGCCCTTCGGGGTCAAGACGATCCCGGCGTCGTGGCAGATGTGGTTCTCGAGACCGGTCTTGTGGGCCACGACTGTCTCAGGAGGTAGCTGCGCAGGAATCCGATCGCGGAGTTTTTGCTGCTTGAGGAGCTCGAGGCCACGGCGCGACCAGTCTGGGCTGACCAACTCCTGCCGGTAGAGCCGTTCCAACAGGAACGCCATCTCGGTTGCCGTGGTATAGTTCTCGATCCCTTTGGCTCGGGCTGCAAAATCCATCATCTTGCGGGCGAGGTTGGTCTGGCGCAATCCGAGTGCCTGAAAAGACCGATTCAAGGAAGCCAGCCCGAGTCTATTGATCAGCATGTTGGTGGCGGTGTTATCGCTCTCGGCGATCATCAGGGGAATGAGCGCTTCGACGGTGACCATCGTCCCGACTGGCTTATCCTTGAGCACGCCGGAGCCCGACATTCGATCAGCGGCGTTGAAGCGCAGGCGTGAACTGAGCTCCAGCTGTCCCTCTTGCACAGCTTGGAAACAAGCCGCCATGATGGCGATTTTGACGAGGCTGGCTGACGGGAATCTGTGCTCCGGCTGATGGGTGAGTCTCCATCCCGTTTCCAAATCCTTGATGACAAACCCGACGTCGCCGTTGAAGCTGCGGATCTCGCTGTCGATCCGCTGCTGTAGGCTCTGCCAATTCGCTTGCAGCTTGGCGAGCGCACGCTGAGCCTGTGTGACGTCCTGGGCCCTCCGGTATGCCTGCACGGCGACAGAGGCCGCGGCTCCAGCGGCAACGCTGAGCGCAACGGCGATGACGACCGTGGCCCTATGCGTCATGCGCGGGGAACTCCGTGCTGCAGAGGCTGAAAGGAGGTCGGGCGTGGCTCAAGCGGTTTTTCCGAGAAGGAGGAGGACGCCGATGGCGATAAAGGCAAAGGCGGCTGCCTTCTGGATCAGCCAGGGTGGTACGATGCGGCTGACGCCCTCACCGACCAACACACCGATGGCGGTGACGGCCAGCAGTGCCAGAGCCGCTCCGACAAACACTGCCAAGGGTTGCCGGCTCGAGGCGGTCAGCGATAACACGGCGAGCTGAGTCTTGTCGCCCAGCTCAGCCAAGAACAACGTCGTAAACGTTGTCGCAATCAGACGTAGATCCATCGGTTGCCTCCTGTTACTGCGTGTCCACTTCTGTTGCTGTTGCCGTCGGCAGATACGCCCTCAGTGCCTCCCACGTCTTTACGCCGAGGACGCCATCCGGCTCCAAGCCGTGGGCTTTCTGGAACTCGATGAGCGCGGTATCGGTGCGGTGGCCGATGAGGCCATCAATTGACCCGGGGTCAAAGCCCGCCTGTTTGAGCGCCCGCTGAACCTGCTTGACCCGCTTGGCCGAGCGCAGGCGGTACTCCTGAATCGCGGTCTGGATGTCTTCAGTCTGCTCGCCTATGCGAGCACCGTCTGCGGCGCGAGGTGTCGAGGTCACACTGGGACTGGGGAGCCCTGCGGATCGTCCTCCCCGCGCCGCGCTGGAGCGTGGCTTCGACGTCTGGAAGGTCCCTGATGAGCTGAGCCACCGACCCGCTCCCTCATGGATTGGGCCGACGAGCAAGAGCAACAGGCCGACGCAGGCTGAGAAGATGAGGAGCCGTTTCATTCACGGAGTCTGCGGCTCTAACGAGGCGTTGGACAGCTGACGGGCCTTGCTGGCGGCAGCCATCGCCTCCTCATAGCGACGCGCCGCCAGCGCCTCATAGGCCTTGGAGAGCATCGCCTCAGCGTCTTGGAGGGCCTGGGGCGTCGTCATCTCCGGATGCGCACTGCGGGCGGCGATGACCTCCTGCTGGGCCAACCGGATGGCCGTCAGGGCATGGCGCGACGTAAGGCCGCCGCGGATGGCCGCAACCGTTGCGACCGTCAGGATGATACCCACCGTCGTGTACCAGATCCAGACGTGGCTGGTACTCATCACGCGGGCCCTCCTGGTTGGCGTCTCGGGTTTGGCGCTTCTGCGACTGGCTTAAAGAGGATGGAGGCCAGAATGGATAGCGCCAAAATTCCAGCCACGACCCCCAAGGCGATCCCGATGGGGATCTTGTAGACGTCCGCGATGAGCATCTTCACCCCCACAAAGACGAGGATGGCCGACAGCCCATAGTGGAGGTGGGTGAAGAGCCGCATCAGCCCGGCCAGGGCGAAGTAGAGCGCCCGCAGGCCCAGGATCGCAAAGGCGTTGGAGCTGTAGACGATGAAGGGGTCCAGGGTGATGCCGAAGATCGCTGGAATCGAATCGACCGCGAAGATGACATCCGTCGTCTCCACCACGAGCAGCACAACAAAGAGTGGTGTCGCCAGAAGCCGGCCCGCTTCCCGGATG
>JACPSQ010000032.1 GCA_016193195.1 Candidatus Omnitrophota bacterium
GGAAGCTCCCGTCGCCGTCGATATCCCACACGACGGCGTCGGGACGCCCGAACTGCGCGCCGATCGCCGCCGGCAGCCCAAACCCCATGGTGCCGAGACCCCCGCTTGTGATGATCGAGCGCGGGGTGTTGAACTGGTAGAACTGGGCCACCCACATCTGGTGCTGGCCCACGCCGGTCGCCACCACCGCCTTGCCCTTCGTGACCTCGGAGATCTGCTGAACGACAAACTGCGGCAGCAGCTTCTTTTTCTCCCGGTAGGTCAGCGGGTAGTTCCTCCGCATCTCATCCAGGGTCTTGAGCCAGGCGCGGGTGTCAACCGGCTGCACGATTCGATTGAGCTCCTGGAGCACCCGTTTCACGTCGCCGACGATCGGGTAATCGACCACCACCGTCTTGTTGATCGAGGAGGGATCCACGTCGATGTGGATCTTCTTGGCGCGCTTGGCAAACTCATCCGGCTTGCCGGTGACCCGGTCGTCAAACCGCGCCCCGATGCCGATGAGGAGATCCGCCTGCGCCACGGCGTAGTTGGTGTACTCAAACCCGTGCATCCCCAGCATCCCGAGGCTGAGCGGATCCGTCTCCGGAAACCCTCCCAGCCCAAGGAGGCTTGTGGTCACTGGGATGCGGGTCGTTCTGGCAAACTCCGCCAGCTCAGCCGAAGCCCCTGCGTGGAGGACGCCGGCTCCCGCATAGATGATCGGCTGACGGCTTTGGGCGATCGCCTCAGCGACGTTGCGGATCGCGTCACGTGGAATCTCAGGCTCGGCGTGCAACCGGTAGCCGCGGATGTTCACCCGATCCGGATACACGAACTCCGCTTCGTTGACCGTCGTATCGACGGGGAGATCAATCAGCACGGGGCCCGGGCGGCCCGTCGAGGCGATGTAGAACGACTCCTTCACGACGCGTGCCATCTCCCGCGGATCTTTGACGAGGAAGCTATGCTTCGTCACGGGCCTGGTGATCCCCATCGTATCGGCCTCCTGGAACGCGTCGTTGCCGATGACGGACGTCCGCACCTGCCCCGTAATGGCCACGATGGGAATGGAATCCATGAAGGCGGTCGCAATGCCGGTGACTAGATTGGTCGCCCCAGGCCCTGAGGTTGCCAGACACACCCCGACCTTCCCGGTCGCCCGGGCATACCCATCGGCCATGTGGGCGGCCCCCTGCTCATGGACGGTCAGGATGACCTTCAGGGAAGACCGGTGGAGGGCATCAAAGGTGGGGAGGTTCGCCCCACCCGGGATGCCGAAGACGATCTCGACCCCCTCGCGCTTGAGCGACTCGACGAGGATGTGCGCGCCCTTCATGTTGGCAGCCATGATCGGCACGTATTATAGCACGATGCTGGGCGGAGCGACAGGGGCGGGGGAGCGAGGTGCTGCCTGAAGTTGGCCCCAAATTAAGGCACGACCGGGAGCGATTAGGTCGCCGACTGGGGGACTTTGGCGAGGACCGACGTCGGGCGATCAGGGGAGCGCACGGAGCAGTCCAGGGGATAGAGGTAGAGCGGCACGAGGGTCGCAGGGTCGTCGCGTTGGCCCTGCAGGAATCGCTCCCGACCCAGGCGGGCCAGCGTGGCCGCCCGGGGCAGCCACAACTCCGGGTCGGCAACCTGGGCCTCGGGGCATCGCTCGAGGATGCGGTGGCGGTAGAGCGCGGCGCCATCCCCCAGAAACGCCGCCGGCTCCTTCACGAGGGCCAGGACGTCGTCCACCGGTCCGAGGAGATAGTCGCTCTGCCGGAGCGGCCGCCCCGCGTCAAGACGATAGAGCGCCGCGTAGACGTTGCGCTGTTTGGCATCGAGGATGGGGCACACGAGCCGAGGCGCGGAGGGCAGGTTGGCCGCCAGGACGTCGAGCGAAGCGACCCCCACGACGGCCGTGCGCCTCGGAAACGCCAGCGCTTTCACAAACGCCAGTCCGATGCGCAGGCCGGTAAACGAACCGGGACCGATATCGATGATCATCGCCTCCACCTGATCCAACGTCGTCGAGGCCGCCTGGAGCACGCGGGTGAGCGCCGCCGGCAGCTCAACGGCATGGGGGTAGTCGGCCAGCAGCTCATAGGAAGACAGGAGCCGCTCGCCGTCAATCACCGCGACGCCTAATTGGCGGCTCGAGGTCTCAATCGCGAGCAGTGGCATGGTGTTCCTCAACCGAAGAAATTTTGGATTTTGGATTTTGGATTTTGGATTGTTGTTGGAGGCGGGTGACCATTTCAGCGGCGCGGGGGCCCGAGGGGACGAGGACGAGCCGCCGTCGGTTCGCGCTGACGTGGCTCAACCGAACTTCCAGACGATCCTCGGGGAGCGCGCCGGCGAACCGCTCCGCCCACTCAATGACCGTGATCTTGCGCGGCGAGAACACGAGGTCCAGATCGAGCCAGGAGACCGCCCGCGCATCTGCCAGTCGGTATCCGTCAATGTGGACGAGTGGCACCTCCCCGCCCGCCCCGGCGCTCGTAAAAGGCGGGCCGGGGGGATATTCGCGCATGAGGACGAAGGTCGGGCTCTTGACCGCCTCAGGGTCCCGCCCCAGCCCGCGCGCGAGGCCCTGGATGAGCGTCGTCTTCCCTGTGCCGAGCTCGCCGAAGAGGGCGACCACATCCCCCGGGCGCAGGAGCCGGCCGATCCGCTCGCCGATGGCCTGCGTCTCCTCGACGGAGCCGCTGAGGAACTCCACCACCTTTTCGGATTTTGGATTTTGGATTTTGGATTTTGGATTGACCATCAGAAGTGACGAAATCCTTGAGGTGTGAGCCGCGTCACGCGGCCGCCGGGAAATGCCAATTCCACCCTGATGCCCCGCGCGACCACCCGGCCGATGCGCGTCACCGGACAGGACCGAACCCGACGGGGGACACGCATCGCTGCGCCGGCGCCTACCGCGAAGAGCAGCTCAAAGTCCTCGCCGTCCATCAACGCATGGAACTGGGCCTGCCAACCGTGCCAGGCACGGCATGGGCAGCGACGGCGCAGGCACTTCCGCGCAGCGTTCGACACGGGAATCCTCGCCATGTCCACCCGAAGCGTCATCCCGCTGGCGCGACTGACCTGCCACAGGTCTGAGGCCAGCCCATCCGAGAGGTCGATCATGGCATGCACTCGAACCCGCCGCACCAACGCCTGGGCTTCGGCGAGGCGCGGCAGGAACCTCGCATGCCGACCGCTCCGATACGAGCCTCCAAGCCGCCCAGTCACAAACAGCGCATCCCCCGGCTGCGCGCCGCTGCGCAGCACGACATGCCCTGGCTCGACGGTCCCGATGATCGCCACATCCACCACCACCTGTTTGGCCCGGACCGTATCGCCGCCCACGATGGCCACCCCAAAGCGCCGCGCACACCGCCGAAGCCCGGCATACAACGCGTCCACAAAGGGCACGCTCGTCCTGGGCGGCAGACCAAGCGAGATGACCGCCCAGAGCGGCCGGCCTCCCATGGCGGCCACGTCGCTGACGTTGCACGCGAGCGCCTTCCAGCCGATCTGCCTCGCCGGCACGGATCGTCGATGGAAGTGAACCCCCTCGATCAGCATACGCCAATGCCGACAGCCACCGAAGCGTCCCCCTGGATCCGGTGGCGGATGCGGTGAATCAGCCCGACCTCACCCACCTGCGCGATCGTCTGCAAGGTCTCTACAGCCATCCGTCAGGTGAGGGTCATCAGTTGCCGGAACACGAAGGCCATGCTCATGAGGAAGGTATTGTGGAGCACGTGGACCGCCAGGGGGCCGGCGAGCGATCCCGTCCGCTCGTAGAGATTCGCCAGAAGACACCCCAGCAGGAAGATGGAAGGAAATCCCACAGGGTTGGCGTGCAGGAGCCCGAACAGGACTCCGCTAGCGAGGGTCGCGAACCCCCAGGCCGTCCGCTGGCGAATCGCCGGATAGACGACCCCGCGGAAGAAGAGCTCCTCAGCCACCGGGCCGACCACGCAGGTCAACAGAGCCGTCAATCCCAGGACGAGCGCCCGATCTTCCTGGAAGATGAGCCGCTGAATCGGCTCGATCGGCGGCTTCAGGCCCAGCGCCCGCGCCAGCTCCACCGTGATCACCAAGAGGACGAAGAGCCACGGGAACACCGCCACGTAGCCGTGGAGCCCCGCCGCGATCGACGCCGCAGGCTGTTGGCTCGAGAAGCCGAACGTGCGGCCCAACGAGGGGCCCTTCCCTGCAGCGAATGTCAAGATGACGAGAATGGCAAACGCGTCGAGGAAGAGCATCGACACGGTGAGCCTGAGATGAACGTCGAGCCATCCAGCGCCCCACCGGGAAAGGACCGCTAAGTAGAGCAGGGGCAAGAGGCCTGCCATCAGCAGGGTCAGAAGGGCGATGCGGCCGGCTTCCCCGAACGACCACGACGGGAGACGACGCGAGGTAAAGCGCCACACGGAGCGGATGCGACCGGTCCGCAGCGCCCGCCATGCGATCGCAAACCCCGCCAGGCCCAATCCGATCGCACAGATGGTCAGGATCGACAGGAGCATCGCGAGGGATGGGTGCTGCACAGACATCCGTTGGAGCGCCCCGAGACTGAACCCTTCCGGCCACCAGCTCAGGTGATCGCCGGCGTGCGCTGCAGGCGAGAGGTCCGTCTCCGGAACCTGGGCGAGATCGAGAGGGGCGAGGGGCAACAGTACTCCCGTCCCCACATAGTAATGGAGCGCGACGAGCAGCAAGCTGAAGACCAAGTAGAGAAGCCGGCCCCGCAGCAGACGTTGGATGGTGCTCATCCCCCCACCCCTTTCGGTCCGCCTCTGGCGGACCGCCAACGGATCGTTGCAACGGTCAAGCCAGCCTTCGGCTGGCAAAGGGGTGGGGGGATCATGGGCTGCTGACCGAATCGCTCCGAGGAAATAGCACCGGATGCGGGCCAATCGCCTGTCCGGAGGCGAGGCCGGGCCACCGTTTGGCATCCTGGAGTCGGCGCGTCGCGCGGCCACAGCCAAGCTGTTGCCACATCGCCTGCGCGACGGAGGGCATAAACGGCTCCAGGGTGATGCTGACCACACGGGTGACTTCCGCCAGCATGTTGAGGACGGCGTGCAGGCGGGGGGTCCTGTCCGCCTCCTTGGCCAGCTTCCAGGGGGCCGCCACCTCGATGTAGCGATTGGCCTGGGTGACGAGGCGCATGATCGCTTCGAGCGCCTCGGAGAACTCGACGCGGCCCATCGCCTCCTCAACGGTGGACACAAGCCCGAGGGGAGCCTGCCGAAGCGGTTCGTCGTCGACCGCGCAGCCGATGGCCGCCGGAGCTGGAAGCCGGCCGTGGCAATACCGATCGACCATGGAGAGGGTGCGGTTGACCAGGTTCCCCAAATCGTTCGCCAGATCCGCAGAGAGCCGCGTGAAGATCGCCTCCTCCGAGAAGCTGCCGTCTTGCCCAAACGGGATTTCCCGCAGGAGGAAGTAGCGGTACACATCCGCCGCGTACGGCTGGTCCTTGAGCAGGGTCCCGATCACGACGAATGGATCGATGATGTTGCCGAGCGACTTCGACATCTTCTGCTCTCCGACCTTCCACCAGCCGTGGGCCACGATCCTCCGCGGCATCTGCTCGTCGGAAAACCCGAGGGCATGCAGGATGATCGGCCAGTAGACCGCGTGATGACGGAGGATGTCTTTGCCGATGAACTGGACGTCGGCCGGCCAGTGCGCCGCAAACCGGTCACGGTCTTCCCCATAGCCGACCGCGCTGATGTAGTTCAGCAGCGCATCGAACCACACATAGGTCACGTGCTGCTCGCTGAACGGCACCGGGATCCCCCACCCGACGCGTTGGCGCGGCCGCGTGAGGCAAAGGTACTCCGGCAACGGCTGCTCCAACAGGCTCGCGATCTCGTTGAAGCGGGACGATGGCTGGATCAAGGCCGGATGACTTCGCAGGAAGCCCTGAAGCCACTGCTGGCTCTCGCGCAAGGGGAGATACCATCCATCTTCCGTGACCCCTTCGACCAGACGTTTGCAACTCGGGCAGGCAGTCACCCCCCTTGAAACAACCGATGCCTCGACATCGTGTTGCGTCCAAAACGTCTCGCAGGGTGTGCAGTACCAGCCCTCATAGGTCGTGTGGAGCAACGTGTGCTCGTCATGGAGACGCGTCAGGCACGCGCGAACCACACGCTGATGGCGTTCCTCCGTCGTCCGGATGAAATCGTCGTAGGAGATCCCCAACAGCCGCCATAACGCTTTGAACTGTTCCACCATGTCATCCACAAAGGCCTGAGGGGTCTTGCCGGCGGCGATGGCCGCCTGCTCGATCTTCTGCCCATGCTCATCCGTGCCGGTGAGGAAGAAGACCTCCTCATCGTTCAGGCGATGATAGCGGGCCATGCAATCCGCCGCCACGTTGGTATACGAGTGACCGATGTGCGGCGCAGCGTTCACGTAGTAGAGCGGCGTCGTCACGTAGATGGTCTTAGACATCACCGTCAGTGACGAGTGAAGAGTGACCAGTGACGAGTGAGGAAGACAAACACCAACACATGACCCATGTTAGGTCTTCGCACGCTCGCCACTCGCCACTCGCCACTCGCCACTCAGTGAGAGCCAGGATTCCCGCGCCAGCGAGGCGACGAGGCGCGGGCTCACGAACTGCTCCAACGATTCCCGCATCGCCACGAGTTTGAAGGCGAGCTCGATGCATCGGTCCACATCGGCCTCCTGCGCTTGACGACGCAGGATCTCGGCATGCTCCGCGTGCGCCAGCCTGGACGGATCATCCAGCACCGCCGCAACGGCGATGTCCCGCAACCACGCCATCATGCCATCTAAGAGGTCCGTAACCTCTTCTCGCGTCTCAGGCAACGGCTCCTCGATCCAGGCAGCCGGCGTCCCGCTGGCAAGCCGGGCGAGCACCTGCCGGTAGCTCGACCATCGGCCGGCCAGCTCAATCGCCCGCGAGGCGCTTCCTCCAGAGAGCCGCACAATCGTCTCGGCGGTCCGGGCCTCGCAGTGCCGCCCATCAAGGAGCACCCGCTGCACGAGGTCAAGCCGGAGCGGCTGGCACCGGACGACCTGGCAGCGGGACACGATCGTCGCGAGGCAGCGTGAGAGCTGCGTCGTCGTCAAGAGGAAGCGGGTATGCGCAGGGGGCTCTTCCAACGCTTTCAGCAAGCTGTTGGCCGCCTCCTCGGTCAACCGTTCCGCCCCGTCGATGATCGCGACTTGCATCGTCGCGTTGAACGGACGCAGCATGATGCGGCTCAACAGCAGCCGGAGCTGCTCGATCTTGATTTGATCCGCAGGGCCGCCGGGCACGAGGACGTGCACATCCGGATGGGTCGAGCGGACGATCTGCCGGCACGTGGGACACCCATCGCACGGCCGCGAGCCGCCTGCCGTACAGTTGAGCGCTTTCGCCATCTCGATGGCCAGGCGGCGTTTCCCCACCCCCTCCGGTCCAACGAGAAGGTAGCCGTTCGCCACCCGCCCATCGGAGAGGTGAAGCTGCAGCACCCGCTTCGCACAATCCTGTCCAAGGATATCGTCCCACGCCATCTTAATAACGAGCGGCAACACGTGGCTCGAGGCTGGAGGCTCGAGGCTGGAGGCAACTGCCTCTGCCTAGAGCCTTGAGCCTGGAGCCTTGAGCGAGAATTAATACCATGAGACGCGTTGTTTCAGGCGCTGCATCACGACCTGCTGGATTTCCCGCCTGACGGCTTCAGGTGAGCGCGATGCATCGATGACAACGAACCGACGGGGCTCGCGCGTCGCCAGACGCAGATAGCCGGAGCGAACCCGCTGGTGAAACGCACGCGTTTTGCGCTCCATCCGATCCCGGCGGCGTTGAAGCCGCCTGAAGCCGACAGCCGTCGGGATGTCCAGCAGGATCGTAAGATGCGGCATCACGCCGTGAATCGCTGAGCGCCCGAGCCGATCGAGCCACGCCACGTCCAGCCCGCCGCCGAACCCTTGGTAGGCGACGGTCGAGTCATGGAACCGGTCGCAGACGACCACGCGTCCCTTCGCGAGGGCCGGGCGGATCACCTGCTCCACGAGCTGCACCCGTCCCCCAATGAACAGCAGGGCCTCGGCCACGGGGGAGAGTGACGCGGAGGTCTCGAGCAGCAAACGTCGCAGCGACCGCCCGAGCGCCGTCGAGCCCGGATCCCTCACCCACGCCACCTGGTAGCCGGCCCGCTTGAGCGTTCGCACGAGCGCGCGGCTCTGACTTGATTTCCCCGAACCTTCCGGACCCTCCACGGTGATGAAACATCCTCGAACGGACATCAGACGTCAGACCTCAGATGGAACGAGAAGTTAGTGCTTGGGGCGCACGATCGGTCCGCGCGGGGTGTCTTCAATTGTGTACCCCAAATCATTAATTTCTTGTCGACAACGATCTGCGGCAGCAAAATTCTTTTGCCGACGATACTGTTCTCGAGCTTCCTTAAGAGCTTCTACTCGAGCCCTCACGGCGTCTTCAACGACACCACCGATCTGTTTTGAAAGGTCCGTCTCTGAAAGTCTTTCAAAAAGGCCGAGCACTTTCCCGTGTGTCACCAATTCTCTCACAACAGATAGAAATTTCCCTTTGCTGTCCTCCACCCCATGGAGCACCTCGTCCCACAGCTGCCAGCCTAAGCTGCGCATCCCATCAAGCGCCGAAAGCGCCTGAGGGGTGTTGAGATCATCGTCAAGCGCGCTGAAAAACCCCTGCTTCCACTTCTCAACCTCTTCCACCGGCCCCGCCAACTCATTGCCGCCTACTTTAACCACCGAGTTGCCTGCGAGATCGATCAGATTGCGGTAACCATCATAGCGCTGTTTAGAAGCTCTCACGATGGCCAGCGTGTAGTTAAGCGGACTACGATAATGCCCGCTCAAGAAAAACAGCTTCAGCACATCTGGCTCATCGCCGCACGCCTTGAGCGCTTCCTCCACCGTCACGAAATTGCCGAGCGACTTGGACAT
>JACPSQ010000033.1 GCA_016193195.1 Candidatus Omnitrophota bacterium
AGTAGACGGTGAGCTTCATCGCGGCGTACTCTTTCGAGAAGCGCACGACGCCCTGCTCCGTCACGTCGCTTCCCCAGATGCCGATGAGCGGGTACATGGGGATGACGGCCATCTCGTAGAAGAAGTAGAAGAAGAACAGGTCCAGCGAGAGGAAGACCCCGAAGACGCCCGTGATGAGGAGCAGATAAAAAATGTAGTACTCCTTCACCCGCTCCTTGATGGCGTACGAGATCAGGACCCCGGTGAACGCGCAGATCGCATGGAGCAGGACGAGGACTGCGCTGATGCCGTCCACCCCGAGGTGGGCGTTGATTCCAAGCGTTCGGATCCACGGGATGACGATCTCATGCTGGTAGCCGCCCGCGACGCGATTGTAGGTCATCACGGCGGCCAACGCGCACGCGAGGGGGATTCCCGTTGAGGTCACCGCAAGACGACGGATGAGCGCGTCACGACCCTCCGGGATGGCGCACAGGACAAGCGCCCCGAGCGCCGGGGAGAGCAGGATGGTCGCGGTCAACGGGAACGGCATCTCACCGGCCGAGGGGGATGGAAAGGAGCCAGATGATGCCGATCAGGAACGCCAGCGCGTACGTCTGGATCCTCCCGGTCTGGCAGAGGCGGATGAGCCGTCCCAGCGCTTGGGTGAGCCGGGCGGTCCCATTCACCGCAAGGCCGATGATCACGTGCCGTTCCACCCAAGCGCAGAGCCCGGCGATCAATTTCTGCTGGATGGTGGCGACGTACCAGGCGTAGATCTCATCAATGTAGTAGCGCCGCTGGAGGAATGAGTAGGGCAGCGCCAGCGCCTGAACGAGCTGTTGCGCGGAGATCGCCTGCCGTTTGTAGATGAGCCACGCCAGGCCGAGGCCCACCGTGACGACGGCAAGCGAGGTGCCGGCCACCAGCCAATGGAATCCACCCCCATGCTCTTCGAGGAAGCGGGGGATGCCGAGGTAGCCGCCGACGACGGAGAGCGCCGCCAGCAGCACAAGCGGCCCGATCATCACCGGCGGCGACTCATGCCCGCCCGCCCCGTATCCGGCCAGGGTGGCGGGCGGGTGGCCGCGTGTTTTCCCGGTGAACGCGACGAACCAGGCCCGCGCGATGTAGAACGCGGTCATGCCGGCAGTGAGCGTTCCAAGCCAATAGAGCGCGAGGTTGCGCTCGTGCGCGAGCACGAGGATCTCATCTTTGCTGAAGAACCCCGAGAGGCCTGGGAAGCCGCAGAGCGCGAGGCCCCCGATGAGGAATGCCCCCGATGTCCACGGCATCGGGCGCAGGAGCCCCCCGAGCTTCCAGATGTCCTGCTCGTGGGTGCCGTGGATGACGCTGCCCGCGGCAAGGAAGAGGAGCGCTTTGAAGAAGGCATGGGTCGTGAGGTGGTACATGCCGGCGGTCGGGCCGCCGAGGCCCAGGGCCATCACCATGTACCCAAGCTGGCTCAGCGTCGAGTAGGCGAGGATCCGCTTGAGGTCGTTTTCGACGAACGCGAGGCACGCGGAGAGAAACGCCGTCAGCCCCCCCACCCACATGATCGTCGTTAACACCTGCGGCACGCTTGCGAAGAGCCAGAACGACCGGCACAGGAGGTAGACGCCGGCCGCCACCATCGTCGCTGCGTGGATCAGGGCGGAGACCGGCGTGGGACCCTCCATCGCATCCGGCAGCCAGACGTGGAGCGGGAACTGGGCCGATTTTCCGAGGGGCCCGCAGAAGAGCAACAGGCCGATGAGCGGCAGCAGGGCAAACGGCACGAACCCTTGCTGGGCGAGGCCGGGCAACCGTTCCTGCAGCGTCTGGAAGTGGAACGTCCGCTCGGAGGCGAGCGGGCTTGAGATGGCCCACAGGGCGAGGATGCCGATGAAGAACCCAAAATCCGCAACGCGGTTCACCATAAACGCCTTCTTGCCGGCCTCAGCGGCGGACGGTCGCTCGTACCAGTGGCCGATGAGGAGGTACGAGCAGCACCCCACGAGCTCCCATCCCATGAACAGCTCGATCCAGTTATTCGAGAGCACGATGGTGAGCATCGAAAAGGCGAAGAGCGAGAGCACGCCGAAGAACCGGCTGTAGGCATGATCGTCCGCCATGTAGCCGATCGAGTAGATGAAGATGGCGCTCCCCACCCCCGTGACGACGAGCGTCATGAGGAGCGAGAGCCTGTCCATGAAGATGCCAAACGGGACCGCGAGGCCGGGGAGTGAAATCCAGGAGACGGAGAGCTCATAGGGAAGGATGACAGGGTTGCCGAGCGTTTGGAGGAAGAGCCAGCCCGCGCAGGCAAACGACGTCACCAGGGCGGCGACGGCGAGCGTCGCGCTGAGCCGCCTCCGGTGGATCCCGACGAGTTGGATCAGGACTGCGGCACACAGCGGCGCCAGCAGGATGGTCCAACTCAAGAGAGAGGTGAGAGGTGTGAGGTGTGAGGTGTGAGGGATTGCTACCATTTGAGGAGGCTGACCTCATCGGCGTTCAGCGTCTTGAGCTGGCGCGCCAGGAGCACGGCGATCGCCAAGCCCACCGTGACCTCCGCGGCCGCCACCGTGATGATAAAGAAGACGACCACCTGTCCCCCGACATCTCCCCAGGCCCTGGCATACGCCACGAACGCGAGGTTCGCGGCGTTGAACATGAGCTCAATAGAGAGCAGGATCATGAGTACGTTGCGGCGCGTCACGATGCCGGCGAGGCCGATGGCGAAGAGCAGCGCACTCGCAACGAGATAATGGGTGAGTGTCACCATGACGGAAGTGGCGAGTGGTGAGTGGCGAGTGGCGGGGGATGGGTGATGGGTGATGGGTGGCGGGTGATAGGAACGATGGACTGCGGACTATGGACTATGGACTGACGTGTCATCTTGAGGAGTCGTTGGAACGGGCGAGGGTGACGGCGCCGATGATGGCCGCCAAGATGAGAAATGAGGTCAGCTCAAACGGCAGCAGGTACGTCGAGAAGAGGAGCCTGCCGACCGATTCGACGGTCCCGCTTGATGGGGACGGGCTCGGGAACGCCGAAGACTGGCCGGCGCTTCGGAGGATCCTGGAGAGCGCGAGGAAAAAGACGAGGGCGGTCAGCGTCCCGGCGGTGCGGAGGGTAAAGAGGCGCATGCGCGCGAGGGCCTCCGGTTCGAGGTTGAGGAGCATGATGACGAAGAGAAACAGGACCAGCACCGCGCCGGCGTAGAGGAGGATCTGCAAGGCGGCGACGAAGTAGGCCCCCAGCATGACGAAGAGCGCCGCGAGGCAGAACATCGCCAACAGGAGCGAGAGGACGCTGTAGATCGGTCGGCGGTTGAGCACCACCGAGAGGGCGGCGAGCACCATCACCGTCGTGAAGAGATAAAAAAATGCCGCTTCGCTCATAAATTTCGCTTCGCAAAATTTATTATATGTTATGCTACTGCAAAGCGCCATAATCTTCGTGGTTGCGTTGATTGTGTGGAGAGCCGCTCGAAGGGTGGAGCCATGACCGCTGCTCGCCTCATCATCGCTGATAGCGAGAAGAACGCCAACCTCTACTACGCGACCCGTTTCCTGGCGCCGGATCCCTTTATCTTCGTTCAAATCAACGGCCGTCGCATCATCGTGATGAGCGACCTGGAAGTGGATCGGGCAAAAGCCCAGGCCAGGGTCGACGAGATCCTCTCGTACACCAAGCTCACGCAGCAGGCCAAGCGCGCTGGTGTGAAGGAGCCGACGATGACGGATGTCGTCGCGGAGTTGCTCAACAGCCATTCCGTCAAAAAGGTCGACGTGCCGGCGGACTTCAGCCTGACGCACGCCGATAGGCTCCGCAAGCGCGGCGTCGAGGTCCAGCCGACGCCGGATCCCTTCTTTCCTGAGCGGATGGTCAAGTCCGAGGAGGAGGTAGCACTCCTCACCGACTCGCTGCGCACGACGGAGGAGGCGCTCGAATGCGCGATCGAGTTCATCCGCAACTCCGAGGTGAAACCGGACGGCACCCTGTGGATCGGCGGCAAACCGCTCACTGCGGAGCTGATCCGCAAGGCGATGCACCTTGTCATGATGGAGCGCGGCTGCGTGGCCCAGCACACGATCATCGCCTGCGGTGTCCAGGCGGTGGATCCGCACAACGAAGGCTCTGGTCCGCTCAAGGCCAACGAGCCTATCGTCATGGACGTCTTCCCGCAGCACGCGCGCACGCGCTACTTCGCCGACCTCACGCGTACCGTCGTGAAAGGCAAGGCTTCCGACAAGGTCAAGCGGATGTTCCAAGCGGTGAGGGAAGGGCAGGAGATTGCCTTCCGGATGATCAAAGACGGAGTGGATGGTTCGGCGATCCACAAGGCGATTCTGGACTACTTCGCATCACTCGGGTTCAAAACCGGCGAGCAGGATGGGCGTATGCAGGGGTTCTTCCACGGGACCGGGCATGGCGTCGGCCTGGAGATCCATGAGCCGCCCCGCGTGGGCGTCAAGCCGGACACGCTCAAGACCGGCATGGTCGTGACCGTGGAGCCAGGCCTTTATTACCTGGACGCCGGCGGCCTCCGCCTCGAGGACATGGTCGTCGTCACCAAGGATGGTTGCCGCGTCCTCACTGAAGCTCCTAAGGTCTTGGAAGTCTAATGCTGCGTCGGTTGCGACCGAGGCGGGCACCCCCGCGGCTTCGCTTGGCGAAGCCAAGCGTGCGGGG
>JACPSQ010000047.1 GCA_016193195.1 Candidatus Omnitrophota bacterium
CCGAGGTCGCGCGCTGGGAGCCCACCGGAAGATAGTTCAGGAGGATTTCCGCGCCGCTCTTCGCGAGGACCCGTGCGACATTGGTTGGGCGCGCCTTCGCGACCACGAACGTCTGTGCCGGCGGGTACTGGCTCATGTGGGGAGCGACCCCGTCGAGGATCGGGCCCATCTCAACGGCGATGCGATACCGCGGAAATCGCGTGAGGAACTGCGTCGTGCAGTTTGGCGCCGCCCTCGCGGCGACTTCAATCGGTTGGCCGACCTTTCTGGCGTCGATGTCAAATGCCGCGACCACTGTAATGTCAGCGGGGGTGTATGGACCGACACGCCTATGGAGCAGGCCCGGCACGGATGCTCGGCCGTTCGTGTGCGTCGGCTTGCGATAGTACTGTAAACCTTGGAGGAGGGCGCTGGCGCAGTTGCCCACGCCGGCAATGGCGATACGAATCGGTGTCATAGAATCTCTAACAAACGAAATCCATTGTCATTGTAGGTGATTCCCGTCGATAAATCAAGCTTCGCTAGGTGGGCGTGTCGCTACGTGGGGGTGAGAGCGGTTAGAAGACCAGCCAGCTCTGGGCTTCCACATCCACAGTTGAGGCCATTAGTTCGAAACTTCCCTGGGAAGGGTACCGTTCACGTACTTCCCTGCCCTCCATGAGGGCAAGAGCAAGCCGAAGCCGCTCCCCTTGCTCGAGTCCTAGGAGCTCCCTGGGGATGGAGACCTCAAGGATGCGCCCGAGGACACAGGACACGGCGGCAGCTCGATGAGGGAGAACATGGGCGCGGACCCCAGAAGCCTCCTGAGTAATCTGAACGTGCAGGTCATGGGAGAGGATGAGGTCTATCACCCAGGAAGAGAGACGGGCGAGTTGACTGAGGTCCAGATCGATGCGGAAGTAGTGATGCGTTCGATCGAACCCATGGTAGATCGACCGTAGGCATTGTGCGCTCCGTTGGATGGCGGAGTACTGCTGGCGCAGATCCAGCCGGCCCGCATAGAGCCACTCATAGTAGGATGTCTCATAGCCGTCAATCGTCGGATGGATCAGGCCAGTCGGATCATAGGAGATCTGGATAGGCAGACGTTTAATGGGTGTCTTGAGCGCCTCTGGCACCGGGAGCCCAGCGAGCTCGTAGCCGTGAGAGAGATGCGTACGGAAGAGGCGGTCAAACTCCTCGGCCTGGGCGGAAAAGTGGGTGTCGCCGAACCACCACATCCAATCGCTCCCTTCGGCGATTCGCAGGCATCTCCAGGCCTTCCTGAGCGATGGGTCCCCCTCGCCGACTGAGCTGAGTGATTCCCTCGCATGGGCGAGGCGCTCCCAGGCGGCATTCTTTTCTGGATGGCCGATCCAGGTGGCGAAGTTGCCATCGATCCATGAGCCGCTGGAGAGTTCCGGGAGCGACTCCGCGTGTCCAAGGGGGTATTGCTGGAGGAACTCGCTCACGGTCACGCAGCGGAAACGGCCATCGCGCGCGAGGGACTGGTAGAGGAGTGTGAGAAACTCGTGGCCGTCGTTCGGATAAGACTCCCAGGCGTTTTCCCCATCCAGGACGATGCTGACGAGCGCTGGCTGCGATGCGGTTCGGAACTGCTGGTGGGTCTCGTCGAGCCGCTTCAGGAAGTCGGTCACGGCGATCTGCGGGTCCCACTGGCTGTAGACAAACCCGATCAGATCTGAAAGCTCCCGATCGCGGAAGACGATGGCGAGGTCCCGCCCCTTTCGGCTGAACCGATGAGGACGATAGAGGAGCGAGGGAGAACGAGGGATCTTCAGCGTTCTCCAGAGGATTTCCTCATCGGTGGCGATCCAGCGGACGTTCGATTCAAGGGCGAGCCTCAGCACCTCCTCACTGACACTCCCTTCGGGAGGCCAGATGCCGCTGGGCAACGCTCCAAAGGCGGCCTGATGACGTGACATGCCCTCCTGAAGGTGCCAGTGGGCGTCCTCAGGGTGCCGGAACGGGACCTGGGGGAGCGCCAGGTGCGGCAGCGCGACGTGGGCGGCCCGGATGTCGCAGAGGAGCGGCAGGATCGGGTGATAGTAGGGGGAACTGCACAACTCGATCTGGCCACGAGCGGCCGCTGCTCGGTAGGCTGGAATGACCTGCGAGATCAACCGGAGGTGTTGCTCGAGGACCTGGAGTTTCTCCGCCTCGGTAAACTGGCTCCCTTTCGCTTCCAGCTTGGCGAGCTCCGGGTCTTGCCGGCGAAGCCAGGGGTCAATCCACGTCAGGTTGAACCAGACCTGCAGATCACGGTAATCCTGGGTGTGGAATCGTTTCTGGAGCGACGGCCAGTCCGCCTCCCTCACGTGCAAGCCGCGCTTGGCCAGGAGGTCGTGGTAACGCGGATAGGGTCTAATCATCCGCTCGATGTTGGCAAGGAAGAACCACTGGAGGATGAACCGCTGCTCTTGCTCCGAGAGGTGAGCCGCCGCTTTGCTGGAGAGCTCGAGGAACCGATCCGTGCGGCTGGCAGGAGGCAGGTACTCTTCGAGCTGATCCAGGAGCGATGGGACGAAGTTGAAGGTCTGATGGAGGGCTGGGAAGGGTTCAAGCCGTTTGAGCATGTCCACATAGTCTTTGGTGGCATGGAGCCTGACCCAAGGCATGAGGCACTCGCCGCTCACCAGGTCACGGTAGTACGGCTGGTGCATGTGCCACACAAACGCGATATACAGTGGGTGAGCCATAGTGGCAGTGCCGAGTGATCAGTGACGAGTGGCGAGTCCGACTATACCGCTCTCCACTCAACACTCGACACTAAAAAAGCCCCCTGCCTCTTTTCGAAGCAGGGGGCTCTTCAATCTGATTACAGTGATTATTGCGCGATTTCAGTGATTCGAATCACCGAAATCAGCTTTTCAATCACTGAAATCATCCCTTAGAACTTCACGCTGACCGTCGTGATGAGCTCCTGGGCCGTGTCATCGTTGGGGGTCCGGAACACGCTCCCCGGCGCAAAGAGCGCGTAGAGGAGTCCCAACTGGACGTCATCCGTGTAGTTGTACACGACGTTGGTGTCCCATTCCGTACCAAGAAAGCGATTGCGCTTCGTCGTGTTGTCTACGCGACAACCACCGAGGTCGCAGACCGTCCCGCGAGCCCCTTCATCCAGGATGAACCAGGAGAGGCGCGGCGAGATCGTCAGGTCTTCCAGGGGATTGAAGCTCCCGTAGATCGCCACCTCATGCTGATTCGTTCCGGATGACGTCACACCCACCGCGTCATTGGGGTAGAATCCTGCGACGGTTGACTGCGTTTGGAACTCCCGCAAGGCGGTCCGGAAGTAGCCCGGCGCGACCACGGTCCAGCCGCCTGCCGGCCGGCCATCGGGCGCCCTCTTTCCTGAATAGAACCTCCATTCTGTCCCGAGCATCGGGGACGTCGGGAGGCCGGCGAAGGTATACTCGCCACCCAAGTCCACACCCCACGCTTGAAGGGCGTCGCCGGTGGACAACACGCCCGCTGGATCCACAGGCCGACTGCCATACTGATAGGCCAGTTCTCCATAGACCGAGGCGCCCTTCAGCGGTTGGGTGGTCCCGCGCACCCCGAGGGTATTGACGGACCCGCTCTTGACGCTCGATCCCGTAGGAACGGTCGATTTGTCACGCTTGTTGAGGTAGTAGGCCTCAAGTTCCGAACTCCACGCATCGAGTGTCGAGCTGAAGTTCACCCCCTGGATGTTGATGTCATCGGAGGCCCCAACCGTATTCTCATCGATCTTGATGAACACGTACTCCGCGCTCAGCGGGAGGTTGAGTCCGCCGAGGTTCGAGAGATCGAGCGTTGCGCGGATCGCATCGAAGGCCGTGAAGTCGGTAAACTCATTCGCGGTGATCGCCCCGTTCCGGTCGTTGCCGATGGCATTGACGCTGGGGAACAGATTGCTGCCGAGGACGAACCCGCGACCCCACGTGATGGGCTGCAACCCGAGCTTGAGCGTCAGCGGGGAGTAGAAGAGCTCTTTCAGGGTGACGTACGCCTGGCTGAGGTCGATGTCCCCTGCGGCCTCGGTTGTCGACGTGCTGTCCCAGTCTCGCTCATTGGCGATGCGGACAAAGGCCGACACGTTTTCAGTCAGATCCGCTCCAATGTTGATGCCCGTTGTCGACATGATGAATGCCCGAACCGTGACATCCCCGCTCACCTTTACGTTCTGGACTTCGGCAAACCCTGGCACGCTGCAGACCGACAATCCAAGTGCGGTGAGCCCGAGAAGGACTGCGCCTCGTTGCGTAGCCTTCAACATTGACTTCCCTCCTTGTTGTGCGTCCCCATTCCTCTGACTCATGCTGCCTGAGTGAACCACCTTATGATGGAATCAAGAACACTGTTGGTTGGATGCCTCCTGACTCAAGCTCAGCCCACCTACCGCGTGTCTCCCCTTCCCCGGGAGCCCGAGGCACCTCCTTTCAGGATTGGGTTTACTATAGGAAGTCCTCGCAGCCTTGTCAAGTATTTTTTATGACAAGAGTAATCTTCTCTATGCGATTTTAAGGAATTTTTCAAGACTCTCGTAGACGTCAGAGACACACCGGAAAAAATGCCCCAGGCCTGATTCGAACAGGCGGCGCGCGGTTTAGGAAACCGCTGCTCTTCCATACTGAGCTACTGGGGCGTCGCCCCGCACCCACTCGGTTCCGGGTACGGATTTCGCATTGCGCTCGTCAATTGCACAGGGGGATTTTCCTCCGCACCCTGCTTGTTGGTGGGTGCGGAGCTCCACCCCACCACCTCTTTGCTTTGCGGTAGCCCGCCAGAGCCGGGCGACCGCCGATCTTTGGTCGGCGGTCCCCCGCTGTGCCGTTGGCACGGCGGGGGCTCAAAGAGGTGGTGGGGTCGGTCGTCGCGCACCGAAGCAGTCGTTTCCTTGTAAATGTCGGTGCGCTCCTCCCTTGTCCCCTTTCCCAAGTGGGGACCCTTCGAGTAGCAGCCTACGGACAGTTTTCACAGAGGTCGACTGCACTTCGGGCATTAGCGGGAACGTCGCTTCCGCATCTTCTTCTGATGAGGGGCCGTTCCCTTCGCCCTTGACCCTTGGCCCTTCACCCGTGGTTGGGCGGCCGCAACCATCGCGTGCGCCGGCTCTTCTGCGGCGATCAGGGCGCGGAGTTTGCGGATGGCCACCACCTCGATTTGGCGGACCCGCTCCCGGGTGATGCCGAAGTGCTTGGCGGTTTCCCCCAGCGTGCGGCTCACGCCGTCCTCCAGGCCGTAGCGCAGCGTGAGGATCCGCCGTTGACGCTCGTTCATCTTCTTCAAAAGCGCCTCGATGCGCTCATGCTGGAGGAAGCGAGTGATGTCCTCGTCCGGCGACGGGATCGTTTCATCTTGGAGGAGGTCGATCATCTCGGTTTCCCCCTCATCCCCGACAGGGGTCTCCAGCGAGGTCGTCTGGGCGGAGGCGACGAGCTCCTGCATGCGCTCGATGCGCTCGATCGGGAGGCGCATCCGCTTGGCGAGCTCGGTAGCGGTTGGTCGCCGTCCCACCTTCTGAGAGAGCTCCTCCGTGATCCGCTTGAACTTTGAGAGGAGCTCGGTCATGTAGACCGGGATGCGCACCGTTTTGCCCTGATTGGCGATGGCGCGCGTGATGTACTGGCGGATCCACCAGGCCCCGTATGTCGAGAAGCGGTAGCCCTTCTTCGGATTGTACTTGGTCACCGCTTTCATGAGCCCGAGGTTCCCTTCCTCGATCAGATCAAGCAGGGGCACCCCAAGGTGGTAGTAGCGTTTCGCGATGTTGATGACCAGGCGCAGGTTCGCGAGCGTCATCTGTCGCTTCGCCTTGGGATCGCCCTGCTTGATGCGCTTCGCGAGCTCAATCTCCTGCTTCGCGGTGAGGAGCGGAATCGATTTGATGTCCTTCAGGTAGGAGCGGATCGGTTCCATGGCGTCCGCTACCGCGTCCGCAGTTGCGAGTTCCGAGTTGCGAGTTCCGAGTAGAGAATACCACCTCCAACTCGAAACTCGAAACTCGAAACTCGAAACTTCATTTGTTGCGGAGGGCGGCTTGGGCCGCGGCCAGGCGCGCGACCGGCACCCGATAGGGTGAGCAGGAAACGTAATCGAGGCCCGCCCGGTGGCAGAACTCGATGGAGGAGGGCTCCCCACCGTGCTCCCCGCAGATGCCGACCTTGAGCCCCTTCCGGGTGGCGCGCCCCTTCTGGATCCCGATCCGAATCAAGGCCCCGACGCCGTCCTGATCCAGCTTCACGAAGGGATCGGCCGGGAGCACGTTGGCCTTGAGGTAGTGGGGGAGGAACTTGCCGATGTCATCCCGCGAGAAGCCGAAGGTCATTTGCGTCAGATCGTTCGTGCCGAAGCTGAAGAACTCCGCGTCCTCGGCGATCCGGTCGGCGACGACCGCTGCGCGCGGCACCTCGATCATCGTTCCGACGAGGTACCTGAGGGTGAGCTTGTACCGGGCCATCGTCCGCTTGGCGACGGCGTCAATCGTCTCTTTCGCGAGGCGGAACTCTTGCGGGTGGCCGACGAGCGGGATCATCACCTCCGGGACGACCTTCACGTGGTCACGCCAGAGCTCGCAGGCCGCTTCGAAGATCGCCTGGGCCTGCATCTCGTTGATCTCCGGATAGGTGATGCCCAAGCGGCACCCCCGGTGGCCGAGCATCGGATTGATCTCATGGAGGCTGTTGACGGTCTCTCGCAACGTCCGGAGCTCAATGCCGAGCTGCTTCGAGACGCGCTCCTGCTCTTCCGGGGTGTTGGGGAGAAATTCGTGCAGTGGAGGATCCAGCAACCGGATGGTCACGGGAAGCCCCTCCATGACCTCGAAGATGCCGATGAAGTCCTGCCGTTGAAACGGGAGGAGCTTCGCCAGCGCCGCTTTTCGAGCCGTCACGTCCTTCGCGAGGATCATCTCGCGCACCACGGGCAGCCGCTCTTCCCCGAAGAACATGTGCTCGGTGCGGCAGAGCCCGATCCCCTCCGCGCCGAAGTCGCGGGCCACGCGGGCATCCTGGGGGGTGTCCGCGTTGGCGCGCACGCGGAGGCGCCGTGTCTGGTCAGCCCACGCGAGCAACTGTTTGAAGCTGCGGGTCAATTGGGGTTTGATCAGCGCCACTTCCCCGAGCATCACCTCGCCGCTCGTCCCGTTGAGCGTGATGGGGTCGAGCTCCTTGACGATCACGTCCCCCGCGGTGAAGTGGCGCTCTTCCTCACGGACGGTGATGTCGTTGCAGCCGACGACGCAGCACTTCCCCATCCCTCGGCCTACGACTGCGGCGTGACTTGTCATTCCCCCGCGCGCCGTCAGGATGCCTTGCGCCGCGGCCATCCCCTCGATGTCCTCGGGCGAGGTTTCCTCGCGGACGAGGATGACCCGCTCGGCCCCTTCCTCCGTCAGCGCGACGGCGCGGCGGGCGTTAAAGACCACTTTGCCCACGGCCGCGCCCGGGGATGCCGGCAGTCCGCGCGCGATGACCCGGGATTTGGCCTTCGGATCAATCGTGGGGTGGAGGAGCTGGTCGAGCTGGCCAGGGTCGATGCGCAGGAGCGCCGCCTCCTTCGTGATGAGCCCTTCCCGGACGACATCGGTGGCGATCGTGACGGCGGCCCGGGCCGTCCGCTTGCCCGTTCGCGTCTGCAGCATGTAGAGGGTGCCTTCTTCCACCGTAAACTCCATATCCTGGACGTCTTTGAAGTACGTCTGGAGGCGCAGGCCGACCCGATGGAGCTGCTCGTAGATCGTGGGGAACTCCTTCTTCAGCTCCGCGATCGGTTTCGGCGTGCGGGTGCCGGCGACGACGTCCTCGCCCTGGGCGTTGACGAGGTACTCCCCATAGAACACGTTCTCGCCGGTTCCGGGATCGCGGGTGAAACACACCCCCGTCAGCGACGTGGCGCCCATGTTGCCGAAGACCATGGACTGGACGCTTACCCCCGTGCCCAGCGAGTCCGGGATGCTGTTGAGCCGACGGTAGACCTTGGCCCGTTCGTTGTTCCAGGATGAGAAGACTGCGTTGACGGCGAGGCGCAGCTGCTCCTTGGGATCATCCGGAAAGTCGATCCCACCGTGCTGCTTGGTGATGGCTTTATACTCTGCGACGAGTTCCTTCAGGGCGTCGGCCGGCAAATCGGCGTCTGTCTTGGCGCCGAACGCCGCCTTTTTCTTGCCGAGCGCCTCCTCGAAGCGTTTGCGCTCGACGTTGAGGACGACGTCGCCGAACATCTGGATGAAGCGCCGGTACGCGTCGTAGGCGAACCGGGGGTTCTCCGTCTTCACCCCAGGTTGAGGATCGTATCCATCATGCCCGGCATCGAGATCGCGGCGCCTGAGCGCACCGACACCAGGAGCGGGTTCTTCGGATCCCCCAGTCCTTTCTTCGTGACGCCTTCCAGCCACTTCACCTTCTGCTGGAGCTCAGCTTCCAGGCCCTTCGGCCAGCGCTCGCCGAGCGTATAGAACTCCCGGCAGACCTCCGTCGTGATGGTGAACCCGGCCGGCACCGGCACGCCGAGGTTGGTCATCTCGGCGAGGTTCGCGCCCTTTCCCCCGAGCAGGGTCTTCATGTCCGCGCGGCCGTCCGCCCTTCCCCCGCCGAAGACGTAGATGTACTTCGGGGCGGGGCGTCCGTCCACGGAGGCCGCCGCGGAGCGGCGCTTCGATTTGACGGCCGTGCCCGTTCGTTTCTTCATGCTGGGAACTCCCCGCGTTAGTGTTGTAAGACGGTGAGCTTTGAGAGGTCGGCAATGCGATCAGTATACAACGTGTTGATGGCCTGCATCAAGGCGAGCCGGTTCTGCTGAAGCGATTCGTCGGGGACGTTCACCATGACGCGATCGAAGAACTCGTGCAGCGGTTGGTAAAAGACCTCCCCGAAGAGCCGCGTGGCTTCCGCGTAGGACTTCCCTGTCGCAAGCCGCTCGATCTCCTCTTTCTTGGACGAGTAGAGCGCCCAGAGCCGCTGCTCCAATGGCTCCTGGAACCGCGCCGGATCCACCTCGCGCTTGCGGGGCTCGGCCGGCTTGAGGATGTTGCAGGTCCGCTCAATGACCTTGGCCGCCTTCAGGAGTCGAGGATCGCCGTCAAGCCGCTTCAGGCTCACGATCCGGTCCATGGCGTCCACGAGGTCGTCGCAGGGGCTGGCGAGCACGGCCTCGATGATGTCACGCGACGGCGCCGGCTTCGGCCACTCAAACGTGTAGAGCCGTTCGAGGATGTAGCGGCGGATCCGCTCGCCCGTGGCCGCGCGCTCCTCCTGGGGGGCGGTCCGGAAGGGGTCCGTGGACGAGCGCGCGCCGAAGAACCGCTCGAGCGGGAGCGGCCGGTGCACCTTCCATCCCACTTCGACGATGCCCTGTGCGGCGCGCCTGAGGCCGAACGGATCCTGGTCGCCAGTCGGCACAATCCCTTGCGCGAAGTAGCTCGCCAAGGTGTCGTACTTGTCGAGGACGGCGAGCGCACTTCCGATGAGCGTTTTCGGGAGTCGATCGCCAATGGGCAGGTAGTGCTCCTCGATTGCCTCGGCGACTTCCTGCGGCTCCCTGGAGTGACGTGCGTAGTACTTCCCGATCACGCCTTGGAGGGTTGGAAACTCTTTGACCAACGTGCTCACCAAGTCCGCCTTGGCCAGTTGGCACGCCCGTCGCAGATCCTTCTGTTCCTCCCGCGACAGCTGCCACGCCTTCTCCAACACAGCGCTCAGCGTGTGGACCCGCTCGGCCTTGTCCGCCATAGAGCCGATCCGCTCGTGGAATGTGACTCCGGAGAGCGCTGCAGCCATCTGCTCAAGTGGTAGGTGCCTGCGGTCCTCGGTCCAGAACATCAGGCTGTCCGCGAGACGGGCGTTCAGGATCCGCTCGATGATCTGGCGGACCGCGGCCGGTTTCCTGGGTGGTCCCTCGAGGATGGCGACGAACCGAGGCAACAGCTTCCCGCGCGCTTCGATCGCGAACACCCGCTGGTACTTCGCCATGCTAGCGAGGAGCACTTCGCGCGGCAGCGCCAAATACTTGGAATCGAATGTGCCCGTCAAGGCCACGGGCGACTCAGTAAGGAAGGTCACCTCTTCCATGAGGCCGTGGCTGAGCATCTCCGGCGCCACGATGCCGCCAATGCGCCGCGCCTCGCGCGTGACCAGTTGCTGGATCCGGCGCTGCCGCTCAACCTGGTCAAGGAGAAGGCCGGCACGCTCGATCGTCTGGAAGTAGGCTGGAATCGAAGCAACGCGCACCTCTCGCAGCGCCTGAGGACGCCCAATCCGTGTTGTCGCACCGCTCCAAATACCAAGGCGAATCTCGACGCCAATTTTTGCTTCATCAAAAAATTGATCGCTTTTCGGATTGAACAGCGTGGCTCCAGCAAGGCAAAAACGAATGTGGCGTGAATTATAAGACGCAAACATCCACCGGATCGGCCGCGCGAAGCGGACGCCGCTCGCGTCCCAGCGCATCGTCTTCGGCGCGCGCAGCTTGCCCACAAGCTGCGGCAGCAGCGCAGGCAGGATCGTCGCGGTGGGGATCGCGGTCGGCGGCTTGACGAGGTAGACGTACTCGCCTTTCTCGGAGGCGACGATCTTCACCTGCCCCAGGGCGCCACTCTGCGCGCGCAGGAACCCGACGAGCGCCTTCGTCGGCTTCCCCGCTCCGTCGTAAGCAACCTGCTTCGACGGGCCCCGGACCTCTTCCCCTGGTTTGCGCTGAGTGCCGGCGAGTCCGCGCGCAATGAGGACGAGCCGACGGGGAGTGCCGAAGCTTTGGACCGTCCGGAACGGCAGGTGGTGCGCCTCGAGGAGGGCCCGTGTCTCGGCTCCGAGTTGCTCGATCAGGTCGGGAAGATACGCGGCCGGCAGCTCCTCCGTCCCGATCTCAAACAACAAATCCGCTGTTTTGCTCAAGGCTCCCGGCTGAAGGCTGAAGGCAACTGCGGTCCTCCCTTGAGCCTTGAGCCTTGAGCCTTGAGCGTCCTTAGCGCTTCTCATGGTGTTGGCGCTCAAGATACAGCTCCGCGCACCCCTTGGCGAGGGTGCGGATGCGCAGGATGAACCTAGGCCGGTCGGATTGGCTGATCGCCCCTCGCGCGTCGAGGAGGTTGAACGTGTGGCTGCACTTCAAGAGCTGTTCGTACGCGGGCATCAGGAGGTCCGCCTCCAGGAGCCGTTTGGCATCCTTCTCATAGCGCTCAAACAGCTCCTGGTGGAGCTCGACATCCGCGTGCTCAAAGTTGTAGGCGGAGCCTTCACGCTCGCTCGGCAAATGGAGCTCCCCGTAGGTCGCACCCGGCCCGTACGTGAGGTGATACACGTCAGCGATTCCCTGCGCGAACATCGTGATCCGCTCGAGGCCGTAGGTGATCTCGCAAGAAATCGGGTCAAGGTCGAGGCTGCCCACCTGCTGAAAGTAGGTGAACTGCGTGACCTCAAGGCTGTCCATCCACACCTCCCACCCGAGGCCCCAGGCGCCCAGCGTCGGCGATTCCCAGTCATCCTGGACGAACCGGAGGTCGTGGTCTTCAAGTGTCAGTCCGCATGCGCGGAGGCTCTCGAGATAGCGCTGTTGGACATCATCCGGCGCGGGTTTGAGGAGCACCTGGTATTGGTAGTAGCGCTGCATCCGCAGCGGATTCTCCCCGTAGCGGCCATCGGTGGGGCGGCGCGACGGCTGCACATAGGCCACTCGTGAGGGTTTCGGGCCGAGCGCGCCGAAGAAGGTTGAGGGGTGGAACGTGCCGGCGCCCATCTCCATGTCGTACGGCTGGACGATCACACAGCCCTCGCGCTCCCAGAATGTGTCGAGCGTCCGAATCAATTGTTGGAGTTGCATGACATTGGATGTGCGGGGTGCGGGGTGCGGGGTGCACCGTGACCTGACAGAAATTCCGCATTCCGCAATCCGCAATCCGCACTACTCATCTGGTAAGTGTCTTCAAAGGCCGATCGAGCCGCCAGCGGAGAAACTCATCGAGCCGTTGAGAGAGCCGAGCGGCCAGCGGCCCATCGAGCCGGAGAGGCTGGGCCGATTCGGCGAGCGCCGCGAGGGCACTGAGCATCTCCGAAGAGGCAGGCTCCACCATTGGGTCTTCATGCAGGCAGGACGGGCACAGCAATCCGCCCTGGCGCGCGCTCCAGTACCCGCTCGCTCGGATCGTCGCCCCGCAGCCGGTGCACTCATCGAGTTGCGGCTGAAAGCCGGCGAGGCGCAACAGCCTGACCGTAAAGTGGAGGCGGGTGCCGGCGGCGTCCTCGCTGGCGAGCGCCAGCCGTTCCAAGGCCTGCTTCAGCAACTGATAGGTCGCCGGCTGCGGCTCCTCGAGCGGAACGACGGCGTCGATGAGCTCCACACAGAAGGAGGCGACGCGCATGGTCTCCACGTCGCACTGGAGCCCGGTGAGCGGCGAGAGCAGGTCGCATTGACTGATCAGATGGAGCTGGCTCATCCGGGTATCGTAGAAGACGATTCGGTTGATCGTGAATGGCTCCATGGCGCTCCGATACCGGTTTGGCTGCGCGTACAGGCCTTTGACCAACCCCTTGAGCTTGCCGAACCGATCGGTCAGACAACTGAGCGTCACGCTCGTCTCGCGGAACGGATAGCGCCGCAAGACGATGGCGTCAGCGGTGTGCAACCCCATCTTACGTGCGGCGTGCGGAGTGCGGCGTGCGGAGTTGGCGACCCAATCGGGTGTCGGGAATTCCGCATTCCGCACCCCGCATTCCGCACTGAACCAACAGCCGGTCTTCCATCACTCGCATCTTGCGTTGCTCTGATGATGTGCGGTCCTCATGCCCCGCCCAATGGAGCAGACCGTGGCTGACGTACCGAGCGAGCTCCTCCTCGTACGCGATTCCGTGCGCTCGCGCGTATGCGCGAGCCTGACGCGGCGCGATCAGGATCTCGCCGACGGTCGGCTCGCCATCATACCGGAAGCTCAGGACGTCCGTGACACGATCGCGGCGCAAGAATTGCCTGTTGAGCACTCGTATCCGTCGCGCACTGACGAACGTGATCGCCAGCGTCCCGCGGGTACGGAGGCGCAGCCGACGGATCGCGCGCCGAACCAGTTGCGCAATCTGAGCGGTGTTGACCGGCGCTTCCCGCTGTGCATTGGTCACCGAGACGATCATTCACAGTGGTTGCCCTTCATTGTTTCTAGTGGTTGTTCCGCTCGTAGGCCTGGATGATCGCCTGGACGAGCTCGTGGCGCACGACGTCCTGGCCGCTGAAGAGCGCGAACTTGATCCCCGGGATGTCGGCAAGCAGCGTCTGCACCTGGATGAGCCCGGAGGGCTTCTCGATGGGCAGGTCGACCTGCGTCACGTCGCCGGTGATGACCGCCTTCGAGTCAAACCCGAGGCGGGTGAGGAACATCTTCATCTGCTCGCTGGTCGTGTTCTGGGCCTCGTCGAGGATGATGAACGAGTCATTCAGGGTTCTTCCCCGCATGTACGCGAGGGGGGCCACCTCGATGATCCCCCGGTCGAGGTACCGCTGCACCATGTCGATCTCCATCATCTCGTAGAGCGCGTCATAGAGCGGGCGCAGGTACGGGTTGATCTTCTCGGCGAGGTCTCCCGGCAGGTAGCCCAGCCGCTCCCCCGCCTCGACGGCGGGGCGGGTCAGGATGATCCGCGACACCTCGCCCTTGGTGAGGTTCTCCACGGCCATGGCCATGGCCAGATGGGTCTTGCCCGTTCCCGCGGGCCCAATCGCAAAGACGATGTCATGGGTCCGCATGGCGTCGACGTAGGCTTTCTGGCCGGGGGTCCGCGGGATGACGAAGCGCCGCTTTGAGGGGACCTCGATCCGCTCCTGGTAGATCTGGCGTAGCTGGATGAGGCGCGGGTCCTCCAGCGCCCGCAAGGCGTACTCCACGTCGCCGGTATGGAGCGGCGAGCCGGACCGGACGATCACGAGCAGATCCTCGAACAGTCGAACCGCTTTGGAGACCGCCCCTTCCTGACCGGTCACTTTCACCTCGTCTCCACGCGCCACGACAGAGATCCCAAGCGCCCGCTCAATCGTACGCAGGTACTGGTCGTGCTTGCCGAAGAGCGCCTGGGCTTCCTGGGTGTTGCGCAGCGTGAGGGACTGTTCAGCCATGTTCCAATGCGGAATGTGGCATGCGGCGTGCGGAATGGACGTTACTCCGCATTCCGCACCCCGCACTCCGAACTCCCCCGTTCGTCACTTCTTGAACGCGGTGCCTTCGTCCTGGGCCGGCGCAGGGTGGCTGCGGCCGTTGCTTCTCGGGATCTTGAGCGTCATGCCAGGGCGGATCCCATCCGGATTCTTGAGCACATCGCGGTTCGCGCCAAAAATCGATCGCCAGCGCGTCGCGCTGCCGTACACTTCCGGCTTCGCCGCGATCGACCACAGCGAATCCCCTTTCTGGACCGCGTACGTCTCATAGCGCCCTGGCTCGACGCCCGCGCTCTCACCGCCGCCCTCCCGCTCCGGGGGGGCGATCCCTTCCACGGTGACTGGCGCGCTCGGGGCAGGTGTCGGTTTGTAGAAACTGGGGATCTCGATATCGGTCTGCACCATCTGCCGCGTCGTCTTCAACTGGACGGCTCCTGGCGGCTTTCCGATGAGGTAGCCGCGGTTCCCTCCTTCCAAACCGAGGTCCACGCGTGGGACTTCCGTGACCCGCGTTGCCGCTCGGCAGCCACTGAGCATCAAGAGAGTCACCAGGGCAACCGCCACAAGACCAACTGTGCGCATTGTCGAACCCTCCATCATTGAAACGCTCCACACTTATTTGTCGACCCGCAAGACAGCGATTCCGAGTTCCTTGAGCTGGGCCTCCGTGACGGGTGAAGGGGCGTCTGTCACCGGATCAACCGCCTTCTGCGTTTTTGGGAAGGCGATGACATCTCGGATCGACGGTGCCCGTGCCACGAGCGCCACAAGCCGATCCAGGCCCAGCGCGAATCCTCCGTGCGGCGGGGCCCCGTACGCGAAGGCCTGGAGGAGAAACCCAAACCGCTCTTCGATCACAGCCTTCTCTAATCCAATCCGACGAAGAACCTTCCGCTGAAGGTCAGCATCGTGGATCCGGATGCTGCCAGAACCCAGCTCAACCCCATTCAAGACGAGATCATAGGACCGAGCCCGCACACTCAGCGCGTCCTCATTCGCGTCCCCCTCAAGCATCGTCAGATCATCCCAATGGGGAGCGGTAAACGGGTGGTGCTCAAAATCCAAACGGCCCTCCTCGTTCCGGCGGAACAGGTGAAAGTCCGTGATCCAGCGAAATGCCCAGGGTTCCTCGCTCGTGTGGGTATCGGGTTTGTCAGTTCCGTAGCGGCCCATCGCTTGTGCATACGTCAGTGGAGGAAACGGGGTGGCCAGCGATACACCAAGCACCTCCCGAAACACGTCGCCAAGCACCCGCTCAATTATCCCGAACACGTCCTTCTCCTCCACGAAGGACATCTCAAGGTCTAACTGGGTGAACTCCGGCTGGCGATCAGCCCGCAGGTCCTCATCGCGGAAGCAGCGCGCGATCTGATAGTAGCGCTCCATCCCTGCGACCATCAGGAGCTGCTTGAAGAGCTGCGGCGACTGCGGCAGCGCGAAGAATCTCCCCGGGTTGAGGCGCGACGGCACGAGGTAATCGCGCGCTCCTTCTGGCGTGGATTTCGTCAGGATCGGCGTCTCGATCTCGAGGAAGCCCAGCTCGTGGAGCGTGGTTCGGATGCGATGCACGATGCGGTGGCGGAGGATGAGCCTCTGCTGGCTGGAGGGGCGCCGCAGGTCGAGGTAGCGCCACTGCATCCGCACGTCTTCGGATACCTCGGCCGAGTCTTCAATCTCAAACGGCGGCGGGACCGCGGGGTTGAGCACGTCAATCGCGTTCGCCTCCACCTCCACCATGCCGGAGGGGAGTTTCGGGTTCTCCGTCCCTTTGGGCCTGGCCCGCACAGTACCGCTGACGCGCAGCACGTATTCGTGGCCGAGCCCCTTCGCCTGCTGATGGAGCGCCGCGTTGGTCCTCGCGTTCAGGACCACTTGGGCGAGGCCCGAGCGGTCGCGCAGGTCAAAGAAGGTCAGGCCGCCGTGATCGCGCCGCCGATGCAGCCACCCACACAGCGTGACCCTCTGGCCGTCATGCGACTCCCGCAGCTCTCCACAGCCGTGCGTGCGCCGCTTCTGGCGGAGCCGTAAACTATCAGACACCTCTTGGGTCCCGCCGGAGGCGGGACAGACAGGTGGGGGGATCATCCCATCACCCGCCTGGAACGAGGGACAGGAATAGGAGAACGCCGAGATACGGCACGCTTGATAAAGAAGAACCGCATGCGCGGATTGCGCTTCAGGATCTGCTCACGAGAACGCGCGTGAGGCAGGCTTTGATAAAGTTCATATCCCACAAGCCTCCACGGACCCTTGTTTCGTGTGAATGGGGTGGTGCCTTGATTATGTCGATCAAGGCGGCGCTGCAAATTTCCCGTTACTCCTACATAAAACTTACCGTCGGCGACGCTCTGTATGACATAGACATAACCATTCGCGCCGCCTTGACAGGCGGGTGATGGGACCCCACCACCTGTCTGCCAGCCGGAGGCTGGCTTAGAGATAGTATGCGATGTTACTGAGACAGGTGGTGGGGTCATCGTTGGCATAAGGTTTTAAG
>JACPSQ010000048.1 GCA_016193195.1 Candidatus Omnitrophota bacterium
CGCAGCGTCTGGATCGCCGCTTGCTCATTCGCAGTGATCCGGCCTCTCCGTGGCTGCGAGAGGGCCAACGTCGCCAGCAACGCCACGATCCCGACGACGGTCACCACCTCCAGGTACGTGAGGCCATGTTTCCGATTCCGCGCGTGGACCCCCGTACCAGGGTGTAGCCCGTTCGATACCCGATGTCGAATGGACGGTGCATCGGGGAAACACCCTTCGGGCCGATGACCTGGGTTCCTCCATGGTACGGGGTGGGCCTGCATTGGTCTCTTCGTGCGTAGAGACGGTTCTTGCATCCTGATGACGCAAACGTCCACGGGCGGCTCCGCAAAGGATCAGCGGCAATCAGCGTCTTGATCGGCAGCACTCTGCGCCTTCTCCTACCTAGTTATCCGGAGAGCCGATCGTGCTGGAGACAATGACACCACCGGGGAGGGAGAGGCCGCCGCCCGCGTCGTTACCGCCCGGTGATCTGTTCCCGTCAGTAGTAATGACGCCCCCACCAGGTGGACGTCCAGCACTTATCGCAGCAACCTCCTGGGTGTCAATCGTGCCACTCTCATCCATCATAAACGTGTTGACGCCCGTCACGCCAGGGAATTGTGGGGTGGCGATCATCGTGAACTGCTGGGGTGGTGATCCCACCTGATAGGCGTAGAGATAGCCTTGCCGCGTTCCGCCTGCTGCGAGTGACGGCTCAACGTACGGGGGCGTGGCGCTGGCCAAGACGGACAGGTTCGTCGGGAAGCTGTTGTTGATCGTCTGATACCAGCCCAACCCGCTGAAGACGGTCCGCAGCGTCTGGATCGCCGCTTGCTCATTCGCAGTGATCCGGCCTCTCCGTGGCTGCGAGAGGGCCAACGTCGCCAGCAACGCCACGATCCCGACGACGGTCACCACCTCCAGGTACGTCAGCCCGCGTTCACCCCGCCCTTTCGAGAAAGGGCGGGGTTCACGATTCCGCGCGTAGTTCCACATTCGGTCTCCTCTTGCGTGGACCCTCCATCCGGAGCAGCCCACACACCGGTTCATTTTAGTTATACCCGATCCCTCGCGTTAAAACAAGAGCGCCTCAATCCACAGAAATTCCGCGATTGGTGGTTGGCGGAGGCGTGAGCCCGCGCAGCGTGAGGGTGCGGGTGCGCCCGGTGTCAGGCTCCACGACGCGGATCGCGTGATTGTTGGTGTCCGCCACGTAGAGCCGGTCTCCCGCGAAGGCAAGGCCCCCCGGCTCGTCGAACTGCGGCGTTGGGCCGTCCACAGACCCTGCGCGACCGGCGCCCCACGCGGTCTCGCAGCGCTTCGTCAGCGGATCGATGCGTTTGATCTTGTGGTTATAGGTGTCGGCCACGTACACGCGGCCTCCGTGGAACGTCACCCCCAATGGATGTTGCAGGCGAGCCGCCGCTCCAACGCCGTCCACATCGCCAAACTGAAACAGTCCCTGCCCAATGAGGGTTCGCACCCAGCCGTCGTCGCCAGGCTCGACCACTCGCACGCCGGAGACTTCGCTATCGGCAACGTAGAGCACCTTGCCATCGGTGGTGATCCCGCTCGGCTGAGCCAGAGCGGCTGATCGGCGCGGGCCGTCCACGATATGTTCTTCACCCGATCCGGCGAACGGCGCGATCGTGCCGGCCTTCACATCCAGCTTCCAGAGCTGGTGGAGCCCGGCCATCGCGACGTACAGATCGCCTCCCAGCCACGCCACGTCCCACGGGGAAGAGAGCGCCGTGCGCAACGCCTTCCCCCCCGCAATGGGGGAGCGCGCCTGGCGCCCCGTGCCGGCGATTGTCTGAACCTCGCGCCGCTTCAGATCGGCTCGCCGGAGCAGGTGGTTCTCGGTATCGGCGATGTAGAGAAGCTCGCCCTCCACAGCCATCCCCTGAGGGTTCTTGAAGGCGGCCCTCTCGAACGGTCCGTCGCGCGCGCCCTCTTCGCCGCTGCCGATGAGGTCCAGCACCGCCCCGCTGAGGTCGGCCACAACCACCCGGTTGTGGTTCGAATCGGCGATGAAGAGCCGCTGCCCATCCGTCGTGATCTTCCCTGGAAAGGCCAGGCCGTGGGATCCGACGCGCGCCGGCTCCTGATGCGCCGCGAGCGGTCGCTCGTCCAGCTTCCCGAGACGCCGGGATTCGTCCGCGAGTCGTCCGATCGCCGCATCCAGCGCCTCATAGTGCCCCTCACCGGAGAGCCTACCCACGAGGTTTCCATCGGGATCGATGAGGATGAGGGTGGGCCAACTCGTGACGCCGTAGCGCTGCCACACGCGGAATTCCCGATCGTTCACCACGGGGTGCGTCACGCCGTAGCGCAGGATGGCCTGGCGGATCTGCTCGGTCCCTTGCTCATTGCTGAATTTCGCCGAGTGGACCCCGATGACCACGAGCTCGTTCGGATACTTTGCTTCAAGCCGCTTGAGGTCAGGGAGGACGTGCATGCAGTTGATGCAGCAGTAGGTCCAGAAATCCAGCAAGACGATTTTGCCCCTGAGCTCCCGCAAGGAGAGGTGCCGGTCGGTGTTCAACCAGCCCGCGTGACCCTCAAGCTCCGGGGCCTTGGCGCTCATGTGTCCCGTCTCCGCGCTCCCCCCGTGAGCCTGAAGCCACAACCCCATGCCGGCCGTCACCAACCCCATCCGAACCCAGAGAGGGTTGCGCTGCATCAGACAATACCCCGCCCCACGGCGCGGAACTATCGGGTTTCGCCAAGACCCTTGGCCCGCGCCTCGAGCGACTCCGCGTCGTGGAGCTTACCCAACATCCGCAGACACGCCGCGTAGTCTTCCAGCACCGTCACAAGCTCCGGGACGGTTGAGGCCGGATAGCGCTCCACAATGGCCAGCGCCCGCGTGAAGAGCGGCTCCGCCTCAGCCGCGCGCCCCTGACGGGTGTAGATCAGCCCCAAACGATCCAGGACCTCTGCCACGCGAGGCTGATCCGGCCCCAACCTCGCTTCCAGAATCGGCAGTGACCGCTTGAAGAGCGGCTACGCCTCGTC
>JACPSQ010000022.1 GCA_016193195.1 Candidatus Omnitrophota bacterium
ATGCGCTTGGGGTGCGGCCCCACGACGAGCAGCAGGCGGTCGATCACGAACTCAAAGAAGCGCTTCTCCTCGAGGAACCCGATGATCGTCATCATCGCGACCAAAAAGAGGATGATGTCGAGCCCCGCGTACTCGACGAGGTGCGGGATATCGAGGAGCCCCATGCTGAGCAGGAGCGCGATACCGAAGCAGGAGAAGGCGAGCCGGTTCTTCCAGAAGAAGATCGCCCCGTAGAGGATCACGCAGAATCCACCGACCGCGCACACCTGCTGCGCGGTGAGCCCGAGCCGGCCGAGCAGCCAGGGCGTCGCGAGCACCCCCAGGGCGTACCAGAGCCAATCCCGTTTCTCAGACACGAGGTCGCCGATCATCCCACCACCTGTGCGGTTTCGCCGACCCCACCACCTGTCTGCCCCGCCTTCGGCGGGGTCAGAGTAGCAACCAGCACGATCATGGGCCACCCTCGGCAGCCCGAGGACAGGTGGTGATCATCGGCCTGCCGTGCGTAGGTCTGGCACGCGGAGAAGGAGCAGGAGGCCAAGCGCCAGCAACGCGATGAGCAAGAGCACCGCGTGGCGGTACCTGGTCGGATCCCAGACCAGCAGGCCCCAGGCTATGGGACCGAGGACCGTCGAGGTCCGGCTGAAGAGCCCTGCTAATCCAAACATTTCGGCGAGCTGGTCTTTCGGCGACAGCTCCATAAGCAGGACCCGAGAAGTCGCCCAGGTCGAGCCAAGGCAGAATCCGATAAGCGGCCCGGCCACCCAGAGCCACTGCTCAGACGGGTGCGCTGTCACGAGCGCCAATGCCGCGATCCATCCCAACCAGACCCACGCCAGCGTCCGCTTCGCGCCCAAGCGGGGGATCACCTGGGAAAGGACCAGGGAGCCGGCAATGGCAAAGAACTGGCTGAACACGAAAAACTGCACGACTTGGGGTTCAGTAAACCCCATCACCTTCTTCGTGTAGACCCCCATGAAGACCAAGACGGTATTGATCGCACTCAAGCTGAAGAATGACGCGCAGAAATACCACCAGAGGCCGGCGAGGGACCGGGCGGACCGGATGGTCCGCCCCAGGCGTTGAACGGCCGCACGAGCGATCGCGAGCCAGCCTATCCGCGATGAGACCGAGGGGACCTCTCGAATCATCAGGAAGCTCGGTAGCGCAAAGAGGAGGAAGAACGCCGATGACGGGATGAAGGCCGCCTGGTGACCTCCTGCGCGGACAAACGGCCACAAGAAGAGGAGTCCGAGGGCGCTCCCGAGGTACCCAAACGCGGCCCCGAACCCTGAGGTCTGCCCCAACCGGCCGGGGAGCGCAACCTTCCATAGCAGCGCATCGTAGAACACCGTGCCGAGCTGGTAGCAAATGTTCGCGATGCCGAAGAGGATCAGCGCGAGCCCGACGTGAGAGACGAGGCCGATCACGAGCGTCACGGCGGTGCACCCATAGGTCGTCCATCTGAGAAACCGCATGCGCTCCCCCGTGGCATCGGAGAGCGCGCCGCAGAACGGCATGAGGATCGCGACACAGATCATGGAGCCGCCGAGCGCGAGACTGAACGCGAGCTCTTTCGTCCCCCGGTCTTCCACCACCCAGAGCGGGAAGTAAAACGAGAGCATTGCCACGGCGAAAAACGTGTTGGCAAGGTCGAAGAGGGCCCACGCCACAACCGATTTCATCCCACCACCTGGCGCCGCCCCGCCTCTGGTGGGGCGCTCGGCCGAGAGGCCGAGGGCGTCTGTGGCGATGCAACAGGTGGGATCATACCTACGCTTCCTGAAACTCAGCCACCGACTCGGTGAGGATCGTCACCTGGTTGCGCACGACCTCCAAGAGGCCCACGCCGATGCGCCGTGTGCGCGTATCGCCTCCGGGGCGGCGCCAGGTGAGTTTTCCGCTCTTGAGCGTCGTCACGAGAGGCGCATGGTTGCGCAGCATTCCGAGGTAGCCGGGTTCCCCGGGGGCGATCACGGACACCGCGTCATCTTGGAGGGCGAGGCCTTCCGGCGTGAGGACGCGAAGGGTGATGGGGCTCGCCATGGGACCGGCCCCTAGGCCGCCTTCGCCCGCTCGGCTTGCGCGAGCACGTCTTCTATTGGTCCCTGCATATAGAACAGTTGCTCAGGCACATCATCCAGCTTGCCTCCCACGATCATCTCGAACCCCTTGACCGTCTCCTGCCGCTTCACGAACTTTCCCGGCTGGCCGGTGAACGCCTCCGCGACGAAGAACGGCTGCGAGAGGAACCGTTGGATCTTGCGCGCCCGGTAGACGATGGTCTTGTCCTCATCGGTGAGCTCGTCCATCCCGAGGATGGCGATGATGTCCCGCAGCTCCTTGTAGCGCTGGAGCGTGCGCTGGACCGCGCGGGCGATCTCGTAGTGTGCCTCGCCCACGATGCGCGGATCCAGGATGCGGGAGGTGGAATCGAGCGGATCGACCGCCGGGTAGATTCCCAGCTCCGCGATCTGCCGGGAGAGCACGGTCGTGGCATCGAGGTGCGAGAACGTCGTGGCCGGCGCCGGGTCGGTCAGGTCATCCGCAGGGACATAGATCGCCTGGACCGACGTGACGGAACCGCGTTTGGTGGAGGTGATGCGTTCCTCAAGCTGGGCAAGCTCCGTCCCCAAGTTCGGCTGGTAGCCGACGGCGGAGGGCATCCGCCCGAGGAGCGTCGAGACCTCGGAGCCCGCCTGGACGTAGCGGAAGATGTTGTCGATGAAGAGCAGGACGTCCTGCCCTTCCTCGTCGCGGAAATGCTCCGCCATGGTCAGGGCCGAGAGCGCAACGCGCAGCCTGGCGCCTGGCGGCTCGTTCATCTGGCCGAAGACCAGCGCGGTCTTGTTCACGACGCCGGACTCGTTGAGCGAGAGCCACAGCTCGTTCCCCTCGCGAGTCCGCTCCCCCACCCCGGCGAATGCGGAGACCCCGCCGTGCTCCGTCGCGATGTTGCGGATGAGCTCCATGAGGATGACGGTCTTCCCGACGCCGGCGCCGCCGAAGAGGCCGACCTTGCCGCCCTTGGGGTACGGGGCGAGGAGATCGATGATCTTGATGCCGGTCTCGAAGATCTCACGGACCGGCAACTGGTCCTCAAACGAGGGGGGTGGGCGATGGATGGGGGCGCGCCGCTTCGGCTCGGCCACGGGGCCGCGCTCATCGATCGGATCGCCGAGGAGGTTGAAGATGCGCCCGAGCGTCTGCCTTCCAACCGGCACGGTGATCGGTCCTCCGGTGTCAAGCGCCGGCATCCCGCGCACGAGGCCGTCGGTGGAGTCCAGCGCGATGCACCGCACCGTGTTGTTGCCGACGTGCTGGGCGACTTCGAGCGTCAGGTGGAGGTTGCGGTCCGCGTCGTCGATCCGGATCGCGGTGAGGATCTGCGGCAGCCGGTCGGCCGGGAAGCGGATGTCCACGCTCGGCCCGATGATTTGCACAACCTGCCCGTAATTATCACTCATCAAGAACTCCTGTTCGTTGTTCGGTGTTCATTGTTCGTTGTCATGACGAACAGTAAACACCGAACACCGAACACCGAACAAGTTTTACTTCAGGGCTTCGGCGGTTCCCACGATCTCGCTGATCTCTTTCGTGATCGAGGCCTGGCGGATCTTGTTCCGCTGCAGGGTGAGTGCTTTCAAGAGCTCCTCGGCGTTGTCGGTCGCGTTCTTCATCGCAATCATCCGCGCGCTGTGCTCCGAGGTGAACGCCTCCAGCATGACGAGCTGGAACTTCACCAGCGCCCAGCGGGGGAGCAGATCCTCGAAGATGCGCTCAGGCGATGGTTCGAAGATGTACTCCAATGATGGGGCGAGGGGCGAGGGGCGAGGGGCGAGGGAGATGGGGAGCCACTGGAGGATGGTGGGGCGATAGATTGCGGAGGAGATGAATTGGGAGTAGAGCAGGTGGACGGCGCTCGCCTCTTCTTTGAGGAACCGGCTCATGAGTGCCTGCGCAATGGCTTCGGCTTTCGCCAGGTTGGGCCGTCCGGCGAGATCAAGGTATGCCTCCGCGGCCATGTAGCCCCGCCTGGTGAAGTATCGATACCCTTTCTTCCCGATGTAGATGACGTGGGTCCCCTTCAGCGTATCCCGTCGAAGAAATGACTCCGCGAGCTGAATGAGGTTCGTGTTGTACGAACCGCAGAGCCCCGCATCCGAGGTGAAGAGGACAAGACGACTCGGGCTTCCTTCACGCGCTCTGCAGAGCGGGTGCGTCATCTCAGGGGCCGCAGTAAGCACCCGTTCCAGCAGCCCATCGAGGAACCCCATGACCGATCGCGTCTGCAGGAGCCTGCCCTGGACGCGCTTGAGCTTGGAGGCGGACACAAGCTGCATCGCCCGCATGATCTGCTTCGTGCCCTGGATGCTGCGGAGCCGCTGGCGGACCTGTCGTAATGACGGCATCGATTCTGACTCGCTCGTTGGTCGGCTACGTAGCCCGCTTCGTCAATCGGTGACGTTGTTCGTCAAAAGCCAAAAGACGAACTACGTAACCGAACTACGAAACGGGTAACGTCACCGATGACCAAATTTAATTGGAGGAACGGCCTGGCGAGGTCAAATAAATGAACCCTTCTGTAATGCCTTTGACGGATCGTACCAAACCGCACTTACGAAGGCTTGAATCTCCTGAACGAAAACCCAAATCACATTACTGTCAATCGGATACTCACGATGTTGCTTCTTAACCTCTTCGTAGCTTGACCGTTTTTCAAATGGTAAACGCTTGACGTGTCGTAGGAGGAATACATTGTCGACCGCTGTTAGACGGCAATCCTCAGCTTCCATGTCTAGATATTCGACTAAGACGTAATACCGAGAGGTGGGACAACCTTGCTTTAGGCGTGAAGCTGTGCCGGCTGCTTCTTGAAACATGGTCTTATCCAAATTAATCTTGCACTCTGCTGCTAAGACCGCCAGAATCAGCTTGCCCTCGCTCGTCGCTGAGTTCGAAAAACGAGGGTCGACTGAGAACTTAAAAAAGATAGTCTTTCCTAAAGCAAAATCGGCATCCTTTTCCTTCAGGACTACTTGAGGTTTTTCTCCAAGCGATGGAAGACTCAACGGGGCGAATGCAAGGGACATGAAAGCCGTCTGTGGTCCTACTTCAAGTTCAAAATCGGGAAGACCTATACTGC
>JACPSQ010000049.1 GCA_016193195.1 Candidatus Omnitrophota bacterium
CGCCTTCAGCTCACCTGCGTTGATTTTTTCCACCAGCGTGTTCCAGGCCTCCTTGTTCAAGTGGACCATGTTACCTTTCTCCCCAATCCGCACCTCGTTCTTTGCCACGTCCACAACGACCTCGGGGCATGCCCCACAGGCCGGACACAATGCCACTCTCAGTGGCGGCTTCTCCATCGTCTTCACCCCCTTTCGACACGGAAGAGTTGGAGTCGGTTGTTCCCAAAATCCACGACGTAGATCGTGCCATCTGGAGCGATGGCCACATCCGTCGGGCGGTCGAACTCACCGGGGCCCGTCCCGTGAGCGCCAAACGATCCCAGCCATCGGCCCTTTGAGGAAAAAACCTGAACCCGGTGGTTGTAGAAGTCGGCGACGTAGACTCGGCCCTGCGTATCAACCCCCACGCCCGTGGCGACATGGAACTGCCCCTGGCTGTTCCCCTTCACACCCAGGCCCAGCAGACCACCCCACATCCGGATGAATTCGCCATCCGTCGAGAAGACCTGGATGCGGTGGTTGTAGGCGTCGGCCACGATGACCTCGCCGGCCGCCCCGATGGCTACATCGGTGGGGTAATGCAACCGGCCGGCCCAGAAGCGTCCCTTCTGGCCCCACGTGCTCACGACATCGCCCTCTAGACTGAGCTTGACGACTCGATCATGGTAGAAGTCGGCGATGTAGACCGCTCCCTCCCGATCCACGGCGACTCCGCTTGGCGCATCAAAGATCCCGTCGCCACGCGTCCCTTGCGCATGCCCCTCGCCGTCGAACAGTTGAATCCGGTCGTTGAGGTATTCGGCGACGTAGAGTCGGCCGGTTGAGTCCGTGGCGATGTGCATCGGGCGGTCGAGCTGCCCAAGGGCTGAGCCTTCGCCGCCAAAAGTCCGCAGCAGCTCGCCGGCAGGGCTCAACTGGACGATCCGATGGTGGCCTGAATCGGAGACGTAGATTGAGCCATCCGCATCGACGGCGACTCCGATCGGCCCCTCCAACCCGTGACCTTCCCATGTTGCCACCCAGCGGGACGTCTGCGGGGTGGCCCCGCAGCCCCCCAACAGCAACAGGAGTGCGAGCCACGCGATGGCCGCCGGAGGCCGTGCGCGGCTCATCCTGGCCCCCAGGGCCAGAACCGCAACACGGACACGCCGAGGAACACCGCGGTGCTGATCCAGGTCATGACGTAACTAAAGCGGTTGCCCTCGTGCCTGGCGTACAACAGATAGTGCGCCCGGCTCAACAGCAACAGGGCGAGAAGGAGGAAGAGCGGCATCAGCTGGCGGGTGACGGCCCGGGCCAGCCCCACGCTGCCCACGCCGAGCAGGGACAGGACGCCGGGGGCGATGCAGCACCAGGGCAGTGACAGCAGCCCTCCGAGGCCGCTTGGTAGGCGTCCGTGCACTCGTCTCGCCATGGCCGCTCCCGTCAGAACGTCACCCGCACGCTCCCTACGACGACGACGTCCGTTTCCACTTGATTGCCATTGAGGACCTGGAGGGCGGGCAGTTGAACCGAAAGCTCCGCGACGGCATACTTGGAAGCGACCTGTAAGCCAGGGGATAAGAACAGCGTATACCCTCCGGAATTGTCCACGCGGCTGCCATGGCTTGTGTTCTTCTGAGCCCAGACGCCGTTGGCCTCCAGGACGATGTTGAGCAGGGTGTACTCCCCACGCTCCGGGAGGCGCCACGGGAGGACCCGCTTCTGATAGGCCACCGTGTGCTGCACGACATCGCCGAACTCGAGCTTGTTCGCGGTCGTGTTGACCTGGTAGGTCAGGCTGACGTCCCATTCGTCATCAAGACTCTGCCACGTGTAGGTGGCTCCCACGATGGGGTCCCAGGAACCCGAACCTAGCTGGAGCGTCCGGGGAAGCTTGCCCCGCGCATCCGCATCCCCGCTCTCGCCGGTCGGAAGCTCAAGCCCCCCAAGCAGCGACAGCCGCGAGGTCGCGCCGGGGAAGTCCCGCGTGTAGACGCGCCCCTTCGCCAGGACGCTGATGTCGCCAATCCCCGCGTCCTGCCGAACGATCCGCTCGCCCCCACTGGTGGAACGAAGCTCCTTGTGGAGGTACGGAATCGTGAGGATGCCTGCGAAGGATTCGGTGAACCCGTAGACCAACGTCTGTGGCATGGCCAGGATCCAGTTGTTGCGATCCTGGTCCGTCGGATCGTCGCGCTTGCTGGTATAGCGGATCTGACTGCGAATGATCACCTGGCCCTTATAGGGCGTCAGGCCCACGTCACTGTTGATCGCAACCGCACCGATAGGAATCGGCGCGCCGAGCAAGACCAGGGAGATCACGACCAGACCGATCAGCGGGGGGGTGACATGCAGACGCGCCTCCCTCGGCATTCCACGGTGCACGTGAGGAGAGGTGATCATGGCTGCTGAAGTTCGATCCGCTCAATGAGCAGCCCAGCCGGCAGGCCTGCGTGCTCATGCACGCGTCCCGTAACGACCACGTGGGTTCCTCGCTGGGCGGCGTCTTCCAGCGTCCGCAGGAACTCGTTCCCCACGGATATTGGCGCCGCACCAGAGCTGCGCTCCGTTTGGGCATGCTCGGCGTCAAAGAGAAGGAAGCGAGTCCCATCGCCGCTTGATTCCAGGACCCAGGCGCCGTCCTCGTGCGCCACCGCGCCGTTCACCGTCAGCCGGATGTCGCGCAAGGTGAAGCCGGCTTCCTTGACCGCCCGGCGGATGTCCGCCAGATTCAGCGGTTGGTCCGGTTTGGGCTGCACGTCCGTGAGTCCCTGCTTCATGTGGATGGTCACTGCCGCCACCCCCTCCACGCGCGTGAGCTTCTTCTCCAGGCCCAGCGAGCAGAACGGGCACGAGAGGCCGTCCACCGCAAGCTCCATCTGCTGTATCTCGGCGTAGAGCGGCTGCGCCGGGGCGGCCGCCCACCAGAGCACGACGGCCAACGCCATAACACCCTGTCCCTTCCCCTTCATCGTCTCCTCCTCGTGTTCCGAGCCCCCGCCCTGCGGACGGCGCTCGATGGGATAAACCGCTCAATGTGCGGGCAGATTGAGCGCCCCGCCTGTTTGGAAGCCCGCTTCCAGTCTCGCACCAACCGTTCAAGTTCGCGCTTCATCACCAGGGACTCCCGAATCTGCTGGTCCAACTCAGCGAGCTTTTGCGTCGCAAGCTGCCGCACGTGCGGGCACGGCCGGCCTCGCTGGCTGAGGACGAAGATGTCCCGGATTTCTTCCAGATTGAATCCAAGCCGCTGGGCCTTCCGGATGAACGCCAGGCGATCCAACGCCTGTAGTTCATAGACCCGGTAGCCCGACGTGGTGCGTTGCGTCCGGTCCAGGAGCCCCTGTTTCTCGTAGAACCGAATCGCATGCGTGGAGCACCCGGATCGCTTCGCCACGTCTCTGATGAACAACGAGCCGTCCTCCATGGGGACCCTCCTGGCTGATGAGTATACACCTTAGAGTTAACTCTAATGTCAAGCCAAAAAAATTTTCGGCGTGGACGGATCGGGGCACTCCTCAGCGGACATCGCCCACAGACGCCGGACCCTAGCAGTGGGATGGCCGCAACGCGATGCGGTAATCTGTCCCCTCCTGATTCACCACGACGTAGCGAACAGCAGTGCCTCCGATTCACCCCGCCCCTGCACACAGGGGCGGGGTTCACCCAGACACCCCACCAGTTCCGAAAACCGGCTCTCGCCGCGTTCATCAAGCAATTGCCAGATGGTACCAGCGGCCAGACCGATCTCGGTGATCATGGGAGCCTACGCTCGCGGCGGTTGGGGGCCGCGCTCCCTCGACGTTGCCGGAGTCAGGCCGAAGTCGCGGCGGGTGAGTTCGGCCTTGGCGAACTCATACCCCTGCTCGATGAGCGACTGGACGCCGCTGAGCGTCAAGATGGACGGCGGGAAGTCAAAGCAGGGCTCCAGGATGATGAACTCTGCCCGCCCGTTGTAGTGCTCCAGATCATGGCGCAGCTTCAGCTCCAGCCCGATCCGAAAGGCTCTTGCCTGGATGTCCAACAAGCCCTTTGTCGGCTGGGTGAGCTCCTGGGCGCAGTGGCACAGGAGGGCAAAGATCCGGGTGGCACCCCGCTCGATGGCGACGCCGAGGGGGAGGTTATCGACCACCCCGCCGTCCACGAGCCGGCGGCCCTGGTACTCGACGGGCGGAAAGTAGGGCGGCAGGGCCATGCTCGCCATGATCGCGGGCAGGAGCTCCCCGTGATCCAGATAGACCGCCTCGCCGGTCTGCAGGTCGGTGGCCGTCACGGTCAGCGGGATCTTCAGGTCTTCAAACCGTTGGACCGGGAGGATACCCTCCAGCACGTGCTGGAGGCGGCGCGTGGTGTAGACGCTATCCGCCTTGAGCCCCCGGAGGAGCAGGCGCCAGCTCAACCCAAAGAGCTGTCGGTCTTGGAGACTCACCCAGTGCTGGGCGATCTCATCTGGTGTGAGTCCTGCGGCGATGAGGGCTCCATTGACGGCGCCGATGGAGGTCCCAAAGATCATGTGAATGGGAATCCTCAGCTCGACGAGCGCCCGATAGAGGCCGACCTCAATGGCGCCGCGGCTCCCCCCTCCGCAGAGGGACAGGGCGTTGCATGAATGTGATGGTTTCATCGGATAGCTACCACCTGACGACGGTGTGGGCGAATTCTTGGCAGGGTAGGAGCTGGTACAGCAATGAACTCTTCAAGCTGCCGGCGAGCGTCCTCATCGGCCATCTGCGCGGGCGGATGCTTCATGAGGTAGGCGGAGGCGGCGATGAGCGGCCCCGCAAACCCGCGGTCCCGCGCCAGGCGGATGAGCCGGATCGCATCGATGACGACGCCCGCGCTGTTCGGAGAATCCTCCACCGAGAGCCGCAGCTCGAGGTTCAGCGGCACCCCGCCAAAGCCCTCGGCCTCAAGGCGCAAGAAGCAGACCTTGTTGTCCTTCTGCCACGAGACATAGTCGCTGGGCCCGATGTGGATGGCCTCATCGGGAAGCGGCTCCTCCAGTTGGGACTGGACCGCCTCGGTCTTGGAGACTTTCTTTGACACAAGCCGCCTGCGATCCAGCATGTTCAGGAAGTCGGTGTTGCCGCCGGTGTTGAGCTGGTAGGTCCGCAGGATGCGCAGGCCGCGCTCCCGCGCCAGCCGCACCAGCGTCCGGTGGACGATAGTCGCGCCGAACTGTGACTTGATGTCATCGCCGATCACCGGAATCCCGGATGCCGCAAACCGCTTCGCCCACGCCGGATCGCTGGCGATGAAGACCGGCATGCAGTTGAGGAGGGAGATCCCTGTCCTCAGGCAACAGTCGGCATAGAACTCGGTGGCTCGCTGCGAGCCGACGGGGAGGTAATTGAGCAGGATTTCGGCGCCGGAGTCGCGCAGCACCCGGACCACATCGCAGGGCGTGCGGCGGCTCACGAGGAACGTTGCTGACGAAGGCGCACCCTTCATGTGAGCAGCCACCCCATCAAGGACCGGGCCCTTCTGCACGGTTGGGCCGGCATGCGCGGGCACCTGGGCAAATCGCTTCGTGCAGTTAGGCGCGGCAACGATGGCATCGGTGAGCGGCTTGCCCACCTTGCGCCGGTCCACGTCGAAGGCAGCCACGACCTCGATGTCCGCAGCGCGGTAGCCGCCGATCTCCTCGTGCATGAGGCCCGCGAGCGGCTGGTGTCCGTTTCTGCTGGTGGAGCCGTAGCACACGAGGCCCTGCACCAGGCTGCTGGCGCAGTTGCCGACGCCGGCAATGGCAATTCTGATGGGCGGCTTGTGGTTCATGAACGGACCGCTATGTCCGTGACGCTGTGGCCGACGCCTGCTTCACGGCCCGGCTGACGTTGCCCAGGCAGCAGGAGCCCTGGGGATTGGTGACCTCGCAGTAGCAGTTGCCGGACTTGACCTGCGATTTGATTTGCTCGATGACCGAGCTTTGTCCTGTACGCTCGATTTCTTCACCAATCTTCTTGGGCGTCCAGCCGAAGCAGTAGCAGACCGGTGCGTGGGAATTGTTCGGCTCCTTGAGGCCGAGTCGCACGGCCACGTCGTTCTTTTGAAACAACGCTTCTCCGTCTCTGAAGTAGACGACTTCGCAATCTGCCGTCTTGCAGAAGCAGAACTCCTCCTGCGCCGGAATGCGCGCCCGCGCTTCCGGCCCGCAGGCCGGACATGGCGTTGGGCCGCACGTCACCGGCGGATGCAACTCGCAGCAGGATTCAACGTCGGTGCTTGCCGATCCAGACGCACAAGCAGGCTTCGCCATGCTGCCTCCTGTTTCAAGCCGTGGCGGTGTTAGCGGTGGAGGAGATGTCCCAGACAGCAGATCACGACCAGCACGATGAGCGCAATCACCATCCACATTTGACGCATCCGCTCCTTACCCACAGCAGCCGGCTGCCGTGCCCGGTTGCTGCTTGGCGACGTAGCGCTGGGGATTCTTCAGAAACTCATCCTTGCAGTGGGGGCAGCAGAAGAAGAAGTTTTGGCACTCCTGGGTCGCTGTTGCTCCTGGCCGCTGCTCATTGACCTGAGCTCCGCAGACCGGGTCTTTGCTCATGGCCTCCTCCCTTCAAGCGTCGGCTCTCATTCCGCGCAGCAGGAGAGCTTCGTCGCATCCTTGAAGAAGCCCTGGGCGCAAATGCGCAGGGCTTCCGAGAGTGTTGGGTAGACGTGCAAGGTATCGATCAGATCCTGGATCGTCAGGCGGTGCTTGATCGCGAGGGTCGCTTCGTGGATCAGCTCGCCCCCATGGGCAGCGACCAGATGGACACCGAGGATACGGCCGGTATCTTCCTCAGCGACCATCTTGATCAAGCCCCGCTCATCCAGGGACAGCCAGGCCCGGGGCACCCAGCGGAATTCCAGCACGCTGGTTTTCACCTTCAGCCCCTGCGCTTGGGCTTGCTCCTCGGTCAGTCCCACGCCCGCGACTTCAGGAGTGGTGAAGATGGCGTGCGGAATCACTGAGTAGTTAACCTTGCGGTGGCAGCAGTCGTCGATGGCATTTTGGGCCGCGGTCGCTCCTTGCGTCGCGGCGACGTACACAAACTGCGACGGACAGGCGCAGTCGACGCAGTCGCCTGCCGCCCAGATGTTCGGGCTGCTCGTTTTCATCTCGTCGTCCACCTGGATGCCGCCCCCCCGCCTGGTCAGGGTGACACCCGCCCGCTCAAGACCGAACCCTTGCGTGTTGGGCCGCCGCCCCGTGGCGATGAGCAGGGCCTCCGCGACAAACTCCTGCGTCTTCCCATCCGGCATCTGGGCTGTCACCGTGATCTGCTTGCCGTCTTGCCGGGCCTTCAGGACTTTCGTGCAGGTGCAGATGGTCAGGCCTTCCTCAGTCAGGTATTTCGCCAGCGCCTCGGAGATTTCAGGCTCCTCGTACGGGGCGATCCGGCCGGCGACTTCGTGGATGGTGACCCCGACGCCCAGATGGGCGAACATCTGGGCCAGCTCCAAGCCGATGGCATTGGCTCCGATGACGAGCATGGACTTGGGCAGCGCTTTCAGCTCCAGCGCCTCGGTGCTGGTGAGGTACTTGACCTGCGTCAACCCCTCGATGGGAGGGATGAACGCGGAGGAGCCTGTGGCGATGACAAACTTGGGCGCTTTGAGGATCGTCCCGTTGACGCGCAGCTCCGTGTCGGAGACAAACTCGGCTTGCTCATGCAGGTAGGTGATCTTCGGGTGGGCCTCCAGGATGTCCCAGTACTTGGCCTTGCGGCCGTCCTCCAATAACTGCGCCTTCTTGGCCATGAGGGACTTCCAGTCAAGGCGCACGCCTTTGGCGCTCAAGCCCGGCATCGGAGGCTGCTTCATCAGGTGGTAGAGCTCGGCCGCCCGGATGAAGTACTTGCTCGGGACACAGCCCCGGTTGAGGCAGGTGCCGCCGATGGTGTCCTGCTCGATGACGGCGGACCTAGCGTTCAGCTCATCGGCCTTGATGGCCGCGGCAAAGGCGGCGGAGCCGCCCCCGACCACAATGAGATCAAACCGCGAATCCTTCACCCCGCCCTTAAGGGCGGGGTTCACGTCCTCAACCTTCGTCGGACAACAGGCATGCGTCATCTGCACCGTCCTTCAGACTTACAGGTTCCGTGGTTTCTCCGCATGGACCACTTGGCGTGACAGGCTTGCTGAATGGCGAAGCTCCAGACCGAGGCCCCGATGATGCCCGCCAGACTGAGCCACACCACGAGGCGCTGATAGATGATGGAGGCGCTGAGGACCAACGCCACCGCAGAGATCCCATGCAGCCACACCGCCTGGAACTTGCCGTGGCGTCGTGCGGCACTCCACAACCCGATGCCACCGATCACCAGGAAGACGATCAAGAGGGGCAGCAACACCGCGTCCTTGACCAGAAACCCCACCCCGATGGCGCTGAGCAGGGCCACCAAGGGCGCAAACCCCAGGCAACAGAGCGTGGCGATGACCGAGCCGACCGCGCCGAACTTATCCAGCGACTGGATCCACTTGGTCATGTCACCCTTCTTGGCTTGACGGTGAAGACCGCGTGGCCTTATAGCCGGTCTTGTTGATGGCGGCGATGAGCGCCTCGAGGCTGACCCGCGCGGGGTCATAGCGCACGTAGGCCGCTTGTTCGGTGACCTTCGCGTCGGCGCTCTGGACTCCGGGAAGCTTGTTGAGGCTCGATT
>JACPSQ010000059.1 GCA_016193195.1 Candidatus Omnitrophota bacterium
CGACGAACCGCGCCTCGATGAGGACCTGCGTGGGCGTCACGTCAAGTTGGCTGAGCAGCCGCTCGACGAGCGCAAGGTTCTGGGTGGTGTTGGTCACGATCAGCGCGCCGCTTCGTTCGTCCATGACAAGCTTGCTGCCGGATACCTGCGGAATCGCCTGCTCGATCAGGTGTGTGATCGATTCCATCGCCAGGGCGGGGTTGGGCTCAACCGCCGACGTGGCGAGGGCGAAGGGGCCAAGCCCGTTGCGCAGGAAGAAGACCCGGGTCTCCAACGGCTCGCTTGAAAACTCTTCCGGCGCCGCGATGAGGATCGCGTCCGGCTCCACGCGGTACGCGAGCGAGAGGCTCCTGGCGAGGTATTTGACGGCTTGTTCGAGCGGGAGGTCATTGACGGTCAGCGACACGCGGCGCGCCGTCAGGTCCAGCCGTGGCGAGGGGATGATGCTGAGGTTCGCCGCGTCAGAGATGAATTCGATGACGTCGCTCAGGGGGACGTCCCTGAAGTGGAAGCTGACCGGCTGCGTGAGCTTTGCGCTCAAGAGCTCCCTCGGGGCCTGGGTAAGCTGTTGGGCTGCGGCGGCTGAAGAGTGCTGAGTTCCGTCGGGGAGGACCTGCGCCCTCATGACCTCATTGACCATCGCTTCCTCATCTCGTTCCACGGAGCGCGTGAGCCGGACCCGTTCCTCTTTCAGCCTGGCCTGCTGCACCTGCTCGAGCAACTGCTGCGCTTGGCGCTGCGAGGGATCCTGAACGAGGATCGCGGTCAGCAGCTTCTCAGCCGCGTCGTAACGCTCCGCCTGGAGCTCCGACTTGGCATATTTGAGGACCGTCTCCAGCTCCATCCGTTTCTGGGCGAGGAGCTGCTCCAACCCTGAAACATTGGCGCCGCCGGCCTGCGGCGGGAGTTTGGCGCTGGCCCGAAGTCGCTGCTCGAAGTGCTTGAGCTCCGCTCGCTCAATGAGACGATCGGCGGCCTTCACCAACGGATGGGCTGGATCCAACACGACCATCTGCTGGAGCGTCTCGGCGGCTTCTGGGTAGGCCCCTCGCTGGTAGAGCGAGAGGGCCTTCTGGTAGAGCGTCTTGAGCTGTCGCTCCCTGGCGAGTCGTACTTGACGCTGCGCCTCGCGCTCCTGCGCTGCTTGCTGCTTGAGCTTCTCGCGGCTGATCTGGATCGCTAATTGTTGAGCCTGCTCTCGCTGACGGGCGCGCTCACGCTGAGCTTGCGCCGCCCGCTCAGCCTCCAGACGCGCTTTTGCGGCTTCAAGGTACTGTTGGGCCATCGGCGTCAGGGGGCGCTTCGCCTCCTCCCCAGCTTGCGGCTGCGGATCAGCCCGCGCGTCTTGCTGAGCGGAGGGCTCAGACGACGCCGCCGCGCACACCCCTGCAACGCTCAACCACGCGCATGCGACGGTCACGATCCCGAACACCAGGGGACCACGGACTTGCCCGTGGGGGAATGGGTGGTCCTCCCGATCGGGAGATCGGGATGTCGCCCCCACCGGGGCGTGGTGCAGGGGACCGCCCCGCTTGGCGGGGTGGGGCTCCATGAGCCTCCGCCACCCCCTCATCATGGCGTCTTCCCTTCCTCGGCGGCTCGCGCGCCGCTTCCCTGAGAACCCGCCGCTTCCAGGGTAATGACCCGCTCAAACAAGGGAATCGCGTCCTCGTAGCGCCCTTGTTGAAACGCTTCCATCGCGCGGGCAAAGAGCCGCTCGAGCTCCGCCGCCTCGGCGCTGGCGCGCGCTGCCGCTTGGGCGGCGAGCAGTTCCTCGCGGGCCTCCATGACGCGACTGAGCTCGGGCGGATTGATAGCGTGAGCCTCTGAGACCAGTCGGAGCGCCTCATCGAATCTCCCTCGCTGGGACAACTGCTTCGCCTTCACGAGGAGCTCATCAGCCTTGCGCGACCTGGCTTCCTGCGCCCGCCGCTCCTTCTCGTGCATCTCTTGCCGCTGCGCCTCCATCTCTCTCGAGAGCTCCATCGCCAACTGCCGCTCGCGAAGCGCGCGCTGCTGTTCTTTGAGTTGCCGCGCCTGTTGAGCAAGATCGGCCAACCGCTGCTGAAGTGAGCCCAGCTCTCCCGCCAAGTCCGGCGGCAAGCGTCCCGCGACCCGGCCGAACCACGCGAGCGTCTCGTCCTGTGACGCGACGGGCGACTTCAACAGGGCCTGCTCCAATCGGGCTACGGAGGTCTGCTGTTGGGTCTCCAGTTCCTCCGCGTGCTTCGCCTTCGCGACGAGGTCCTTGTCCAACACCTCAAGGCGCCCGCGGAGGGACGAGCGCTCCTGCGCCACTTCCCCATAGCGCCCCTTGACCTCCTCGAGCATCTCCTGGAGGCGCTTGAGGTGGCCGGCCGCCTGCAGGCGCGTGTTCTGCAGGAGCTCGGCCATGGCATGGCGGAGCGCCGCTTCCTTCACCGTGAGACGCCGCTGCCGCTCCACCGCCCGCTGCTCTTTCAACCGGCTCATAAACTCGGCGGACCGTTGAGCCAGGCGCGCCTCTTGCTCCGTCTGCAGCTGGCGGCGACGGGTTTCGAGGGCCGAGGCTCGCTTCGCGAGCGCCTCCTCTGCAGATCGCGCTGCGGCGTTAACGAGCTCAGGCTTGACTTCCAACCGCTCCAGGAGATTGCGCCACCCCTCAGTCTGCAGCTCGAGCTCTCGCCTGAGCTGTTGCAGGGCGCGCTCTTGAAGCTGAACCTCTTGACCCAAGACCTCCGAGATCTCCTGGCGTTGGCGGGCCTCAAAGGATTGCACCTGACGGCTGACGTCCTGCTCCAACTCCTGATCCATCTGCCGCCTGGCCTCTGAGAGTTCGCGATCGAGCTTGGCTTCCAGCTCTTTCCGGAGCGATTCGAGCCGCGCCTCCAGCTCGGCTTCCCGGTCGCTGAGCTCTTGCTGGAGCTGCTCACGATCTTGGCCGAGGACCTCGAGTTCACCGGCGATGGCCGCCAACCTCGTCCTGAACGCATCCTGGTCGGCGCGCAACTGCTTGACGATCCGGCTGGCCTCGGTGCTGGCGTGAAACGCTTCGATCGTACGCTGGAGGAAGGTTGCAACGTGCTTCACCCCGGCCGGAAGCTCGCTCAGAGAGATCTCGATGGGGGCCGCGGGGGGACTGGCAAGCGGGGCCTTGACCACAATCGCATCTCCGACAGCCACTGGGTGGGTTGATCCGAAGACAAGGCCGCCGGCGGCGGCTAAGGCCAAGAGCCTGTTCATGATGGAGGGGTCACGAGGAACTGCGACTTGGGAAGGCCCGTTGGGCATCATAGCTCCCCTTCCAGCGGTGTCACTGGGCGGCGGTGCCTGCCTCCTGATGCTACTGCGGAGCGGTTTCCTCCCCTTCAGGGCTGGTGGAGGTCACGAGAGACACCACGACCTTTTCTTGAGTTTTAAAATCCCATAGTACCACTTGATGTTGCGCAATGTCAAGCACTTTGAACCCCGTAACCTCTTGTCCGACTTCAAGAAAGTGGGTTTTCTTGGTCGCAGCATCTTCCATGATGGCCCGTTGGTTTTGGCCTACCCTGATCTGACCGCGGTAGATAAACCTCGGCGTGAGGAATTCGCCGGCCTCCTCCCAGCCGTCTTGCGTCCCTTCAGGAACCGACCGGGGGACCACGCGCCGCGTTGGGGAGAATGGATTCGCTCGCGCCACCGTTTCAGCCGTCTCCGAGGAAAAAGAGGCAGGGGGTTGGTTGTCGTTGGCGAGCGGGTACTCGTCCTTCACGCGTTCCCAGGCCTCTTCACGGACCTCAACCGGAGCGGCACGAAAAATGCCTCTCTGCCATCCCCAGCTCGCGGCAGTCACGGCCACCAGGACGAACGCCAGCACCACGGACGGTCCTATTTGCGGCCTCATCTGGACGTCGATGCCACCGGGAGATACCGAGCGAGCGCAAGTTCCACCTCCAGGTGCTCTGGAGGATCTTGGCTCACGACCCGAAGGCCACGGATATCGATGAGCGGTTGACTCTCCCCGATCGCGACAAGGATGTGTAAGAACTGGGGTAAAGAACTGGTGAAGCGAATGCGGATGGGAAGCCGCGTCAAGAAGGCCCCGTCCTCTCGTTCATCCGCCACAGCTTCCGGGTCTTCCAGTTTCACTGATGCAACTCCGATCACGCCCTGCCCAAAGACAAGCGTTGCGAGTTCCTTGACAAGCGAGAGCTGCATGAGCAGACGAGGAACCGTCTCAGGGGGCGGAAGGGCCTTTGGAAACCCCAGCTGTTCCGGTACCGGCATCGCGCGCGCGGCTGCGAGGCGCTCCAGCATCCGTTGGACCGCGTGGAGCTGTTCTTGAACGTAGAGCTGAGGATCGGCGACGGCCGCTTCGGCCAATGGGGGCACGGTGGCGGCCTTCAGCAATGATCGGTAACGCTGTTCGAGAGAGGCTTGGCGGGCGCTCAGGTGGTCCATCACCCGCTGATTGGGCGGGAGGCTGCCTGGGAGGACGAGTTTCTTCAGGATCGAGCGCGTGGCCCTGATGTGTCGATCGACCGCCTGCAGGTTGAGCTGCCACGCGAGGATGCCGGCCGCCAGGGCGCCGCACACGGTGGCGATGATCAACGGTTCCAGAGAGGCCATGGGGCGTCGCGGTGCCATCACTTCTCCAGCGTCGGTTTGGATGACATCGCCAGCAAGCGCTGAACCTGGACGGCGAAGGCGACAATGTCTTTCCCGCTGGCCTCGTCCGGCGCCACGTTCGTTGAGAGCAGCTTGATGGTCCACCCACCTGCCTGCCCCGCCGAGCCCTTGAGCTCCTCCAGGAACCGGGTGAGGGTCTGGAACGATCTCGCGCGACCTTCAAGAACCCCCTCCAACATCTCCACCGGCGAGTCCCTCATCCCGACCGGCAGACTGGTCTTCGAGCAGTCGAGCTTGCTCAACCAGATATCGTCCGGCAGCACCTCAGCGACCTGCGCCAGGAACTGGGCCACGGCAGGGGCGTCTTCGACCAACCGTTCCAGCCGCTGGATGTGCTGCTGCATCCCGTGCTGACGCTGGAGGAGCGAACGCACGTCCGGCCGCAACGATTGATAGAGCTGCTCCTGACGCTGGAGGGCCTCCAGGACGCGCACCCGTCGATGACGGAGTTCGACCATGCCGCTGAGTCCCAGGGCGACGGTGGCCACCACCGAGATCCTGGCGGTGATCATGGCGGCGCGCCGGATGCGCCAGGATTGCCGCTCGCGGTGTGAGCTGGCCAGGAGATTCAGGGCCAGGCGTACCCGCCCCACGCCTTGCAGCGCCAACCCGACCGCCGTGATCAGGGCGCCGGACTCCTGCTCGAACCGAGCCGCCCCGTTTCCCATAAGCCGTGAGCAATCAGCGCGCTCGACGCGCAGCCCGCACTGCCTCGTCAGCGTCTCGTGGAGTCGTGCCCATGCCCCTGCCGGGGAGCCCACCACCCACGCGCGCGTGGGGACGTCTCTTGCTTGCGTCCGGATCGCCGCCCAGGCAGCGGCGAGCTCTTCCCCAAACGTCTCCGGAGACGGACTGAAGACAGGGACCACCTGGAGGGAGTCCGGCGTCCGCACGATCCATTCGGCCGTTTGGCTGTTGAGGACATTGACGAGCGTCGCAGCCTCGCCACCCGCCTCACCGGAGCTGCGCTCGTCCAGGGCGTGACGAGGGATGCTCGAGCGATCGGCGTACCACGCGTTGAGCGTCGCGACCGGATTGATCACCACAGCCTTGATGGAGAGCCCTGCGCGGTGACAACACGCCAGCCGCTCCTCGAGCACAGATCCCTTCATCGCTGCGACCACCGCCGCCCCGGAGAGCCATGCGTAGTGCCACACCGCCTCAGGCAACTCAAATGGGAGCTGCTGCTGCAGCTCAAACTGAACGGCGAGGAAGGCGCGCCTCGGATTCGCGACGAGCGGAGCCACCGTCGTGAGGATGGCTGATGTGCTGGGGAGGCCGAGGACGATCGGCGTCCTGATCGGGAGGGCCTGGCGTAGCTCGGTGAGCGCCCGCGTGAGGGATTCGAGGTTGGAGGCATCACAGGCGACCTCGTGCGCCGCGAGGAGTCTCGTCGTGGTCCCAAGCGCAGCCGAGGAACGGGCACATCCGGGGCGCCACGTCCGTCGTCCTTCCAGAAGGACCGCCCGGACAGACGACGGGCACAGCTCAACGCCAACGCCGATCGACATCTCGATGTATGGTAGCACGTTATTCCAGGTACTGCCTTAAGTTGGGTGATTTCACAGATTCATAAGGCAGATTTCACAGATCACGATCTGCGTAATCTGGGTGTCAAATCTGTGTAATCACAAATTCAGGCACGTTACTCCAGACGCCACAATTTGATCGCGGGGCCCTTGGGGGCGGC
>JACPSQ010000060.1 GCA_016193195.1 Candidatus Omnitrophota bacterium
CTGGAGGAGGTGACCGACTCGGCGTCGTTCATCGAGGACCTCGGGGCGGACTCGCTCGATACGGTGGAGCTCGTCATGGCGCTTGAGGAGGAGTTCGGCATCGAGATCCCTGACGAGGATGCCGAAAAGATGGCGTCCGTCGGCGACGCCATCAAGTACATCGAGTCGAAGATTGCCAGCGCGAAGTAGCCTTGCCCTACAGTCGTCGGGTTGACAGGACGTCCCGCTCGCGGCGGGACGTTCGTTTTTTATCGCGCGTGGCTGTTCGGTGAGTCTGTGGTGTCGGGGGGATGATGAGACGGGTGGTGGTGACAGGGCTGGGGGTCGTGACCCCGGTTGGCAACGACGTGCCCGCCATGTGGGAGGCCCTCCTCGACGGCCGCAACGGCGTCGGGAGGATCAGCTCCTTCGATGCCGGCGCTTTTGATTCGCAGGTCGCGGCCGAGGTGAAGGGGTTTGAGCCCGCTCAGTACCTGAGCCCCAAGGAGATCAAGCGGACCGAGCGGTTCGTCCAGTTCGCCATCGCGGCGGCCAAGCAGGCGGTGGCGGACGCGGGGATCCGCCTGGAGCAAGAAGACCCGTTCCGCTGCGGCGTCATCATCGGCTCGGGGATGGGGAGCATGCACCTCATTGAAGAGCAGCACAACGTGTTCCTCTCGAAGGGGCCGAAGAAGCTGACCCCCTTCATGATCCCCATGCTCATCTGCAACATGGCGCCCGGCCACGTGGCGATGAGCCTCGGGTTCAAAGGCCCGAACTTCTGCACGACGACCGCGTGCGCCTCAGGCGCCCATGGGGTGGGCGAGGCGTTTCGCGCAATCCAGCGGGGCGCAGCCGACCTCATGCTGGGCGGGGGAACTGAGAGCTGCGTCAGCCCGATGGCGGTGGGCGGCTTCTGCGCCCTCATGGCGCTCTCCCGGCGCAACGACGATCCCGCGCGCGCCAGCCGCCCCTTTGACAAGGAACGTGACGGGTTCGTGATTGGGGAAGGGGCCGGGGTCATGGCGCTGGAGGAGCTTGAGCACGCGAAGCGGCGGGGAGCGAGGATCTACGCGGAACTAGTCGGCTACGGCACCACCGCCGATGCCTTCCACATGACGGCCCCCGATCCGGAAGGCGCCGGGGCTGCGAAGGCGATGGCCCTCGCGCTAGAGGACGCCCGGGTACGGCCGGACCAGGTGAGCTATATCAATGCGCACGGAACCTCCACCGAGCTCAATGATAAGATCGAGACGCTGGCGATCAAAAAGACGTTTCAGGACGCAGCCAAACGGGTCGCCGTGTCGTCCACGAAGTCCATGATGGGCCACCTCATCGGGGCCGCCGGCGGGGTGGAAGCGATCATCTCTGTCCTGGCCATGACGCACGGTGTGATGCCGCCGACGATCAACTACGAACACGCCGATCCGGACTGCGATCTTGACTACATCCCCAACCAAGCCCGCAAGGCCCCCGTCGAGGTCGCGCTCTCCAACTCGCTGGGGTTCGGCGGCCACAACGTGACGCTCGTCTTCCGCGCCTTCCGCGGCTGAGCGCCCTGATCGACACCACAGAAACCACAGAACGAAAGCCACAGAGTCACAGAGGCTTTCCCGATGGAACGCTTCTGTGTTTCTGTGGCCCTTCTGTGCCCTCTGTGGTGATTCGCTATTTGTGAAACAGTTTCTACTTCTGTTTCCCCATGCACAGGGGGCAGTCGTCGGCGAAGTGCAGATAGCCGCGCTGGACCTTCGGGGTCCAAAACGTGAGCACCTCTCCGGTGCCTACGAAGGTGCGGATGACGCTCTGGCTCATCCCTTTGGCGATGCCCGTCAAGACGTTGCCGCCCGCTTTAACTTCCTGAGCCGGTTGGCGGATCAGCTCAGTCCATCCGAACAGGGTGTTGGCGGCGCCGCGGATGAGTGTGTAACCCGCTTTGGACGGGTAGGCGGCCCGCTCGTCGCTCGCTTTGCTGCACACCGGACACATGGCGCCTTGTTCCTCCCCCAGGGCCCTGGCGGGACCTCCAAGGAAGACCGCAAGTCCAACCGCCACTCCAACCAACCACTCTCGCTGTCTTGGCATCGAACCTCCGCTCATCTTCTACAACAACAAGCCCTTGCAGGGACGCAAGGGCCTGTTGGAAATCGAGGGGAAAAAGACGACGGGCTTAGCTGAGGAGTTGGGTGCCACCGCCCGGCAGGGGCGCGTCGAGTTCGGTCAATGGGAAGGTGAGCGTGTGGATGGCCCCACCGAGTGTGTCCTGCACGCCGTTCTTGAGTCCCTTGCCAAGACCGATGAAGAAATTGTCACCCGCGTCAAGCGCTTTCTTCGGCTCAGTGAAGAGCTCCGTCCAACCCAGGACGGCATTCTTGAGCCCGAAGCCGAGCTTGGCCTTCGCCCTGTTGGCCCAGCCGACCTCACTTGTCCAGGGACTGGCCGTGTAGTCCTTGGTCAAGGACAGCGTCATCTTCGCCCCGCCCGCGCCGGCTGCCTCTCCGACCGCTGGAGCGGCCGCCAACGCCCCCACAAGCCCAACCAGCAACGTGGTACTGACGACGAACCCCATTCGCTTTCCCATTCCCACCTCCTGTGGTTGCGCGAATACTAGCACGAACCGCGCTGAGATGCAAGCGGATTCTTCACCCCGGTAGGGTTGACACTCATTGACGCTGCATGATACCATTAAACTATCTGCATCGAAGGAGATCACATGGGCGACGCGGTCCACGAAGGCAACGGTCTCGTGCAAATGGAAGTCAGCAAGATCCGCATCGACGAGCGGCGCGGGGAGCAGGTCATCGTCTTGAAGGAGCGGGGCGGCAACCGGTTTTTGCCCATCATCATCGGGATCTCCGAGGTCACCGCCATCAAGATGAAGATCAGCGGCATCCAACCGCCACGGCCGCTGACCCATGACCTTTTGAAGGAGACGATTGCGCAGCTGGGAGCGACGCTCCAACGGATCGTGATCACCCGCTTGGAGCTCAATACGTTTTTTGCGACGCTGATCCTCCAGACCAAGGACGGCCACATGAAGGAAGTCGATGCGCGTCCTTCCGATAGCATCGCAGTGGCCCTTCGCGCAGATGCCCCCATCTTCGTAGCGGAGGAGGTCTTGAACCAGGTCGCCTCCAGCTACGGCCTCTAACCTTGACACCACAGAACAGAATTCCACAGAGACACAGAGAAGTGCTCGACGGGTTTTCTCTGTGTTTCTGTGGAGCTTCTGTGGCATCTGTGGTGTCGATCTCATGAAACGGTGCTACCTCGTCCGCCACGGGCAGACCGCCTGGAACAGCGAAAGCCGCATCCAAGGCTATTCGGACCTCCCGTTGAGTCCGCTGGGACACCGGCAGGCCAAGCGGGTGGGGGTGTTCTTCGCCGCCGCCCATCTGAACGCCATCTTCACGAGCCCTCTGCAGCGTAGCCGGGAGACCGCTCAGGCGATCGCGGCCGGCAACGGCCATGGGGTTGTTCCCATCGTCGAGCAGGAGCTGGCTGAGATGCGCTTAGGGGCTTGGGAAGGGCTGACGCCGGTTGAAGTGGATGCGCGATTCCAAGGGGCCTATCAGCAGTGGAGGGTGAAGCCCTCCTCGGTGCTCATTCCCGACGCGGAGCCGCTGGAGGCTTTTCGGACGCGGGTCCGTCGCGTCTCGGAGAAGATCCTGAGCGGCGTGCCTGAAGGGGAATGCGTTGTGGTGTCGCACGGCGGCGTCATCGCCGCCTTGCTCGCGGATTTCCTCCAGGCGGACTACGACGCCCTCCTGCGGCGGGTACGGCTCGACAACGCGGGGATTACGGCGATCGAGTACGGTGTCGGAACCCCCCACGTTCTGTGGATCAACTCCACCAGCCACTTGGAAGCGCTGTCGCAGTCGCCGGCTGAGGGCTGGTTCTAGAACCGGTTTCATAAATCCCCGCGGCCGCGCTGGGCCGAGCCGCCAGCCGCGCAAGGCGCGAGGAGCGTGGCGTACTCGAAGACGAGTACGCGAGCGACGAGCAACGCCGCGCGGCGCCGTGGATCGGCCCAGCCCCTTGTCCGACAACTGGTTGCGGCGGCAGCGGGCCATCTGCGGCGTCGCTCCTCCTCGGAGTACCACAGGGGGTACACCTTCGTCGTCGCTCCTGGCATCTGGCCCGCTGGCGCTCGCAACGCGGTTCGCGCGGATTTATGAAACCGGTTCTAGCGTCGTCGGCGGCGTGACGTGGCCCCGGAGCGGGGAGGGGCCTTCGCGCGGCCCCGCCTCGTCGCTTTGGGTCGCGGGCGTTTGCGGCGTGCGGCTTTGCCCGCCGCCTTCTTTTTGGCCGCCGGACCGCCGAGCGATTGGCCGAAGGCCCCTGCCTTCGGCTTGACGAGGCGGGCGAACTCCTCGTAGCGCATCGTGATCGTGTCCGTGTGCGAGCCGGCATTGAACACGATGTCCCCGGAGTCCTCCAAGGCGCGATCCGCCACAACGGGGACCTCGTAGAGGTTCCCGAACGGCGACATCGCCCCCACCTCGACATCCGGAAACCGCTCTTTGATGTCGGCCTCTTTGGCGATCGTCAGCGTACTCACGCCCAGCAGGGTCTTCAGTTTCTTCACGTCAACGCGGTGAATGGCGGGGAGGACCGCCAGGACGGGCCCGCGCTCGGTCTTCACGAGGACGCATTTTGCCAGCTGCCGTCCGGGGACGTGCTGGGTCGCGGCGATCTCCTGCGCGGTGTAGGCGACCGGATGTTTCGCCTCAGTGTACTTCACGTTCGATGCCTGGAGAAATGCCTGAAGCCGTGCCGAGATGGCCATCCGCCCCTCCCTCGCTTGACGAACAGGTTGCTTGACGTCTGCTGAACGTTTCGCCGAACACGCGCGTATCATAGCCTACTGCAACCTCCTTGACAACCCCTCGTCACCCCTCGTCGCCCCCTCTTTTACTTTGACGCCCTCTGCTCTTCCCAGGTAGAATCATAAGTGATGCGCTTCTTCAAAGGCCTGCTCTGGCTGCTGCTGGTGGTGGCCATCGTGGCCGCGGCGATCTCCCTCACGAGCAACTACGAGTTTGCGGATCGCCTGACGGCCCTGTTTTGGGCGTTTCAGCTGCGGCTGCTGATGCCCTTCAGCTTCGAGCAGTTCCTGGTCGTCCTCTGCGCCATCAGCCTGATCACCCTCCTGCTCGTCGTCACCGGTTGCGCGGCGATCCTGGCACTGATGTCCGCCCGGCTCTCGCGCTTCCACCAGCGAGGGTTGAACCAGATCGCCGCCGCCCAGAGCGAGGCCGACCACGTCAAGGAGCAACATCAGCTCCAATACGAACAGCTGCTGTCGCTCGGACAGGCGTTGACGAAACAGCTCGATAAGCGGATGGTCGTGCAAGCGATCATCGAGACCGCCAGCCGGGTGACCAGCGGCGGGCAGGCGAACAGCATCGTGAGTTTCTGGCTCTTGCACCCTGAGACCGACACCTTCCAATTTGAGCTCGGGCTCTACTGCGATGAGGCGTTGTTTACGAAGACGGGGTTTCAGTCGACCGAACAGCCGTTTGCCCATGTCATCTCAACGCAAAAACCGTGGGTGCTCCCAACGTGGGACGCGGACACCCCCTTCATCAAGCGCGAACGATTGTCCCAGCTCGGTCCGGCCACCGGTCTCATCGTGGTCCCCTGCGTGATCGAGGGGCGGGTGTCAGCCGCCCTCGTGCTGCTGTGCCATCCGGAGGTCTTCAAGGGGTACGCGGCGCGAGAGGCATTCTACAACGCGGTCTGGACGGAACTGGCGCTCGCGGCGATCATTGCGATCCAGGGGGCCGTGACGATTCTCGACCGCTTGACCGGCACGCACACGCGGGAGTACTTCATGACGCGGCTCATCCAAGAGATCGAACGGTCGAACCGCTACCAGCTCCCCATCTCCCTGCTCATGCTCGACATTGACAACTTTAAGCTTGTCAACGACATCTTGGGCCATCAGCAAGGGGACGCGGCGCTCAAGATCGTCGCGAAGCTGATCAAGAAGGAAGTGCGGGCCATCGACCTCGTCGGACGCTACGGCGGCGAGGAGTTCGTCGTCATGCTCCCCGAGACCGGCTTCGGGGAAGAGACGACGAGCGTCGCGGGCGCCCTCGTGGTGGCGGAGCGCATTCGGAAAAGCATGGATGACGAGTTCCACGGGCTCCAGAAACCGCTGAACCTCACTGTGAGTGTCGGCGTGGCCATCCGCCGCTACCCCGAGGACCAAGCGATGGGTTATCAAGAGTTCATCCGCCTCGCCGATGAGCAGCTCTACCGAGCCAAGACCACCGGCAAGAACAAGGTCTGCGCCATGCTGCCAGAGAAGCCCGGGGCTGTGTTGTGACCCGCGCGTATGGTCTGGCGGTCGTGGGCAGCGGCCCCGGTGGGTGCGCCGCGGCCTTGACCGCGGTCCGACGAGGGCTGCGGGTGTGTCTGATTGAGCGCGAGCAGGTGGGCGGGGTCTGCCTGAACGTCGGATGCATCCCCACCAAAGCGCTCCTGTCGGTGGCGGCGCTCCTTCGCCGCTTGCGTCAGGCACAGCGGATGGGCATTCGAGTCCACGGCTACGAGGTGGACTACACGGCGGTCCGCGCCCGCAACGAACGCATCATCACGACGCTCCGACGCGGGCTCAGCGACCTGCTCCGCCGTGAGCACGTAGACGTGGTGGGCGGGAGCGCGGCCTTCGAGTCCCCCCAACGGCTCGTCGTGACGCGCGAGGGCCGCTCGCAGCCCTTGGACGCGGAGCGCATCGTCTTGGCGACCGGCGCACGGCCGCTGTTCGGATCCTGGACGGTTGATGAAGATCGGTGCCTGTCCTACCGAGGACTCCTGGCCCTCCCGCATCTTCCGGCCTCGCTGCTCGTCATCGGAGGCGGCGTCATTGGATGTGAGTTCGCCTCGCTCCTGTCGGCGTGTGGGAGCACGGTCACGCTGGTGGAGCAAGAGCCCCAGTTGCTTCCGAATGAGGATCCGGAAGCGGTCCGGTGGCTCACGCGCCGCTTCGAAACCGAGGGCGTGGCCGTCCTGACGGGCACGACCGTCAGCCGTCTTGAGGCGTCTCCGGCCGGCGTTTCGGCGACGCTCTCGAACGGGACGCGGCTCTCGGCGGAGCGCTGCCTCATTGCGATCGGCCAGCGACCCAACATCGAAGCCCTGCGGCTCGATGCAGCGTCCGTCCGGTCGGGGGGCGGGGTGGAAGTCGACGGGTTGTTCAGGACGAGCCAGCCACATATCGCCGCGATCGGCGATTGCGTCGGTGGTCATGGGTTGGCCCACTGGGCAAGCGCAGAGGGCGTCCTGGCAGTCCGTGCCCTCCTTGGCGATGCGCCTGAGTCGGTCGACCCGCTTGAGGTGCCACGATGCGTCTTTACCGATCCGGAGCTCGCCCACATCGGCATCCTGGAATCCCAGGCGCGGGGCGAGGTCCGGGTGAGCCGCTTTTCATTTGGGGCGCTCGGCAAGAGCCACTGCGATGAGGAAACGGACGGGTTTGTGAAGCTCCTCGTTGATCCCGTGACCGATCGGATCCGCGGCGCCACCGTCGTCGGGGCCCAGGCCTCAAGCCTCATCCACTCTGCCGTGTTGGCGATCCGGCACGGATTGACGGCGAAGCAGCTGGCGCGGACCATGACGGCGCACCCCACGCTCCCCGAAGGGATCACCGAGGCGGCCGCCAGCCTGTACGGTGAATCCCTTGCGGTCGCGGCCCGTCCAGTGTCTCGGGCGGACTTTGGGGCTCGGAACCCCTCATGAAGCCCTC
>JACPSQ010000040.1 GCA_016193195.1 Candidatus Omnitrophota bacterium
ATCGGGATCCTCCGGGCCTTGGGGGCGAGGCGCAGTTCGATCGCCACGCTCTTCCTCTCGCAGGGGTGCGTCATCGGCCTCATGGGCATCGGCTTTGGGCTTGCGGGAGGATGGCTCTTGATCCTCAACCTCAACAACCTGGCCACGTGGCTCGAGCGGACGTTTGGGTGGTCGTTGTTCCCACCCACGATCTACTACCTCGACCACATCCCGACGCAGATCAACTCGTTCGACGTGATCGGTGTCGTCGCGGCGACGTTCCTTCTCGCGATGCTGGCCGGGACCTACGCGGCCGTCCGGGCCGCGCGGCTTTCCCCCGTCGATGCCCTCCGCTATGAGTGACCCCACCACCTGTCGCAACGGCCAACCCCACCCCACCACCTGCGGGCTCGTCGAAGGCGAGCGGGACGGCAGCGCAGCGTGGGGGTCGCCGTGGCGAACCCCGCAGGTGGTGGGGAGTCCCATCACCTGCCTGTCAAGGCGGCGCGGCCGCCGGCGCCTCTGTGGATGTACTGAAGCGTCTCACGATGGGGAGGTGTGACGTTGGTGCGGCGGCGGATCTACCGCGCCGCCTTGACCAACAGCGCCGAGGCAGGTGATGGGATGATTGAAGCGCGGAACGTCTCGAAGACGTATACGATGGGATCGGTGACCCTCCAGGCGCTGAAGGACGTCTCACTCCGGGTCGAAACCGGCTCGTGCGTGGCGATTACGGGGCCCTCCGGGGCTGGCAAATCGACGTTGCTCCATCTCCTGGCCGGTCTTGACACCCCAACGCGGGGAGAGATCTTGTGGGACGGGCTCAATGTCGCCGGCCTGAGCGACGCCAAGCGGGCCGACTTCCGCCGACGGACGATCGGCATCGTGTTTCAGTTTTACCACTTGCTGCCGGAGCTCTCGGCGTTGGAAAATGTCCTGCTGCCCGGCCTCGTGGACGGCCGCCGCAACGGCCGAGATCTCCGGAGCGCTGCGACCGAGTGCCTGGAGCAGGTCGGGCTCCTCGCGCGCGCCAGGCACCGACCGCGGGAGCTCTCCGGCGGCGAGCAGCAGCGCGTGGCGATTGCGCGCGCCCTCATCACCCGGCCGAAGCTCCTGCTATGCGATGAGCCGACCGGCAACCTTGATTCGACGACAGGATCCGAAGTGATGAACCTGCTCGCGGGGTTGAACCGCAAGGCCGGCGTCGGCATCGTGCTCGTGACGCACCAGCCGAAGCTCGCCGAGCTCGCCGACCGAATCGTCGCGTTGCAGGACGGCAAGATTGCCGCGGAGACGCAATCGAGCGGGGCTGTAGCCTGAGGCAAATCTGCGGAATCGCATTTGAAAATCTGTGCAATCAGTTACAGGAAGGGGTGACATGAAAGTCTACCTGAACGGGAAATTCGTGGACCGGTCGAAGGCGGTGGTCTCGGTGTTCGACCACGGGCTGCTCTACGGCGACGGGGTCTTCGAGGGGATCCGCTCCTACGACGGGCTCATCTTCAAGCTGCGCGAGCACATCGATCGGCTCTTCGAGTCGGCGCATACGATCATGCTGAAGATCCCCCTGAGCAAGCCTGAGCTGATCGAGGTCGTGAAGGAGAGCCTGCGGATCAACCGGCTCCACGACGCCTACATCCGGCTCGTGGTGACGCGCGGTGAAGGGGACCTGGGCCTCGATCCGCGCAAGTGCGCCGATCCGACGGTCTTCGCCATCGCCGATCGGATCGAGCTCTACCCCAAGCGGCTCTACGACCAGGGGCTTGAGCTCATCACCGTGGCCACCCAACGCAACGTCCCGGAGGCGCTTCGAATGCACCGGCGAGAATATTTTCCTCGTCTCCTCGGCCGCCGGGAAGGGCAAGCGCTTGATCACCCCGCCCCCGTACATCGGCGTGCTGCGGGGGATCACCCGGCAGACGGTGATGGGGCTGGGTCGGCAGGCCGGGCTGGACGTGCGGGAAGACCTCCTCACCCGCCACGACCTCTTCAACGCCGCTGAGGTGTTCTTGACCGGCACGGCAGCCGAGATCGTCCCTGTCGTCAAGATCGACGGTCGGGTGATCGGCAGCGGCAAACCCGGGCCGGTGACCAAGAAACTCCAGCAGGCCTTCCGCCAACTGACGAAGACGGACGGGGTGCGATATTAGCACACAGCAGACAGCACACAGCAGACAGCGCATATTGGAGCCTGGCACCGCCAGGAACGCCTCCGACTGACGAGCTGTCGAGCCAAAGTACGGATGTGAGGCGTACCGCTGTCGAGCTGGACGAGGGCACTTTGCCGCCAGGAAGAAACCTGGTACACTAGAAGTCTGAGGTCAAACAATGCTGTGCGAGATCTGCAAGCAAGCCCAGGCGACGGTGCACCTGACCGAGATCGTCAATGATCAGATGACCGAGCTGCACCTCTGCGAGGCCTGCGCCAATCAGAAAGGCACCCAGGTGGAGAGCCACTTTGGGCTGGCCGACCTGCTCTCCGAATTGGCGGACTTCAGCAAGATGCAGGAGCCGGAGGAAATCGCCAGCAAATCCTGTCCCACCTGCGGGATGACCTACGACGATTTTCGCAAGGTGGGCCGTCTCGGTTGCGCCCAGTGCTACCAGACGTTCAAGCGCAGCCTGGGAAGTCTGCTCAAACGCATCCATGGCGCGCCCATACACCTCGGGAAGGCGCCGACGAGGCTCGTCAAACCTGAGAAAGCCAAGAGCGAGTTGGCGGACCTCAAACGGAAGCTCGGTCGCGCCATTGAGCAGGAAGAGTTCGAAGAGGCGGCGAGGCTGCGGGATCACATCCGCCGCATGGAGCAACAAGAACAGCAGACAAAGCAGAAAACCAAATAAGGATGATTACAGTGATTCTCAAATTCGATTACAGTGATTTACACGAATCACCGGAATCGCTTTTTTGAAATCACTGTAATCACACGATAAAAAATGGCGCAAGATAATTTAGATGAACTGCTGAAACAGCCGAGCGAGTGGCTCCGCGGCGTAGGGCCGGTGTCGGACATCGTCATCTCCAGCAGAATCCGGTTGGCCCGCAACCTGGCGAGCTATCCGTTCGCGACGCGGGCGACCAAAGCCTCCCAAGGCGAAGTCCTGAACGTCGTGAAGGAGGGGATCCTCCACAGCCCCTCAATCCGGCAATCGCTCATCCTTGACATGGGCGAGCTCGATGACGTGGACCGTCAGTTCCTGGTGGAGCGTCACCTGGTCAGCCGGGAGCACGTCGTGCACCCTGATCGAAAGGCGGTGTCCATCGGGGCGGGTGAAGTGATCAGCATCATGATCAACGAGGAGGATCACCTGCGCATCCAGGTCATGCAGTCGGGGATGAACCTGAAAGACGCCTGGGCCATCATCAACGCGTTGGATGACGAGCTCTCCGAGACGATCCCCTACGCCTACTCCACCGAGTGGGGCTACCTGACCTGTTGCCCGACCAATACGGGCACCGGGATGCGCGCCTCCGTCATGGTGCACCTGCCGTCGCTGGTCATCACGAAGCAGATCAACAAGGTGCTCCACACGATCACCAAGCTCGGGCTCACCGCGCGGGGGCTCTTCGGCGAGGGGACCGAGGCTTCGGGGAACTTCTTCCAGATCTCCAACCAGGTGTCCCTGGGCCGCTCGGAAGAGGACATCGTCGAGAACCTCGAGCGCATCCTCAAGGAAGTGATCCACCAGGAGCAGGCGGCCCGCGAGGCCCTCGTGGCGAACAACCGGGTGCAGCTCGAGGATCGCATCTGGCGCGCGTTCGGCATCCTGCGGCACGCGAAAACGATGAGTTCCACCGAGGCGCTCGATCTCTTCTCCGCCGTTCGGTTGGGCGTCGACCTGAACCTCATGGACAGCGGGGTCAATCGGACGATCGTGAACGAGCTCTTCCTCTTCTCACAGCCGGCTCACCTGCAGAAGCTTGAAGGGAAAGCGTTGTCCGCAAAGGAGCGTGACGTGAAGCGCGCCGGGCTCATTCGTCAAAAGCTCGGCGGCCAAGCATAAACTGCGCTCGAGGCTGGAGGCTCGAGGCTGGAGGCAAAAGCAATTGCCTAGAGCCT
>JACPSQ010000044.1 GCA_016193195.1 Candidatus Omnitrophota bacterium
TAGGTGTGGCGTTTCGAGAGGTACACCTCAAGTATGCCTGATCGGGACGAGCAGAGGCAAGGGTGCTATGCGACAGGGTGCTATGCGACTTTGAAGCGCTGGGGACGACGGATATCCGATCAGGCGGGAGGGCCAAAAAACTTGTAGCCGACGTTGCGAACCGTCTCGATGTAGGCGGTGGGGCCGGTCTCGATCTTGGCGCGCAGGCGGCGGATGTGGACATCCACGGTGCGGGTGCCGCCGTAGTAGTCGTAGCCCCAGACCTTATCGAGGAGCGCCTCCCGGGTGAACACCTTCCCGGGGTGCGTCGCGAGGAACTTGAGCAGCTCGAACTCCTTGTAGGTGAGATCGACCGGCGCCCCCTTCACATGGACCTCATAGCGCTCGAAGTCGATGACGAGGCCGCCGAGGGAGAAGCCGTTTGTCACCTCGACGCGGTGGAGCTTCCACAGGAGGAACTTGAGCCGTTCCGCCAACCACGTCCCGCTCACCGGCAGGGTGAGGTAGTCCTCGAAGCCCCACCCGACCTCGAGGCGGCCCAGGTGCCCTTCCGTCGCGAGGAGGACGAGGGGAAGCTCCTTGAGCGGGCGCTCCCGCTTGATGGCGTGGCACAGCTTCGCGCTCTCGATCGCGCATCGTTCCAGGTCCACGATGACGAGATCCAGCTTGTCCGGTGGGACAAACGCCTCACGCAGCACCTCGGCTGAGGAGCTCTGGGCGACGGAGAACCCGCGCTCGAGCAGCTCGGATTTGAGCGCTTTCTTGTTCGCCCAATCGTCTGTGATGAACAGGATGCGATGCATCAGGAGTGGCGAGTGACGAGTGGCGAGTGGCGAGTGGCGAGTGGGGAGTGGGGAGAAGGGGAGGAAGGCGCTTGGCGTCCCTTTAATGAACGCCGCAACCCTCCGAGCATGCGGTTGATTTCTTCATATTCCTCGTCCAGCGCCCGAAACTGGTCCTCTTCCACGAGACGCCGCTCAAAAGCAAAACATAGCAAATACTGAACTTCGCTCACCGATCGTTTCGCAACATTCACAAACTGCATCAACTCCTTCGAAGAGCTGGCCACGCACCCCTCGGAGAGATTTGTTGGAATAGAAAGCGCAGCCCTGCGAATCTGCGCTGTGAGGTCATAGAGATAGGCTCGCGGAAATGTCTCGGTGAGGTTGAACACTTTGTGCGCCGACGCGTTCGACTTCCGCCAGACTTCAAGATCTCGAAAGCCCCTAATCATCCCACTCCCCACTCATCACTCGTCACCCGTCACTCACCACTGGTCGCTGGTCACTCGCCACTCATCACTCATCACTCGCCACTGGCCACTCATCACTCATCACTCGCCACTGGCCACTCGTCACTCACCTTGGTGGTAGCGGTTAGTGATGGGCATGCGGCGATCCTTCCCGAAGGCCTTGGGGGTGATCTTGATCCCCGGAGGCCCTTGGCGCCGTTTGTACTCCGAGCGATCCACCATCCGGAGCACGCGCGCGACGGTCTCGGGCGCCGCCCGATTGATCTCGAGGATCTCGCGCAGGCTACGGTCCTCCTCCACGTACGCTTTCACGATGCGATCCAACAGATCGTAGGGCGGCAGCGTGTCCTGATCGGTTTGATGCGGGGCGAGCTCCGCGGTCGGGGCGCGCGTGAAAACGCCCGCCGGGATCGGGCCTGCCTGCGCCCCCGTTGCTTCGCTTTGCGAAGCAAAGCGTGCGGGGGCAGGCAGGGATCCCGGCCCGCGCTGGTTCCGGAATCTGGCGAGTTGATAGACCAGCGTTTTCGGGACGTCTTTAATCACCGCGAAGCCCCCGGCCATGTCGCCGTAGAGCGTGCAGTAGCCGGTGGCGAGCTCGCTCTTGTTGCCCGTCGTCAATACGAGCCACCCGAACTTGTTGGACAGCGCCATCAGGAGATTCCCCCGGATCCTCGCCTGAAGGTTCTGCTCGGTGACATCCGCCTGGCGCTGGCCGAAGTGCGGCGCGAGCGTCTGGAGGTAGGCCTGAAACATCGGCTCAATGGAGATCTCCCGTCGCTCGATGCCCAACGCTGTCGCGATGGCCGTGGCGTCCGCCTGCGTCGCGCGGGAGGAAAAGCGCGAGGGCATGACGATCCCGACGACGCGGGAAGAGCCGACCGCGTCCGCGGCCAGGCAGGCGGTCAGGGCGGAATCGATCCCTCCGGAGAGCCCGAGCACGACCGTCGAAAAACCGTTTTTACGAGCGTAGTCCCGCACCCCTAAGGTGAGCGCCTCGTAGATCTCTTCGACGGGAGGGTAGGCTCGCAGGCGTTGCGCGGGAAGCCTGGGTCGCTCCCCGCCCACGGAGGGAACGACGACGACCCTCCCCCTCGCCCCTCTCGATGCGCCGTCGCCGGCCTGCGGTCTGAGGTGAGCCGGCAAGACATCGACGACGAGGAAGTCCTCGCGGAATTGAGCGCCTTGGCTGACCAGGCGCCCGCGAGCGTCCAGCACGAGGCTCGCCCCGTCGAAGACGAGCTCGTCTTGCCCTCCGATCAGATTACAATACGCGATCGCCACGCGATTGCGCCGGGCCCGCAGGGCGAAGAGACGCTCCCGCTCCTTCAGCTTTCCGGCATGGTACGGGCTTGCCGAGAGATTCACGACAAGACGCGCGCCGGCCGCAGCCAGGGCTCGAATCGGCTGCTCCTCCCAGAGATCTTCGCAGATCGTGACCCCGACCCGAACCCCTCCCGCCTCGATGACCAGGGGTCCGATCCCCGAGGCGAAATACCGCTTCTCATCGAAGACGCCGTAGTTGGGCAGGCACTGCTTGCGATACGTCGCCACCTGAGCCCCCCCGGACAACACGGCGGCCGCGTTGTAGAGCTTCCCGTCACGGGCTCGATCCACGTACCCGACCAGCGCCACCACGCGGCGCGCCATTGGCGTCAACCAGCTCATCGCGTCCAGGTTGGCCTGCACGAATTGGGGTTTGAGGAGCAGGTCTTCCGGCGGGTAGCCCGAGATGGCCAGCTCCGGCGCCACCACGAGGTCCACCAACCACGCCTGGGCTCGACGGATCGCCTCCTCGACGAGGCGGCGGTTGCCGTCCAGGTCGCCGACGGTCACATTGAGTTGTGCGAGCGCGATGCGAAGGGAGGTCATGACGCATCCACCAGGGAAGTTCGAGGACTGTATTATATCACGACGGGGGAGCGAAGGCCGGGGCGACGCTGGGACGGGGCAGGGAGAATTCCATGGCGACCCAGGTGGCGCCTTTCAGGACGGCGACTTCGACGTGGACCGGATCCGCGGTGAGCGGAGGCAGGGGTGCGAGGAAGTAGGCCCCGTCGATGGAGGGCGTCAA
>JACPSQ010000063.1 GCA_016193195.1 Candidatus Omnitrophota bacterium
GACACCCAGATCGCCGGTATGCAGACCGGCGTCACCCAGATCCAGTCGGCGGGCGGCAGCCTCATCATCACCGCCGAGAAGGCGACCGCGGACACCAAGCGGTTCGCGGCGAAACTGGTGATGTCGGAGAACGTCCTGATGGGCCAGGAGAACGTGCCCATCCTGTACCTCGCCGATGAGGGCATCACGCCCCTGCCGAAGCTGAACGTCATGACGCTCGACAAGGAGGGCAAGGTGAAATACGTGGTGAAAGAGGCCGATATGGAACCGACCGATGAGGATAAGTCCGTGTACAAGTACGTCATCAAGAAGATCACCGCGGAGGGCTTCATCGCCGGGCAGGGGGTTCGGGTTGAGGTGACCGCCGATGTGTTCACGTTCGTGGAAGACCCGGATAAGGCCGGCGAGAAGGTCCAGAACAAGGCCATTGGGACCTTCATGGTCCAGGGGACGACCCTGGATGCCCTGGCGGGCTCCATCAGCAGCCTGTCCAACGTCCCGAACACGGTGAAGAGCGCCCTGGTGGCCATCCAGGCCCTGCAGAGCGCCTTCGGCTCGGGCGCCGGCAACACCATGATCGACATGCTGAACCAGATGTCGAGCACCGTGGATAAGCTCCCGGCCGATATGAAGCGGGCGGTGCTCAACGCCAACCAAGGGAACGCCGCGGAGATCAAGCGGCAGATCAACGACGTGTCTGACCACATCAAGAGCCTTGCGGGGGACAATCTCGGCATGGACTTCACGCAGATCATGGGCAAGGCCCTTGAGGAGAACGCCAGCCTGCGGGATGTCCGCAAGAAGACGGACGCCGTCCAGGGGGCGACCGAAGTGATGCAGATCATCATGGAACGCAAGCTGGGAGGCATCGATGCGCCGGTTGTGCATGCGGTCTACAAGTAACAACGGGCTCAAGGCTCAAGGCTCAAGGCTCAAGGTAGCGGCTTCCGCTGTCCAGCCTCGAACCTCCAGCCCAGGGTGGGGCTTGGGGGGGTCGTGGATTCGTGATCAGGTTGTTGCGCGGCCTCGCCGGCGCCAGATGGCGTGGCGATCCGTTGGATGGTGTGCGGCGCTGTCCCTCATGACCTTGGCCAGCGCGACGGTTGGAGGGGCTGTTGAGCGGGAGCCGGTGACGATCAGCGTGATCGCGGTGAACCCCTCTGAGAATAAGATCCAGGTTGTTCCTGTGCGGATCGACCTCCCGCAAGAGGTGACCCCAGGCGATGTCCTCGAGCAAGGGGAGCTGCTCCTGGAGTACGACGACGACCGCTCCCTCTACTATGTCTACCGCGACGGCGTGGAGCTTGCGCCGAAGGAGACCAAGGTCTTTCAGGTGACGGTCCGGGACTTGTGGTTCATCCCGGACGAGCAGCTCAGCCAGCTGACACAATACACCGGGATCCTCGTGGAGAAGCTGAAGGACAGCGAGTACTACGGCTCCGCCCGACAGCTCGGTGATACCGTGACGAAGCGGCTGGATGGGATCGCTGCGATGCAGAATGACGAGACGCTCGGCCGGAAGGCGCGGATCGGGGCCTATCGGAAAAACCTCCTGGCCATCGCCAAGATCAAGGAGGATCTCGCCAGCCTGGAGAAGCTGATTTCCTTCACCGGCGGCCCGCCGGTTCCCGAGCTGTTGGAGGAGTCGCCGCTCAAGGCCGACGCGCCATCCCAGACGACGACGTGGCTCGTCATCTTCCTGATCGTGATCTTCATGGGGCTTCTGGGAGGCCAGTTTTTCTTTACGTGGCACCGTCGGACCCAGGTCAGTCAAGAACTCGCGGTTGTTCGACAGGCGGCGTTTGCGCCTGGGAATGGAGCCGGCGGAGGCCTCGCCCGTCAACGCCCCTCGCTTGAACGGCCTCAAGCGAACGCCTAGGTGAGGGCCCCATGCTGGAGGTCGCCGTTCTCAGCCCCGAGGCCCTCCTGTTCAATGGCCGTGCCCGCCACGTGATCCTTCCCGGGGAGCAAGGGGTCTTCGAGGTCTGGCCATTCCATCGGCCCGTCGTGAGCCGCCTCTTGCCCGGGTTCATCGTCGTGGATGGCCAGCCCTTTCCCATCCGGCGTGGGGTTGTGAAAGTTGAGCACGACACCGTCACGGCCATCGTGGAAGCAGATCCTGACCACGCGCCGTGAACCCCGTGAGATGGCGGCTACGCCTATCTCACGGGGTGAATCCCAGTGGTTGTTCCCTCCGCCAGCCAGCCATTGACCCCGTGAGATAGCCGCCCTTGGGAAAAGTGGGCGGCGGCATCTCACGAGGTGAACCCTGTGAGATAACCGCCCTTGGGAAAAGTGGGCGGCGGCATCTCACGAGGTGAACCCTGTGAGATAGCCGCCCTTGGGAAAAGTGGGCGGCGGCATCTCACGGGGTTGACAGGGGGCCTTTAGAACAGGTATAGTTTGACCAAGATTGCTTAGGATTCAGCAGGTTCTGCGTTTTTTGGCATGAGCTTGAGTCGCTGAAAAACCCCACTAGCTTTGCTGCGCAAAGCTGAACTGTGGGGTCCCCGGGTACAGATTTTGCTCGGCATTCCCGAGCAAAATCTACGGGGAGGCAAACGGTCTCCGCCATAATCCGATGGCGGACCCCGCAGGTTCTGCTTCGCAAAGCGAAGCATGCGGGGCGAAAGGATCGGGCGCAAAGCCACAAGAGCCGTCATTCGTATCTCGTGAAGCGTCTCTCGCAAGCGCTTCACGAACGACGAGAGACGAACGACGGGTTGGTTGGGCTGCCAGCATGAGAACCGTCGTTCGTGGTTCGTGAAGCGTCGTTCGCGTGCACTTCACGAACGACGAGTCACGAGCGACGAGCGACGATCTGTAGAGGCGCCCATCCATGTCGGATGGGCGTTTTCATTTGAAGCCGAGACTTGCGGAGCAGAGCGAACGCAAGTCTCTGGCTGAAAATGACCCCACCACCTGTCTATCCGCCGAAGGCGGATCAATACGGCAGGTCGTGGGGATCGGCCCTTCGGGCCGAAGACAGGTGGTGGGGCTTATTGCATGAGTCGGAATCTTGCGCTGACGTTGATTTTTGCGCTCTGCATCTTGGGGCCGGCGCTGGTGATGGGAGCCACGGGCTTCTCCAGCATCAGCGCCTTGGGCCGCAACCCATCCGCCGCCCCGAAGATCCTCACCGCCATGATGATCACGCTGCTCTTTGCGGAGGCGATCGCGATTGTCGCGTTCCTGGTCGTGTGGCAGCTCTTTACCCCGTGAGATGCCGCCGCCCACTTTTCCCAAGGGCGGCTATCTCACGGGGTGAACCCCGTGAGAGATGTTCTATACATACGTGCTGCAAAGTCTGAAGGATCAACAATGGTACACCGGTGCAACAGGCAATTTGGGGCGACGCTTAGAGGAGCATAGCCACGGAAGAGTAGAAGCCACGCGAGGTAGAGAACCGTTTAAGGTGATTTACTACGAGGCTTGTTTAGATCAACATGATGCGTTCAGGCGAGAACAATATCTGAAATCGTCGTGGGGAAAGAGGTATCTCAAGAGTCGGTTGAAGCAGTATCTAACAAGCTTAGTGAGGTGACATGTTCATCCTCCAGTTCGTCGTGCTTCAGGTTGTGCTATTTGTGGGGCTTGCGGTGCTCCTCCGACGCGTGATGGGACGACACGCCACCAAGGCGACGGCCCATCTCCAGGGCCTCAGCCAAGACTACCTGAGGAAGCAGGAGGAGCTGAAGAAGCGCCTTGAGGAGGCCGAGCGGCTCTACCAGGAGCAGCTCGCCAAGGCGCAGGAGGAGGCGCATCAGCTGAAGACGCAGGCGCGGCAGGAGGCTGAAGCCGCCCGTCAACAGGTCGTGGAGCAGGCGAGGCAAGAGGCCGAGCGGATCGTCCAGCAAGCGGTGCAGGCCAGGGAAGCCCTGCAGCGCGAGCTGGCGCAGGCCATGGAGGCCAAAGCCGTGGAGCGGGCGTGCGAGCTCATCCAGGACATCCTCCCCCGAGAGCTGCGGGAGGCGGCCCATACCCCGTGGCTCGATGAGCTGATCACAAACGGCCTGATCACGGTGGAGCGATTGGAGAGCCGAGAGCAGATCCGGGAGGCGCGTGCGGTCTCGGCGTTCCCCCTCACGAGCGCGCAACGCAAGCGTCTGCTGGAACGGCTCCAGGAGCTCCTCGGTTCGCCCGTCACCTTGCAGGAATCGGTGGATCCCCATCTCCTCGCAGGGCTGACGATTACGATCGGGCACCTCGTGCTGGATGGCTCGCTGTCCTCGAAACTCCGGGAGGCTGTCCGCCATGCCCAAGACGCCCCCTGAAACAGGAATGAGCTTGCACGATTCACCCCGTGAGATGGCGGCTTCGCCTATCTCACGGGGCAAGTGGTTTGACGTCCACGAGGTGGGGCAGGTCACCTCGATCCGCGAGTTCATCATCAAGGTGAAGGGGCTGCCGTCCTGCATGAACGGCCAGCAGGTGGAGTTGACTCACGGCGATCGCGGGATGGTGATGGGCTTCACCGAGGAGCACGTGCTGGTGTTGACCTTCGGGAACAAAGCCCGCGTTCGGGCCGGGGATGAGGTCCACTCCCGAGGAGAACCGTTCATGATCCCGGTCGGGGAGGCGTTCATCGGGCGGGTGGTGAGCAGCCTCGGCGAGCCGCTGGACGGTCAGGGTCCCATCGTCGCAGAAGCGAGCAACCCGATCTTCCGCGAAGCGCCCGGCGTGCTGGAGCGGGTCCCGGTGAATCAGGCGCTGGAGACCGGGGTCCGCATCATCGACGCCGCCTTCCCCATCGCCAAGGGGCAGCGTCAGCTCATCATCGGGGACCAGATGACGGGCAAGACCACCATCGTCACCGACACCATCCTCAACCAGCGCGAGACCGGCGTCCTGTGCATCTACTGCGCCATCGGGCAGAGCCAGTCGTCGTTCATGAAAATCCTCAGGCTCCTGCGTGAGCGGGAGGCGCTGGCCTACACGATCGTCGTGGCCGGGGTCGCTTCCGCCCCATTGGGCGAGCAGTTCTTGGCCCCCTATGCCGCCTGCGCCCTGGGGGAATACTTCGCCTCCAAGGGACGCGACGTGTTCATTGCGTTTGATGACCTCAGCAAGCACGCCTGGGCCTACCGGCAGCTCTCGTTGCTCCTGGACCGCTCGCCGGGTCGCGAGGCCTATCCCGGGGATATCTTCTACATCCACTCCCAGTTGTTGGAGCGGGCGGGGAAGTTCGTCGCTGAGCTGGGCGGCGGGACCATGACCTTTTTCCCGATCGCCGCGACGATTCAGGGCGACATCACCGGCTATATCCAGACCAACCTCATCTCGATCACCGACGGGCAGATCTACCTCAACACCTCGCTCTTCCAGCGCGGGTTCAAGCCCGCGATCGACTTCGGGTTGTCCGTCTCGCGTATCGGCAGCCGCGCCCAGTGCGCGGCCATGAAAGAGCTGAGCGGGAAGCTCCGCTTGGAATACCTCCAGTATCAGGAACTGCTGCGGATGACGACGATGAAAGCGGATCTCTCCGCGGATGCGGAGGCGCGCCTGCGGCGCGGGGAGCTGGTCACCGCCTTGTTCACCCAGCAGAAGGCCCGGCCGTCACTCCTGGCGGAGCAGGTGGTGTTCCTCTACGCGATCCGCAGCGGTCTGCTCGATCCGGTGCCCCAGGCCTGGCCGCGGTTTAAGCAGGAGATCTCCCCGTGGCTTGCGGCGACGTATCCGGAGCTCCTCAAGGAGATCCGGGAGCGGCAGGCCCTCTCGCCCACGCTGAAGCCAGCCCTGGACCAGGCATTGGCCGCGTTCCTCCAACAGGAGGCGAAGCCCACCGGACCATGATCCCGCTGACCCGTTTGAAGAAGGACGTGCTCTTCAACACGGAGCTCACGAAGGTCGTGGATGTGTTGAAAGGCATTGCGGCTGCGCGCTTTCACGTCCTCGAACGTCAACTGGCGCTGTTTGAGCCATACGCCAAGGCGGCTGAGACGATCCTCGGCGCGGCGGCGCTGGACCAGGTGGACCATCCCTTCGTGCGACCGCGTGGGCAACGGGCCGGTGTGGTGATGGTGACCTCGGATGCGGGCTTCCTGGGCGGGCTGAACAGCCAGGTGGTCACCCTGGGGTTGCGCGAGGGGGGCGCTGGAGCCCTGCTGACCGTCATCGGGGAGCGCGGGGTGAACTACCTGCGGGACCTGCGCCATGAGTGCACGGCGTTCCCTGGCATCCAGGATACGAGCCGGTTCTCGCTTGCGGTGGCGGTCAGGGATCATGTCGTGCAGGGGGTCCTGCGAGGGGAGTGCGGGCGGCTGGTCATCGTGTACCCCAAGCCCCTCTCCTTTGCGGTCCAGGAGGTCACCGTGGAGACGCTCCTGCCGTGCAGCGAGTGGTCCCACCACCTGTCTGGCCCGCCTACGGCGGGCCCGATAGGCGAACAACACACTGTTGGGCTGCCGTTGGCAGCCCAAAGACAGGTGGTGGGAGAGATGCTCTGGGAATCGCGGGTCGACGACGTCGTTGAGTATGTGGTCGCGCAACGGCTCGGCCACAGGCTTGAGGAGATCTTTGCGCTGAGCCGTCTGGCTGAGCTGGCGGCCCGCGCGGTGCACCTGGAGGGAAGCTACCAGGAGCTGGTGCGACGCGGCAAGAAGCTGCGGCAGGAGTACTTCCGCGCCCGGCACGAGATCATCGATCGGAGCATGCGGGAGATCTTCGCAGCCCAGTTGCTCTACAAAGGATCGTCCGCCGTCGAGAGTTGACATGGAGCAACGCACGCGCGCTGATCAGCAGGGGCGGGCCCCGTGAGATAGGATGTGGGCGGAGCGATGATGGCTAACCAAGCCACTCCACAAGGAACTGATTCGAAGAGGGGACGCACCTCGGGCAGGGAGTATCTCACGGGGCGGGTCGTGGGGGTGCAAGGGCCTGTCGTGGATGTGCGGTTCGAGACCACCGAGGCCATCCCGAACATCTACGAGGTGTTGGAGGCGAAGACCCAGGATGGCCGCCGGCTCGTCCTGGAGGTCGCCGAGCACTTGCCGGGCAACATCGCCCGCTGCATCGCCATGGCCGCGACGCTCAATCTCCAGCGCTCGACGCCGGTGACGCGGGCGGGCCTCTCCATTGAGGTGCCGGTTGGGGAGGCGTGCTACGGCCGGATTATCAATGTGCTGGGCGAGCCGATTGATCGCCAAGGTGAGCTCGTCACCCAGGAGACCCGGCCGATTCGGCGCACGGAGCTGCGCAAGCCATTCACGCGCCGGGGGACCGAGAACCACCGCGCCGAGCTGCTCGAAACGGGGATCAAGATCATCGACCTGCTCTTCCCGATGGTCAAGGGGAGCAAGACCGGCATCCTGGGCGGGGCCGGGCTCGGCAAGAGCGTCCTCATCCTGGAGCTGATCCAGCACATCGCCGAGCGCCATCACGGAGCCTTCGTCTTCACAGGGGTGGGAGAGCGGATCCGAGAAGGGAATGAGCTCTTTCATGAAATGAAGATGCACAAGCTGCTGTCGAAAGGCATGATGGTCTACGGCCAGATGAACGAGCCGCCGGGGGCGCGCTTCGGCGTGGCGGCGGCCGGGATCACACTCGCCGAGTACATCCAGCGCCAGAACAAAGACGTCCTGTTCTTCGTGGACAACATCTTTCGGTTTGTCCAGGCGGGCGCGGAGATCTCCACGCTGCTGGGGCGCGTCCCGTCGGAAACGGGGTATCAACCTACGCTCGCTTCCGAGGTGAGCGACTTCCATGAGCGGATCCGCTCCGTGGAAGGGGGAGGATCGGTGACCGCGATCGAGGCGGTCTATGTGCCTGCGGATGACCTCACCGATCTCGCAGTCGTGACGATCTTCACCTATCTCGATTCCATCATGGTGTTGTCGCGCGAGCGGGTCCAGATGGGGCTCTACCCCTGCATTGATCCGCTCCTCTCTTCTTCAGGGAACCTGGATCCGGATATCGTCGGAGAGCGTCACTACGCGATTGCGACGGAGGCGCTGAAGACCTTCAACAAGTACGAGGAGCTGCGCCGGATCGTCTCCGTGATCGGGATCGACGAGCTCTCCAAAGCCGATCGGACGCTCTATGAGCGCGCCCGCAAGCTCCAGAACTTCCTGACGCAGCCGTTCATCGTGGCCGAGGTGTTCTCAGGCGTGAAGGGGCAGTACGTCACCCTGGAGCAGACCCTGGAGGGATGCGAGCGGATTCTCGCTGGCCGTGTGGACCAGCGACCGGAAGAGCGGTTCTACATGATCGGCGCCTTGCCGTGGGACTAACACGATCTGATGACGACGTCGCCGAAGCGCCTCGGGGAGCTGCTGGTGGGCAAAGGCCTCATCAGCCCCGCCCAACTGGACATGGGGCTGAGCGAACAGCGCTCGACGAAGGAGTTCCTGGGCGCCATTCTCGTCCGGAAAGGCTGGCTCGAGGAGGAGCAGTTGCTCAAGACGCTGGCCGAGCAGGCGGGCATCCCCTATGGCCATCTGGAGGCGGCAGAGATCGATTGGGCCGTGGCCAGGCGCTTTTCCCCGTCGTTGCTGCTTGAGCATCACTGTTTTCCCACGCATATGGACGGTCAGGCGGTGGTGGTGGCGATCGCCAATCCGCTCGATGCGTGGGCGACGAGCGCCCTCGAAAAGGAGGCGGGCTTCAGGCAGGTGCGGTTGATGCTGGCGCCCGAGCAGGAGATCCTTGCCGCCATCCAGCAGGCGCACCGGCAGGCCGTGAAGTCGCTCAAGCCCCCCTCCCAGGGACACGACGATGACGACACCGAACAAACTGAGCCAACTGTTCCTTGACAAGCGCCTCGTGTCTGAAGCGCAGCTCCTGGAAGCCTTGGAGATCCAGAAAGCCGACAACCGCTTCTTCGGCGCGGTCTTCGTCGAGCGCGGCTGGCTGACGTCCGAGCAGCTGATGGAGACGCTGGCGGCGCACTACGGGATGTCGTTCGTCCGACTTGAGGACATGAGCATCCCTGCGGAGGTCATCGCCGCTGTCCCGCTGAAAGTCGCCCTCTACTACCAGGTCATGCCGCTTCGGCTTCGCGACTCGGCGCTCACCGTGGCGACTGCGAACCCGCAGGACATCCGTGTGCTCGACGAGCTCCGGCTGGCGCTGCAGCAACGCTATACGGTTGAGGCGGTCCTGGCGACAAGCGAGGATATCCTGCGCACGCTGAAAAAGCATTACGGGGTGGGGGCCGAAACGATCAACCGGATCCTCACCGAGCGGGCGGGCACGGCTCCCCTCGCAGGCGTCGAGGATGACGCCGTCGAAGATCTCGAGCAACTGGCTCAAGAGGCCTCCGTGGTGAATCTGGTGAATCAGCTGATCCTCGAGGCCCACCACCGGCGCGCGACGGATATTCACCTTGAGCCCTACCGGGGAAAGGTGACACTGCGCTATCGGATCGATGGGATGCTGCACGAGGTGGATGTCCCGCCCACGATCCGTCAGTTGTTTCCCGCCATCATCTCCCGGGTGAAAGTGCTCTCGACCTTGAACATCGTGGAGCGGCGGCTTCCGCAGGATGGCCGGGCCAGCGTGAAGGTCGGGGAAGAGAAGTTGGACCTGCGCATCTCGGTCCTGCCGACGCCGACCGGGGAGAGCGTGGTCATCCGGATTCTTCCCAACCACATGCTCTTAGACCTGATGGAGCTGGGCTTTCGCGAGGTGGACCTCAAGCTCATCGCCACGATCATCCGCAAGCCGCATGGATTGATTTTTGTGACGGGGCCGACCGGCAGCGGAAAAACGACGACCCTCTATGCGTGCCTGAAGACCATCAATAGCCAGGAACGCAAGCTCATCACGATCGAAGACCCGATCGAGTATGAGCTTGAAGGC
>JACPSQ010000064.1 GCA_016193195.1 Candidatus Omnitrophota bacterium
ACCGCGTCCAGGGCGGAGGAGCAGGCGGTGGCGATGGAGAAGCTGGGGCCATAGAGCCCAAGCTCAATCGAGATGAAGCTCGCCGGAGCGTCCGGGAAGACGGTGAGCGCCGTGAAGGGGTTGATCCGCATCGGCCCCTTCTCCTTATAGACATCGTGCTGCTCGAGGATGAAGGCGTGGCCCGCCATCGCGGTGCCGACGACGACCCCGATGCGCTCCCGCTCTTCATGATCGAGATCCAGATCGGCGTCTTTGACCGCCATCTTGGCAGCCGAGACCGCCATCTGGGACGTGAGGTCCATCCGGCGCGACCACTTCGGGTCGATGTACGCGCCGAAATCAAAGCCGTTGAGCTGCGCGGCAAACTGCGTGGGATACGGGGTGGGATCGAACTTCTCCACCCGCTTCACCCCGCACCGGCCGGCTCGGAGCCCGTCCCAGAACTCCTCCTTGCCGGAGCCGATGGCGCTGATGACGCCGACCCCTGTGATGACGACACGGTTATGCGTGGGCATCGGTGGCGGGGGGGTTTCGCCTTCTGCGGACGCTTGGACGGTGCCACTGCTGGGCCTTGAGCCACTCGTCAATATCGGTCCGCCGGAAGCGCCAGTGTCTTCCGACCTTGGCGGCAGGGATGCGGCCTCCTTGGGCCAGGACGTAGAGGGTCGGCTTGGGGATCTTGAGGTAGCCGTGCAACTCCTCTACGGTCAGAATGTCGGTGTCGCCTGGGTTCATCGCTCCGAGATCACACTTATTGTTCGTTATTGTCGGTTATTATATAAACCACGCAATTATACAAACCCAACCAACGCCTGGCAAGAAAATTCTCTTTTATGGAGTCAGGGGGAGGGCGAGACTGACGGTGGTGCCTTGGCGGGGATCGCTACAGAGGCTGATGGAGCCGCCGTGCCGCTCGACGACCCCCTTGACGATCGCAAGGCCGAGGCCCATGCCGCGCTCTTTGGTGGTGAAGAAGGGGTCCCACACGTGCCGCAGGTCCTCCGGGGCGATCCCGCAGCCGGTGTCGCTAATGCGAAGTGTCAGGTAGCGATTGGCGAGTTCGGTCGTCACCTCCAGCCGCCCCCCGTCCGGCATCGCTTCCAGGCTGTTGAGGAAGAGGTTCAGGAGGACCTGCTTGAGCTGCTGGGGGTCGGCCTGGATTACGAGCCCATTTTTCTTCGAGGTATTGTGAACGTCCACGCGCTGCTCAAGACATTGGTTGGAGAGGAGGGAGAGGGTTTCGTCCACCAGCCCCGTGACCTGCACCGGCTGAAGCTGCAAGGGAGCGGGCTTGGCGAAGTCTGAGAGCTCCTTGACGATCGTGTTGATCCGGTCGATCTCGGATTGGACGATCCGGAAGAACTTCTTCCGGAAGGCCGGGTCGGCGTACTTCTCCGGCAGGTACTGGGTGAACGTCTTGATCGCCGAGAGCGGGTTCTTGATCTCGTGCGCCATCCCGGCGGCGAACTGGCCGGCCGCGGCCAAGCGCTCCTGGAGGAGCAGCCGCTCGGAGGCCGCCTTCAATTGCTCGTTCACCTTCAAGAGCTCTTCGTAGGACATCGCGTTCTCAACGGCCATGGCGGCCTCGTTGGCCAGCGTCGCGAAGGCATTGAGGTCATCGCTGGAGAAGACGGCGCCGGACACCTTGGGTCCCAGGGCCAACAGCCCTACGAGGTGCTCTTCAATCATCCCGGGAACGACTAACGCAGCTCCCAGCTGTTCGAGCGCCTGGCTCACGAACGGCTCAGGCAGGTGCGCCGCGTCCTCAGTCGTGATCACCCGCCGGTGGGTCTTCAGCCACTGGATGAACGGGTCTGCCGTACCGAGCGTATAGCGCGATGCCAGTGAGAGCCGCTTGGGGCCATGGCTCGCGCGAAGGACATAGCGCTCATGGGATCGATCCCAGAGGAGGAGCGAGGCATGCGTGACCCGGACCGTGCGGCTCACCAGCCTCGTGATGAGCTTCGCAAGCTTCGCGATGCTGCGGACCATCGTCATCCCACGCGCCGCCAGCTGCAGCGTGCGCTGATAGTGCCGTTGCTCTTTGAGAAGGCGTGCCTCCGCCTGCCGCCGCAGAAAGGCGTACGCAAACGGCCCGGCCGTGGCCAGCGCCGTGCACAGGCCGAGGGGGACAAGCCACCAGTCGCGTCCCGCGCGGGCTTCGAGCCACGTCCGTCCCCACCAGCCGATGACAAATGGCACGCCCAACACAATCAGGTACGTCCCCAGGAGCAACCCCGCCCGCGTGACCACGATGCGGAGGTCGACAGGCCGATGCCTCACGATGACGTACGTGACCACCAAGAGGTACAGCGGGATGAAGAAATTCCCATAGGGGTGGAGGTGAACGCCACACAGCGGGAGGAGCAGCACCAGCGTCCCGATGAGGAAGCCGGCGGCCATGGCATAGAAGATGAACCGCAGCCGCCTGCGCCGTTCGCCCTGGGCCGTTCGGTACACGACGAAGAGGCGCCGGTGACCGGCGATCACAATACCGATCCAGATCAGCAGGAAGACGCCAAAGAGGAAATTCACACGGGCGTCGTGCAGCCCGCCAACCGTCCCCTGTATCCCCAAGAGGGAAACGCCGGCGACGCAGGCGAGGACGAACACGCCGGCAAAGAGGTAGACGCTGACGATGGCGATCCCTTTCAACACCTCGAGCAAGGCAAGCGACTGATAGTACAGCCCCATGCCAAGCGAAATGCCGCCGACGTGGATCAACCGCCACGACCACAGCGTCTCACGGGGCGTCTGGGAGAGGGCCACGAGCAGGGTGCCTAGCCCCCACACGCCACAGCACACGTTGAAGCATACCATCAGCGCGTTGCGACGCGAGCGCGGCGCGCGGAACCAGATAACGGTGGCGAGGGAAAACGAGGTCAGACTGATCAGCAATCCAGAAAGCGCAAGCGGATTCATGTGCTCACACGGCAATGGGAAGAGAAAGGGTGACGCGGGTGCCGTGGCCGGGGTGGCTCTCGACGTGGATGCGCCCGCCGTGCTCTTTCACGATGCCCTGGACGACGGCCAGGCCCAGACCCGTGCCGGTGGGTTTGGTGGTGAAGAACGGCTCAAAGACGTGCGGCAGATCGCGCGGTGCGATGCCGGCGCCGGTATCGGCAATCGTGACCGACAGCTCACTCCCGTAGCGGCGAGTGCGGATCTCGAGGCGACCATGCCCGTTCACCCCCCCCACCTGCTTCGGTTCGCCTTCGGCGAACCGTATCGTGCTGATACATGTAGCTCGCCTCCGGCGAGCAAGCAGGTGGGGGGGTCATCGCGTCGAGGCTGTTGAGGAAGAGATTGAGGAAGACCTGCTTGAGTTGCTGCGGATCGGCAAGGACTTGGGGATGCGCTTCGTAGCGCCGGTGCACCTCGATGTGTCGCTGGAGGAACTCTCCGCTGAGGAACTCCAGCGTCTCATCCACGAGCTTTGCAACCTGCACCGGCATGAGCTTGGGCGGGACCGGCTTCGCAAACTCGAGGAGCCGCTGCACGATGAGGTTGATCCGCTCGACCTCCCCGCCGACGATCTTCTGGAACTTCGCGCGGAAGGCTGGGTCGTCATAGCGGGTGTTCAGGTAGTCGGTGAACGTCTTGATCGAAGCTAAGGGGTTCTTGATCTCGTGGGCGAGCCCAGCCGCGAGGGTCGCCACCGCCTTCTGCTGCTCGCCCTTGCGGACTTCCGTCAACAGTTGGTCCCGCTGAGCCGCCAGCTCGACTGGTGTCGCCTTGAACAGCCTGCGATCCACGAACTCCTGGATCCGGTTGCGCAGCGGGTTGAAGAAAATCGCGATCAGGAACGCCACAACGACGGTGGCGAATAGCGATCGGTACCCCAGAAACCCCTGGAACCACTTCTCCATGATGAGCACCATGACCAGGTACGTCGCGGTGATGCATCCAATCAGGATTGAATACGCAACACTTCTACGGATGACAACTTGGACATCCATGAGCCGATGCTTCAGGATGGCGTATGTCACAATGAGCGCAAACAATGGAACGAGGAAATCATGAGGCACCGGTTCCCTTCTCACGTAAAATCCTCCGAAATGAAGAAACGGGCTGAGCCCCAAGACTGCCTCGGCGATGAGGAAGTACCTAAGCTGGTTTTTCTTCTTTGGTGAGACTCGTCGCAGATTACGAATAGTCACAGTAATCGCGAAGATGCAGACAACGAGATAGAAAACCGCGAACAAGTCATACAGAGAACCTCCGATCACCGCGAAGTGTGGAGCGTATCGGATGAGCCCTGAAATGAACCCCGGAGCAAAAATCAGGATCGAGAACATGAACGCGAGTCCATACGAAATTTGCAGTGAGCGGCGTCGAAGCATGTGACGCTCATCACCGCAGATCGCAAACGCCAAATGGAGAAAAGCTGGTGCTGCAAACGCTCCCGGCAGATAGGTAAGGCGCGCGAGGAGGATCAGGGTGTGTTCAGGCAAAGGAAGTGAAGTCAGCGTCGGGAATAGGCACCACAAACTTGCAAGACCGACCATGAGTGAAAAGGGTCTGACCGCCGGATGCCGGCGCGCGCGAAAATACACGAGGCCAGCAATCGCTAACCCTGAGACGACTGCCGAGAGTGATGCAAAGACGTAGATATTGGGATGCCAACGCTCAAACATTCTCCGATAGATCGTCCTTACCTGACCAGGACGCCGCGGATGATTTGAAGGAGTTGGTCGCGGTCGAAGGGCTTGGGGAGGTAGTCGAGCGCCCCGAGCTTGGCCGCTCCCCCCGCTAGCGCCGCCCGCGGATCCCCTCGTCGCTTGCGTCGCGTCATCGAATGTGGTATAGCTAGCGTATGGCGACGGTGTTCGAGGATGTGTTCGGCCATCGCCTGCATCTGGATGCGGATCATCGCCAGCACATCCTCGCTGAGCACCCGGAAGTTCGTCCATACCTGAAGCGGCTTGGCGAGCTCTTTGGATCGCCGGAGTGGGTCAAACGGAGCCGCCGCGACCCTCAGGTGCAGCTGTACTACCGCTTTTATCCCGACCTCTTGGATGGGAAATACCTGTTGGGGGTGGCTAAAATCGGCCACCGATCGGCTGTCTTGACGTGTTACGTGACCGACACCATCAAGCATGGAGAGGTCCTATGGCCGAAGTCTTGAGGTTCGCGTACGATAAAGAAGGCGATATCCTCGATGTTGCGTTGGGCCCTCCTCGACGAGCCATCTCGCGAGAAATCGAGGACGACGTCTTCGTGAGACTAGATCCGAAGAGCAAGAAAGTCATCGGATTTTCGATTCTGAACTTCACCAAATGGTTCAAGGACCTGGACGATACGCGTCCGATCCCGGTGACGGCGCAGTTCAGCCTCGCCCGTTCCCCGCACGCCTAAACGGATTCTCATCCGCGTTCCCGCTCCATCTCAGCGCTACGCATCCCCTTAATCCTCATCAGATCGCAGACTTAGTCCCTGGCGAGGACGCCGCGGACGGAAGCAAGGAGCGACTCGCGGTCGAAGGGCTTGGGGAGGTAGTCGAGCGCGCCCAGCTTGACGGCCTCCTTGGCGAGCTCCACGCTCTGGTAGGCGGTTAGCACCAAGACCGGCGTGCTCATCCCGTTCCCCTTGATCCGCTTGAGCACCTCGAGCCCATCCAGCTTCGGCATCTTGATGTCGAGGAGGACGAGCTCGAAGGGCTCTCGCCTTAAGTGCGCCACGGTCTCCTCCCCGTCCTTCGCGAACACCAGCTCATACTCCTCCCCCAGGATGAGGTTGAGCGACTCCCTGACCCCCTCTTCGTCATCAGCAACTAAAATCCGAGGCTTTGGCATATGAACCTCCTTTCTTTGATGCTCACAGCGCGGGAGGGGTGGTGACGGCGAGGCAGCGGGCGACCTTCGCGCCCGGGTTGCGCAGGCTGTGGGGGATCGAGGCGTCGAGGTAGAGGCTGCTGCCGCGCTTGAGGACGTGCGTCGCCCCGCCCACTCTCGCTTCAAGGCCGCCCTCCAACACGTAGAGGAACTTCTCGGTGCCAACCCGCGCCTCCTCTTTCTGCGTGCTGCCGCCCGGCTCGATCGCGATGAGCACCGGCATGAGCTTCTTCTTGAGGATGTCGCTCGTCAGCATGGCCATCGAGGATTTGCCCGCTTCGTGCACGTAGACGTCGCTGCGCTGCGAGGGGGGTTGCACCGTCACGGCATCCTTGACCAGCGCTTCCTCAACCCCGCCGTAGAGCTCGGTGAGCTTCACCCCCAGCGCCATCGCCAGCTTGAGGTGGGACTCCAGCGTTCCCGTCATCTTTCCGGTCTCCATCCGTGAGATCGTGGCCGCATCCACCCCCGAGGCCTTGGCCAACTCCACCAACGTGACGCGCTGAGATTTGCGAAGCGCGCGCAGCTGGGCCCCCACGGTTTTTGCGGTCAGCGCCACGGGGAATCCGGCCCGTCTGCGAGCGGCCGGCCTTCTCATCAGTGCTGTCGGGCTCATGCGACGGGACCTCCTCTTGGTGACGCGGATGACCAGGCACGCATAGTGTGCCACAGGGGTTCCGATCCGTCAAGAGAGATTTGCATTTATTTCAAAGATGGCCTTGACGAAACCGCCAAAATATGATATGAATAATTTACAAATTGATTTTGATGTATTGATAAACACCATTCACGCAGGGACGGGCGCGCATGAGTCGAGCCGCTCAGATCGGTCGTTGGTTGATCGCGGCGGGCCTGCTGGTGAGCCGTGCCACGCAGGCGGCAGAGGGCCCATCGCTCCCCAGCCCCACCGCGACGCTTCTTGGCAACGGCCAAGCGGGTCAGGTCACGGTGCCGGTGGGGAGTGCCGTCACCATGACCTGGCAGGCGCAGCATGCCGCCAGTGCGACCTCCAGCTATACCGTCAGTCCCGCGGAGAGCTGTCCCGGGCAGACCGGCACCGGCCCCTGGCCGTGGATCGCGACGACGCTCCAGGGCAGCGTCACCCTCACGGCCCTCCCCTGCCATGCAGGCCATGCCTACACCCTCACCTACACCGCCACGAATCCCGCGGGACAGAGCGCCACCGCGACGCTGGTGGCGGTCGTCCCGCCGGTGCCTCCTCAACCCACCCCCATCAACAACACCCAGGTCCTCGGCCAGCACGTACCTCAAAGTCTGATGGTGGGGGGCTCAAGCCCGGTGAGCGTGATCGTGCGCAATGCCGGCACGACGGCCTGGACCCAGGCCGCGCACTACCGGCTCGGGTCGCAAGCGCCGCAGGATAACCTGACGTGGGGGCTGGGGTGGGTCGAGCTGCCAGTCGCAACCGTCGCCCCAGGAGAAACCGTGACGTTTCACTTCCTCATCACGGCCCCTGCGAGCCCGGGTCAGTATGCCTTCCAGTGGCGGATGGTTCAAGAGCTTGTGGAGTGGTTTGGCGAGGCGAGTCCGGTGGTGATGATCAGCGTGACTGAGTCAGTGAGGCCACCACCACCGCCACCACCGCCGCCTCCACCTCCTCCTGCACCATCCGTTCCCACCGCGGTGACGGTGAGCGATGATGGTGACACAACCGACTCGACGACGACGCTCCACGCGACCTGGACCGCCAGCAGCGATCCAGGATCCGGCATCGCAGAGTATGAGTACCTCATTCGGCAGGATGCAACCGACGGCTTCCTACTCGTCGATTGGACCTCCACCGGCTTGGCGACCGAGATGACGCGTACCGACCTCACCCTGCTCAGCGGCAAGACCTACTTCATTGGGGTGCGGGCAAAAAATCGCGCGGGCGTCTTTGGGCCGATCGCCTATAGCGACGGCGTGACCGTCCTTGCAGACGCCCCACCCACCGGCAGCATCGTCATCAACAACGGCGCGGCCTCTACCAATACGACCGCCGTGACGCTCACTTTCTCGGCCACCGATGACGACGGCACGGTTGCGCAGCTGCAGTGCTCAAACGACGACGTCACCTACACGCCGCCCGAGCCGTATCAGACGACACTCCCCTGGACGCTGCTTTCCGGCGATGGGCCAAAGACCGTCTATGCGAAGTTCAGCGATGCCCAGGGCCGCTGGTCGACATCCGTCAGCGCCACGATCACGCTCGATACGAGGCCGCCCGTCATCACCATCACCTCGCCCGTCGATGGAGCGGTCATTGGAGTGCCCCCATAGATGCCAAAAAGACTAACCATCTGCTTGGGGACGGCTTCTTGCTTGATGCTGACTGGTCTAGAGGCTCACACCCACCTTTCGAGCCGCTTCGTCAGCGTCTGGCAGGAAGCCACCGCATCGATCGACAGCCGCGCCGGCTTCGGAAATCCTGCGCGCGCCATGACGCCTATTGGCGAGTCGCTCGATCGCTCCACAGAGATTTCGCCGCACGAAATCTCTGACGAGGAGAGGCCGACGGGATGGAACGTCTCTCCTCTGCACGCACCCCGTCCGAGTGGAGGCGCCATGAGCCCTGCCCGTGGGGATGCCTCCACGGCCAGGGAGGCGTTGACGCCTGTGGGACGTCGTCAGCCTGCCGGCCCGGAACTCCTCGCAGGCTTCGGAACAATTGAGGCGCGCAGCGGCGCTCAGCCCCTGGCCGCCTTGATGCCGGTCGCGACTACCCAGGCTCCCATCGACCCTCCCGCCCTTCATCCACAAGGCATCCCGCTTTCTTCAACCGTCTCCAACACCGTTGCGATGACTGCTGCCGTTCAGGGCCTGCCCCCTTCCCCGCCTCAAGTGAGCGACGCTGGTCAATCCACCCATGAGATCCTGACGCTCGTCGGTGGAGGGATGGCCTCGGGGGGCGGCTGGGTGGGATCCGGCAATCCGATGCAGGTGTTCACGGCCATCGGCCAACCGCTCGGCGGGTCGATGGCCAACAGCGCCGTCAGCGTCCTCGGAGGCCTGATCGCGTTCGGGCGCTCACCATCTCCCGCGACGAGGCTCATCACCGTCGAAGGCGCGGCCGACGAGCCGATCGCCTCGGCGTTCGTCAATAGGATCCAGGCCCAGGTCGAGCGCGCGACGTTTCGCGCAACCGGCGTCCGGCTCATCGAAGGCTCCAACACCATCACGATCAGCGCCAGCGATCTCGCCGGCAACTCCACAACGACGACCATCACGGTGTCCTTTGATGCCCGGCCGCCCGCCCGACCGACCGTCGCCGCCACGCCGCCTGTCACGACGGCCACGACCCACACGCTCACCGGCACGAAGACCCCCGGAAGTTCCATCTGGGTGAACGGCGTGGAAGTCGTGCCGCTGGGCGACGCCACCACGTGGACCGCCACGGTCTCGCTCGTGGAGGGTGAGAACGTCCTCGTCATCGTCTCGAAAGACGCCGCCGGCAACCCGTCCACGAGCGCCACGGCGACGGTGACGGTGGATAACCTCCCGCCCGTCGTAACGTTTCAGCCGCCGGCGAAGACGAACTTCAACCCGCTCCTCCTGCGGGGCAGCGTGGACGATCGCCAAACCCTCGTGACCATCAATGGCGTGAGCGCCGCGCGCGCCGGACGGGCGTTTGAGCTGTCCCTGCCGTTGACGCCGGGGGCCAACGCCCTTCACCTCGTCGCCACGAGTCCGAACGGACACGTCACCGAAGCCGATTACACCGTCAGGTTGGGGACGATGCCGACGATCCACGCGGTCCAACCGGCTGATGCCACGAAGCTGTACGTGGGCGCACCCTCCACGATTTTGACCAGCGCCACCGACCAGGACGAGGATCCCATGCAGTATCAGGCCCGCTTGGACGGGGTAGCGCTGAGCGAGTGGAGCCTCAACCCTTCGCAGTCCTGGATTCCCGGTGCCGACCACATCGGACGGCACACGCTCACGGTCGCTGTGCGGGATGACGATGGGGGCTCGAGCGCGCAAGACGTCGAGGTGTTCGTCGTGCGAGCCCCCATCCAACACCCGTAACGCAGGAGGGGCCATGTACTTCCTCATCACCCGCTTCGTGAAGTGGGATGGCGATAGCGCGCTCAAGGCCTTCTGCGATATCGCCATCGATCACCAACTGCTGATCAGGGGCATTCGGGTCATCGAAGGCCGGAAGGGGACGTTTGTGAGCATGCCGCGCCAGCAGAGCAAAGATCAGCGGTGGTATGACGTCGTCGTGCCGCTGACGAGGGAGACGAAGGTGGAGCTCTCGCGGGTCATTCTCGAGGAGTTTCAGAAACACCGTTCGTAGTTCGGTGTTCATTGTTCATTGAGAGGAGAAACGGTATGCCGTTTGCTTTTGAGCGACTCGAGGTCTATCAGAAATCCCTCAGCTTCGTTGATGCGGTCTACGAGCTATCCCACAGCTTCCCTGCCATCGAGCGGTTTGGGCTGTCGGACCAGCTCCGCCGAGCAGCCGTTTCCATCGCGTTAAATATCGCAGAGGGTAGCGGTCGGACGAAACGCGACTTCGCACATTTCCTCAGGAACGCTAGGGCGTCTTGCTACGAGTGTGTCGCGATACTTCAAATCGTCAAACGGCGGGCGTATATCACACAGGCGGAACAGGATCGTCACGTGCAACCACTCATCGACATCGCCAAGATGCTCAGCGGCTTGATCCGCTCACTGGGAGGACATGACAATGAGCGCTGAACCTCAACCCACACCGAACACCGAACACCGAACTACTATGAACAACGAACACCGAACAACGAACAGAACAATGTTGTTGGCCTCTCTCACTTGCTGCCTCCTGCTGTCGAGCCTACTGCTGTCGAGCTGGGCGCTGGCGGACGTGCCGCACCTCATCCGCTACCAGGGCCAGGCGGTGGACAGCCAGGGGGTGCCGCTCGAGGGGCCCTACACGCTCACCTTCCGGCTCTACGACGCGGAGACCGGTGGCGCGAAGGTGTGGGAGGAGATCCAGCCGAACGTGGCGCTCCAGGGCGGCCAGTTCAGCGTGTTGCTTGGTCAGGTGACGCCGCTTGCCGCGATGGACTGGAGCCGACCGCGGTGGCTCTCGGTCCAGGTCGGGACGGATTCGGAGCTCGCGCCCCGCCAGCGGATCACGAGCGTCCCGCTGGCGATCAAGGCAGAAACGGCGGAAGAAGCCGATCGCCTGACTGTGCCCGTCACGACCTCGACCATCACGGATGATGACAACAGCCTCGTCCCGTCAGGAGCCGTCATCTTGTGGACGGGGGCGTCGTGTCCCGCCGGGTATACACGGCTCTCCGCCCTTGATGGGAAGTTCCTCGTCGCCGATACGACGTATCAGCCAGCCGCTGGCGGCTCCAATACCAAGGACCTGTCGCATACCCACTCGACTCCTAGCCATACGCACACGAACACCAACGTGCAATGTATGGGATGGAACGCCGGTCCCGGTGGCCCAGGCACGTGTGGCTCGACAAATGCCGTGGTCGGGTCCTACTTCCAGGGCCAACAAACCCAATCAGGTGGGGGGGGACAGACTGGCTCGGGTGGGAGCGCCGGTGTGGACATTCGTCCAGCGTTCGCCTCAGTGCTGTTATGCCAGAAGAACTGAAACCTCACCAGTGGTGACTGAGGAGACGTGCTGCTGCAAGTTCATTGGAGGAGAAGGATGGAGGCGGTCAAGGCGTGTGCCAGAGGAGAGAGGCGGTTGGTTGCGTCAGTTCGCCGCTTCAGACAGCGAGCACAGAACTACTACTTTCGGAAGTTAGCTCGTTATCTGCAACCTATGGAATATCGGCGGGTCAAGGAGATCCGGAGCCGAACCGATCCACAGATCAGTGTCCCCGAACTCCTGTACCTCCGATGGGGGATCCGCGCCTTCAGGCCCCGAACCGTCGTTGAGATTGGGTCCTTCAATGGTGCCAGCACCTCGCTCATGGCGGATCAAGTGCAGCAATTAGGTGTCGGAAAAATTTATGCCGTTGATCTCTTTGCTCAGAGCACCAAGAGCAAGGGGCATGGAGGTGGTTACTGGAGGGCTTTTGATCACACCATGCAACCCTATACCGGCTGGTTTGAGAAGATCGAAGGAGATTCAAAAACGATCCCTTGGAATCACCCGATTGATTTTCTCTTTATTGATGGGGATCACTCTGACGCGGGGGTGTCGGCTGACATCATGAAGTACGCCCCACTCGTGCAGCCCGGCGGATGCATTTTTCTGCATGATTATGCGGACTCGCCAGAAACGAACTCAATGGTCAAGACCGCCGTCGATCGGACCCTGATGTGCGACCCCGCTTACCGTTTACTCGGACAGGTTGGTTCAGTGATCGCTTTCAAAAAACTGCATTCGTGAACATGTTCATGATCAGCGCTGAAGGGTTTGAACGGACATGACAAGACACGCAAGCTGGCTTCAACGAGGGGTCGCGAGTTTCACTGCGGCGGCGCTCGGCGGGGCGCAACTGGTGCTGCCGCCACAGGCGGAGGCGTCGCACCTGGGTTCCACGACGGCGTCGGCGGGTTCTGTGCCGCCGCCGGGGGTCTCAACCCCGCAGAGCTTCCAGCCGGACCTGTTCACCGGGCGCGCCACGACCTCGATCCCGATCGTCGTCCCGCCCGGCCGCAAGGGGATGCAGCCGAGCCTGGCACTCGCCTACTCTTCGTCGGGCCGCAACGGCTGGGTGGGTGTTGGCTGGGGCCTGGACCTGGGCTACATCGAGCGCTCCACAAAAAACGGCGTCCCGAAGTACGACGCGAGCGACACCTACACCTTCATGTTCCAGGGCGTCGCCTCGGACCTCGTCCGCATCCCGGATGGCACTTACCGCGCGAAGGATGAAGGGTTGTTCTTGCGCTTCGAGGACAGGGGAATCTCAGGCTGGGAGGTCCGGGATAAGGCCGGCACGCGGTACGTCTTCGGACGCGACGTGAACTCGCAACTGGACAGCGGCGGCCGGACCTTCCGCTGGTGCCTGGATACGGTCATCGATCCGAATGGCAACACCCTCGCGCTGGCCTACACGAAGGATCGAGGTCAGCTCTATCCTTCCCAGATCGACTACACCGGGCATGAGCCCACGCGGCTTGCTCCCACCAACCGCGTCACCTTCCTGCTCGAGGATCGCCCGGATGATGAGGTGTCCTACCGCAGCGGGTTTGCTGTGACGACCGCCAAGCGCCTGAAGGAGATTGCCGCCTACGCGCCAGACCCGCAAGGCCAACCGCTGCAGCTGGCCCGCAAGTACGCGCTGGTCTACACCACCAGCGGGCGGACCGGCCGGTCGCTGCTTGCCAGCGTTCAGCAATTCGGGACAGATGGAACCACGAGCCTGCCGGCGACGACCTTGACCTACCAGAGTACGGGCGCCGCCAGCTATCCGAACATCCTCAACAACTTCGCGTCCCCACCCAGCGTCGCCGGCTGGAACGTCCGCAAAGCCGGCCTGGACACCGGCCATGAGACGTGGGGATGTGCCCATCCGTACCTGGGGCTGCCGTGGGGAAGCCCAAGTGTCGCCAGCGGAAACTTTAACCTGGGCTGCCTAGCAGGCGGCGTCAGCAGCAACGGCGATGTCACGATGTCCGGCTGCAACGACCACTTCGGCCATGTCTGGACCTACGTGTACGTGGGGCAAGCCAAGACCATCTCGCTCTCCCACTCTAGTTCGAACGACGCAGTTGGCTGTCTCTACCGGGAGGATGCCGGCGGGGTGACCCAGATCACGAACCCTGGCAGCATCTCGCTTTCGGCCGGCTGGTCGATTCTCCACATCACCGCCTACCACCAGCACCAGGGGTGGGGCCCGACCACCCTGAGCGGCGGGCTCAAGAATCAGGTGGATGTCATGAACCCCAGCCAGATCATCTTGGGCGTTCCGCAGTTGGCCGGGGATGTGAACGGCGACGCCAAGACCGACATCATCAAGTTCACTCCCTCAAGCGGCAGCTGGACGGTGTCCTGCGCGACCAGCTGCACCCTACCCCCGGGCGGCGCCTGGCTCTCGGGCTTTGGCAACAGCTCCTCGACGCCGCTCTTGGGCGACTGGAACGGGGATGGCAAGACCGACGTCGCGATCTTCACTAGCGGGACGTGGCGCTTTGCGACGTCGACGGGAACGAGCTTCCAAGCCGATACGATTGGCCAGGTGAACGTTGGCAGCGGCACCCCGCTCACCGGCGATTTCAACGGGGATGCCATCACCGACATCGGGAGCTACAACAATGGCTCCTGGTCGATCGCGCTGGGCACAGGCAGCGGCTTCAGCTCCACCGGCTCCTTCTCCCTCAGTTGGGGGGACTCCGGTTACGAAGCGCTGACCGGGGATTTCAACGGGGATGGGTTGACCGATATCGGGATCATCAATAGGTCCAGCGGGGCTATTGACGTGCGGCTCTCAACAGGGAGCAACTGGACCGGGGCCAACAACTGGATCGGCGGCTTCGGCGGAGCCAACCCCCATACCTCCGCCGACTTCAACGGCGATGGGCTGACCGATGCCGCCTACTACAACCGCTCGGCCGGCCAGGTCATCTATGCGCCCTCCACCGGAAGCGGCTTTGGCTCCCCGGTGACGCTGCCGCTCGCCTTCAGCCTGACCTCCTCCGATGACACGATCCAGGTGGGGGACTTCAATGGGGATGGCATCGCAGATCCCGCGGCGTTCAACATCCTCTCAGGAAGCTCGCAGCTTGCCCTCTCCAGCCTCACCAATCCCGATGGCTCCAACGGGACCGCCACCGATCTCCTGCGCACGATCCAGAATGGCGTAGGCGGCACCACGACGCTCACCTACCAGCCCTCGACCCTGTGTGGGTGCGGCCAGGATCCTCTCCTGCCGTTTATGCTCCACGTCGTCCAGCAGGCCACCAGCAGCGACGGCCTCGGCCATAGCTACACCACCACCTACCTCTTCCACGGGGGTCTGTACGATGCCCCCACGAAGGAGTTTCGGGGATTTGCAAAAGCGACGGTCTTCGATGTGGATGGGAATAAATCCATCACCGAGTTCCACCAGGATGCGCAGAAGAAAGGCCGGCCCTTCCGGACGGAGTTCCGCGATCAGGACGACGCCCTCTGTACCAAGCAGGAGCAGACGTGGAGCTCCATCGACCCGTACCCGGGCGTCCACTTCGTCACGCTCGATCAGACCGACGCGTATACCTACGACGGCGATGCGACGTTCCGGCAGACCCGCAGCCGCTTCGAATACGATGCGTTTGGCAACGTCACGAAAACCCGGGAGTTCGGTGAC
>JACPSQ010000084.1 GCA_016193195.1 Candidatus Omnitrophota bacterium
TACGCTACCCAGATGCAAAAGAAGATTGACAGAGGGAGGGATAATTTGCTACACTACGAGCATGAGCCCACTAGAACGACGCAGCGCGCAACGTCTGCGGGCATACCAACCCGTCCGTCTGCGTAAGCTCCACAGCCCGCAGGTGATTGAGACGCTCACGAAGGACCTCTCCGTCGGAGGGGTCCGGTGTCTGAGCACGAGCGTCTTTCCTGTGTCGACTCAGGTCAGCGTTGACCTCGTCCTTTCCTCTGGCGAGGAACCTTTCAGCGCGATGGGCCGAGCGGTTTGGTTCCAGATCATCCCTCACAGTGACCAGTTCGACATCGGGATTTCGTTCTTTGAGGTTTCGCCTCAACATAAGAGACGTTTGTCTGCCTATCTTGATTACCTCGCGGTCAAATCCCTCCCTGTTCCAGCCTAGTTATTTAACATAACACCTTGCAAATAAATGCATTAGCTTATATTCCTTGTTTATGATCCTGAAATATGGTATATTTTGTATGTGAGCGATCCGAACGAGCCATTGAAGAAGTTTGGATGGTATTATCTAGACAAACGTCTAGAAGAAGGGGGTGATTCGAGAATGAAACTTGACAAGCTCTTCGATTCCCACATCTTGACGGGGGTAATCATCGGGGCCTTGATTGGCCTCTACTTCCCGCTAGATGCGTACAAGGCGATTCTCGTGGTCCTAGGCGTGGTGATGGGCCTAAAGGTCGTCACAAGCAAGTAAGCTGCACGCCGGGGAAACGAGGATTTGAGCCCCGCACCCAGTACTGGGTGCGGGGCACTTTTTCTTGCCCACGTTCCACCTGCCTGCTACAATAGTCGGGTTGGGTCAGTTTGAGAGTGCTGAGGTGTTGAAGGGGGTCTTGGTGTTTCCGTTTCTCAACCCGCGCGCGTCCGAGTTGGTGTTAGGCCTTGCGATTGGTCTCTCGCTCGCACTGGCCTGGCATTGGATCGCTTGGACGATCCGCTGATTCTTCTTCCGACTTCGTTGATGCGTCGCACTCATGGCGGCGGCAAGCAGGCAACCAAGAGCGCGTCGCTTCGTGTGCTCTACCATCGGCTCTTTCGCGTGTTCGGCCCTCAAGGGTGGTGGCCGGCGCAGAGCCCATTTGAGATGATGGTGGGAGCCATTCTCACGCAAGCGACCAACTGGCACAACGTTGAGCGGGCGATCGAAGGGTTGCAGGGCGCTGGCAGCCTCCAACCACGCCGCGTGCTGGAGATACGGCGTGGGAATTTGCAGCGAGCTCTTCGTCCGGCTGGCTACTTTCGTCAGAAGGCAAAGCGGCTGAAGGTCTTTTCCCGCTGGTACCTGGGGCGGTTCGCCGGCAATCCTCGTCGGATGTTTCGCACCCCCTGGCGCGCGCTCCGGCAAGAGCTGCTGGCCCTTCACGGGATTGGGCCTGAAACAGCCGATTCGATGCTCCTCTACGCGGGGGCGCAGCCCGTCTTTGTCGTTGATGCCTATACGAGACGCGTCTTCAGGCGACATCGGTTGATCAGCGCCCGCGCGACGTATGAAGAGGTGCAACGGTTCGCTGTCGGGGAGCTCCCACCGAGGACGAGAGTGTATAACGAGTTTCACGCGTTGCTCGTGGCGGTGGGAAAACGGTTCTGCCATCGGCGCAACCCGGCGTGCGGGCACTGTCCGTTGGGGGATCTTCCACATACCGTGAGGTGAGTCCAGATGGGCGTTGGGAACCGTGCCGCCGCATGCGCATCGTGCGGGAAACGTCTCAGCCGCAAACAGTGGTACTACCGGAACGGCAAGTACTTCTGCAAGAAACGCTGCTGGGTCACGGAGAAGGCCAAAGCCCAGCAAGATGCCGGGAAAGACCAGGCCGTGAAAGAGGCGCCGAAGAAAGAAGCCCCGAAAGAAAACGCAGCGCCGGCTGCTTCATAGGACTGCGTCAGCCAACGCCGGAGCGTCAGTGAATATGGCCGATTGCCTCTTCTGCCAAATCGCCGCTCGTCGCATACAGACTGAGATTGTAGCAGAAGCAGACGGACTCCTCGCGTTCAAAGACGTCAATCCGCAAGCCCCCACGCACATCCTCATTATCCCGACAGAGCACATCCCCACGCTTGCTGACGCCACCCAGGCCCATACCACGCTCATGGGGAACGCTCTGCACCTTGCCAACCGCCTCGCGCGATCGTATCAGCTCACGTCCTCCGGCTTCCGCGTCGTCATTAACTGCGGCCCGGAAGCTGGTCAGTCGGTGTGGCATCTCCACCTCCATCTATTGGGTGGACGCTCCATGCGATGGCCACCAGGATGAGCCACGAGCGGCGTCGGGCCCCCCGTGTTCCAGAGCGGGTTCCGCTGGCCATTACCCACGCGGATGCCGTCGTGGAGGCCGAGACGAAGAACCTCAGCGCTTCGGGTGTGTACTGCGCGCTCGAGCATTTTATTGCCCCGATGACCAAGCTCCAACTTGAGTTCGAGCTGCCTCAGGGGGATCGTCAGACGCGTATTCAGTGCTCAGGGGTCGTCGTCAGGGTTGAGCCGATCATCACCTCGGTGGATCGAGCCCGCTACAACACGGCGATCTTTTTCATGGATCTTGTCGAGCGCGACCGCATGGCGATTTCGCAGTTTGTCCGTCGTCGTTTAGCCAACAACCCCCCCTAGTGTTGCCGTGTGGTGGTCTCTTGGCCTTGCGGGATTGTCCCTCGTGGGCTGGGGGGCGTTGTCCGCTCGGCGGGTGCTCTATCCTGAGCGCCAACCAGTCCCCACACCCCAGGTGCTACCCGCTCACACCCGCTTCGCGTTGACCGCCCCTGATGGGGTGTCGTTTGACGTGTGGCTGCTCGAGACACCATCACCTCGTGCCAGTGTGATCCTCTATCACGGCTACTATGCCAATCGCTTGCAGGTGCTGGACATCGCTCAGGGGTTGCGCGAGCGTGGCTATGAGACGATCCTTGTTGAGTTGAGGGGGCACGGCGGTCGTCCCGGCCCATGCACCCTGGGGATTCAGGAGACCGAAGAAACGGGCGTCATCCTCCGCTGGATTCGCGCACGCAACCGGGCGCACCCCTTGCCGGTGGGTGTGCTGGGGCTCTCCATGGGGGCTGCGGTGGCCTGCCAAGTCGCTGCGCGGCACCCGGAGATACAAGCGGTCGTCGTGGATTCCATCTACTCCCGTTTCTTCCCTGTGCTCAAGCGGGCCATCTGGCATCGGTATCATCTCCCGGCATTCCCCTGGGCGTACGTGACGTGGTGGAGCCTGCAGGTGATGCTCCACAGACGGCTCGCCCTGCTCGATCCTGCGGCGCTCGCCCCGCGACTCCACCAGCCGCTCTTTGCCATTCAGGGAGGGGAAGACCGTCGCGTGGTTCCGATGCTCGGGCGGGAGTTCTATCTGCGCTGGGCCGGAGAGAAGCAGCGGTGGTCTGAGCCGCAGGTCGACCATGTGCGGATGTTCGCCTCCCACCCTCAGGCCTACCGTGATCGCGTCGCGTCTTTTTTTGATCGGGTGTTGAGGGGAGGATGAAGACCCCTGTCGTCGCCCTCCTGACCGATTTTAGCACGCGCGACTGGTATGTGGGGTCCATCCGCGGCGTCATTCTCGCTCGCTGCCCGCGTGCGCAACTGCTCGACATCACGCACGAGGTGCCGCCTCAGGACGTCGTCGCCGGCGCGTTTACGCTCGCCGCTGCGGCTCCGTGGTTTCCCACAGGGACGGTGTTCGTCGCGGTGGTGGATCCAGGCGTGGGGAGCGACCGCGCCCTGCTGGCCGCCCGCGCGGATGGCCGATGCTTCGTGGGGCCTGATAATGGCCTCCTCGCCTTGGCACTTGCGAAAGCCAAACGGTGTGCCGCGGTCCGCTTGACGAACCGGCGGTACTGGTTGAAAGAGGTTAGTCGCACGTTCCAGGGGCGGGACATCATGGCACCCGTCGCCGCGTACCTTGCATCAGGCGGATCGCTGGACCGCCTTGGACCACCGCTCCCGCGCATCGTCCCGCTTGCTCTTCCCGCTGTGCAGCGACGGGGCCGCAGCGTGTATGGCCAGATCGTGCACATCGATGCGTTCGGCAACCTCATCACGAACCTGCCCGCTTCTTTGTTGGAGCCGGGAGGGGGGTTGACCCGCGCTGCGCTTCGGTATCAGCGTCAGGTCGCTCGTATGGTATCATCATATGCTGACGGTCGCCCGCAAGAGCTTCTTGGGTTAGTCAACTCACAAGGGTGGCTCGAATTGGCGATCCGAGAGGGATCGGCGGCCTGGACGTTCAACGCGAAGCGCGGTGATCGAGTCGAGCTCGCGCCTTGAAGAAACGGAGAGTGGGATTGGAGCCGA
>JACPSQ010000083.1 GCA_016193195.1 Candidatus Omnitrophota bacterium
GCTTCGCTCGGAGACCCTGGCCGCTCGGAAATCCGGACGTGCGGCTCGGTGAACGCCTTGCCACCCGCAAAAACCGGGGAGAGGAGGCGTTGGATTTCAGAGAGGCTCTTGCGCTGCTTGCGGAGGGCGCGGATCGTTGCGAGCCGCTCCACCGAGGAGTCGTCGAAGTAGCGAAAGCGGGTCTCAGGACTCCTGCCGAATTCGTGAATGAGGCCGAGCTTGATGTAGAACTTGAGCGTATAGATTGAATGCCCGCTTAATCTCGATAAGTCTTTGAGTAAATAAATCTTAGCGTTTCCGTTCATGCTTACTCTCTATGTAGAGAGTAAACGAAATCATAGCACGATTTTTCCGCGTGTCAAGGAAAGATTACGTGGAACTGACGAAGGCTTCTTTCGCGTGCACCAGGCGGGTCACGAGGGCGTTCATGGGAGCGGAGATGCCGACCTGCTGGCCGAGGCGGACGAGCGCTCCGTTGAGCGCTTCAATCTCTGTGGGCTTCCCCGCAGACACATCCTGCAGCATCGAGGAGTGATGCGCCGCGGTATCCGGAATGAGCCGAGTAAACAAGAGCTTGAGGTAGGTCTCGGCCGTTGCGGGCTCGAGCGGGATTTTGTGGGCAGCAGCCACCCGGTAGGCCTCATCGATGATCCGGCTCATCATGTGGCGGGCCTGCGGACGCTCAAGGAGCGTCCCATAGGAGACTTCCAGCAACGTCGAGAGGCCGTTCAGCGCGCAGTTGTAGAGGACTTTGGCCCACAGCGCCGTGAGGATCGTCGTGGTCGCGCGGGCCGGGATGCCACTCTCCCGGAGCGACGACACAAGGCCCGCGAGCGGCTCCCGCCCAACGCGCTGATCCGGAGCACCGATGAGCACCTCATCCGCGCAGACCGTCACCCGCACATGGCCCGGCGCGATCTCGACGCCAAAGATCACGCGGCCCAGCGCGACACGCTCCGGCGCGATCGCCTGGGTCAGCGTCTCGTAGTTGCCCAGGCCGTTTTGGAAGGCGCACACGAGCGTCCGCGGCCCGAGCAGGGCCGCTAAGGCGCTTGCGGCTTCAGCGGTCTGGTGCGCCTTCACGCACACGAACACCCAATCAAACGCCGCGCCCTGCGCGAGATCTTGTGGGCGGGTGGCGAGCGCGAGGTTCGTCACGCAGTGCTCCCCCCACAACCCGCTGATCCTCAAGCCATGCTGCCGGACGACGTCGAGATGCCAGGCGCGGCCCAGGAGCGTCACCTCATGGCCGGACTTGGCCAGGAACCCTCCGAGGACGCTGCCGATGGCTCCGGCCCCGAAGACGAGAACCCTCATTATTGATAGCCGACGAGTCGAAGGAACTCCTGCATCGTGCCGGCGCGCAGGAAGGGGTTGGCTCGTTTTTCCTCCCCGAGCGCTGAGGTCGTCGCCTCGGCGTAGTGATGCCCCGGGCACAAGACCGTCGTGTCGTCGAGCGGCCTGAGTTTCTTGTCCAAACTCTCGTACAGCTTTGCCGGATCCCCACCCGGCAGATCGCAGCGCCCGCAGGCTCGGACGAAGAGCGTATCGCCGGAGAGTAGGCGTCCTTCGACCAGCAGACACTGGGAGCCCGGTGTGTGGCCCGGGGTATGAATGAGCGTCACCTGGAACCTCCCCACCGAAACCGCCTCGCCGCCGCTCACGGGCTTGAGGCTGGAGCGGCTGACGTCGAGGTACGGCGCATCGTCGCGATGGACGTAGATGGGGAGATCGACCGCGCCCAGCAGCTCCTTCAACCCCATCACGTGATCGAAGTGGTGGTGGGTCACGAAGGCCTTTGTCAACCGGTAGCCATCGCGCCGAGCGACGCTGAGGATTGCCGGCACCTCCCACCCGGGGTCCACGACCGCAGCCTCGCGGGTCTGGGAGTCTCCGATGAGGTAGATGAAGTTCTGCATCGGGCCTAGCTCAAGCTGCTGAAAGTAGAATTCCGCGGTTGCCATGTCAGCGCTACTCTACGGCCCCGCCCCTGCGGTGTCAATACGACGAAATCAGTCCGTAGTCCATAGTCCATAGTCCGTAGTCCATAGCCGGTACGGCCTGTCTATGGACTATCGACTATAGACTATGGACAAGAGTACAATGACGTGATGTCCGTTCCGCAACTGACCGTGGCCCCGTCGGCCGCCAAGCGCGTCCGGCACCATGACTGCTGGGTGTTCAAAGACGAGCTCACCAGCCCCACCCGCTCGTTGCGCAACGGAGAGCTCGTCGAGCTGGCGGACAGGCATGGGGCGTTCCTCGCCTATGCGTGGTACAGCGCGCACTCGCACATCGCGGCGCGGGTGGTCAGCACGGAGCGCGGCCGCCCCTGGGACCGGGCCCTGCTCGCTGAACGGCTCACGGCGTCCATCAGCCGTCGCGCAACCCTGCTGGGAACGAACGCCAAGCGGCTCGTCTTCAGCGAGGCCGACGGCCTGCCGGGGCTGATGGTGGACCAGTACGCCGACTATCTCGTCGTGCAGAGCCGCACCGCCGGCATGGAGCCGTGGAAGCACGCGATCGTCGATCTCCTCAGACGCCTCGCGCATCCGAAGGGCATCCTCGAACGCAGCGACAAAGAGTTCCGCGAGGCGGAGGGGCTGCCGGCCCTCACGCAGGTGCTGGCCGGGACCGTGCCGGAGCGGATCCGCATCGAGGAAGATGGATTGCAGTTCTGGGTGGACCCCTACCACGGGCAGAAAACCGGCTTTTACCTCGACCAGCGCCAGACGCGACAATGGGTCCGTCAGCGGGTACGACCGGGCGAGCGTGTGGTGGACGTGTGCTCTTATACCGGTGCTTTTGGAATCGGGGCGGCGAGCCGGGGCGCACAGGTCGTCTGCGTCGAGCAGCAGGAAGGGTGCCTCGCCTTAGCGAAAGAGAACGCGCAATTGAACCAGGTCGAAGACCGGATGGCGTTTGTGGCCGGCGATGCCTTTTACTGGCTCAAGGCGAAGGCCACGAGGCCCGAGCGGTTTGACTGGGTGCTCCTCGATCCACCGTCGCTTGCGAAGAGCAAGGCCGACACCCTCAAAGGCCGCCAGGCGCTCCACCATCTCCTCGTCCATGCCCTGGGCCTCTTGGCCGCGGGGGGGACGCTCGCCCTGAGCATCTGCACCTACCACCTCCTCGGCC
>JACPSQ010000071.1 GCA_016193195.1 Candidatus Omnitrophota bacterium
GACACGTTCTCGCGGGCGTCCTCAAAGGCGATGGCGCCATGCAACGGGGTCTTCGATTTGTTGAGGTGCTCGACGAACTCCTTGATCCCACCCGTGAACTGGAACGCCGTCTCCTTGCCGCTGCGCTCATCCTTTAACGTAATGCGCAACCCTTTGTTCAGGAACGCAAGCTCCCGCAGCCGGTTGGAGAGCGTCTCGTAGCTGTGGACGATGCCGGACTTGAAGATCTCCCGGTCCGGCTTGTACGTGATCCTCGTCCCGGTCCCGGCGGCCTTGCCGATGACGGTGAGCCCGGAGGCCGGTTTCCCCCGCGCGAACCGCTGGCGATACGCCTTCCCGTCGCGCCGCACCTCGGCCTCCAACCACTCCGAGAGCCCGTTGACGACCGACACCCCGACGCCGTGGAGCCCCCCGGCAACCTTGTAGGTGCGCTGGTCGAACTTCCCGCCCGCGTGGAGCTTCGTCAGCACGACCTCGAGCGCCGGCTTCTTCTCCGTCTTGTGCATGTCCACAGGGATCCCGCGCCCGTTGTCGATGACCGTCACCGAATTGTCCTGGTGGATGACGACGTCGATGTTGGTACAGTGCCCGGCCATCGCCTCGTCAATAGCGTTATCGACGACCTCCTCGACGAGGTGGTGGAGCCCGCGGGGGCCAGTATCCCCAATGTACATGGCGGGGCGCCGCCGCACCGCCTCCAGCCCTTCAAGGACCTGGATGCTGCTCGCGTCATACGCCCCGGCCTGCCCAGGCGGGGGGCCCGTGCTCCTCGGTCCTTCCGCCCTCGCGCCTCTCGTTCGATTTCCACGCTTCATCGCTGCGTTCCCCTTGCTGCTTGCCGGCTGCGCGCGCCACGACGGCCTCGCTCGCTCGACCCGACCCGGACAATCGGCCCCGGCTGCTCCCTCGCACACCGAATGAACGTCTTCGGCCTCGTCAGCGTCCTGTAGAGGCTGTTGTCTTTCAGGATCACGCGGCTTCGAACCCTCGGCTGCAGGCTCCTGACGATTGCCACGATGTCTTCGGCGCGCAGCGCCCGTTGCCGATCAATGACGTACGGCATCCTCGCGCGAAGGTTTGTCCTTGGGCCTGCCGGGACGAATGACGATGTCCTCAACCCCCCCCTTCGTCGCGGTCTTCAGCCGCTCAAGCAGGGACGGCCGCTGGTAGTCCAGCAGGAACCCCTCGCCCGGCCCCTCCACGGCAACGACCAGCCGCCCTCGCCTCAAGCCCACCGGTTTCGTGTGCGCGGCCAACCGTCCCCCGACGATCCTGCGCCACTCCCGCTGGACGGCGAACAGGGCTCCGTGTCGCTGCTCGACGCGCCTCAGGACCGCTGGGATGAGCGCGCCGATCGGCTGTGCTTTTGCCCCTGGCATGTCCGCCCTGCCGTTAACTGACCTTCATCGGCAAGACGATGTACGTAAACTCCGGCCGCCGAATCGCTGCCGGCTTATCGGGTCCTGCAACCTCAATCGTCACCTCGTTCGTCTCTAGGATTTTGAGGACGTCAAGCCAGAACTCGGGATTAAACGCCGCCGCCATCGGCTCCCCCGCGTAGGCGACCTCCAGCTCTTCATGCGCGCTCCCGAGCTCCGAGGATTCCTTTGAGACGACGAGGCGGTTTGCGGTGAGTTCGAAGGAGACGGCCTGAGACGTCGCGGTGGTCATGAGGCTCGCGCGCCGGATCGCGTTGGCCAGCGCTTGCCGATTGCAAGAAAAGCTGTGTTTCGCTGGGGGCGGGATGACCTTCTCGTACTGCGGGAACTGCCCCTCGATGAGACGGGTGACAATGGTCACCGGGCCGAAGCGAAACGTGAGCTGGTTATCCTTGAGGGGGGCGATGGTCACCTCGTCGGTGTCTTCTTGTAGCAGCCGGCCGAGCTCCCGGACGGTTTTCGCTGGAATGACGGCCTGAAAGGGCCGCTCGGCCGGCTCGTTGAGGGCCCCGCGCGAAACGGCGAGACGGCGCCCATCTGTTGCAACGACGACGAGCTCGCTCTTCTGGGTTGTGAGAAGCGCCCCGTTAAGAATGAAGCGCGTCTCCTCCATCGACATGGCGTGCGCGGTTTGTGTAATGAGCGCCTTCAGGACCCCCTGGGCAATTGTCACGCATTCGTCGTGCTGGGGGGGTGGCAACACAGGAAAGTCCTCCGCTGGCAGGCCCGGGATTCTGAAGCTGCTGGGTCCGCAGTTGAGCGTCGCTGTCTGGTTTTTCCTCGCCTCGAGGGTGACGGTCTCTTCTGGGAGCTCCCGCACAATGGTTGTGAGTTTCCTTGCCGGTAGCGCCACCGCGCCGCGTTCAACCGGCGGGGTAAGTGGAAAGTGGCATTGGATTCCCACATCGAGGTCGGTTGCGGTAAGCGTCAGCTCGGACCCGTTAGCCTCTAGTAAAATATTGGCGAGGATCGGCAGGGTGCTTCGATCGTTGACTGCATGCTCGACCGTTTGTAGGGTTTTAAGAAATTGTGGTTGTGGGATTGTGAGTCTCATGGCTCCTCCTCGTAGAGTTTTCAACGACCGGGGCGGCTACTAACTTCTATCCTCTTATATAAATACTCGTCGTACTAGGGGCTGGGCAGATTGTGGAAATCAAGACCCTGCGCGGACGGCTTCAGACGGCGAGCGCACGAGTTGATGTAGGTGGTCAACAAGTTGTTTCTTGTGGATATCCTGTGCAATTTCCACTTCAATCTTTTCCACAGCGTGCAGAACGGTCGTATGGTCCTTGCCGCCGAACGCCCGACCAATCTCCGGAAGCGAGGCGTCCGTGAGCCGACGGCACAGGAACATGGCAACCTGTCTTGGGTAGAGAATCGAACGCTCCCGCTTGACCCCACAGAGAACGCCTACCTCAATCTGGAAATATTCCGCCACGCGCCGCTGGATGTCCTCGAGGGTGATCCGCGAGCGAACCTCACGGACCATGTCCTTGAGGATGAGTTGGGCGGTCGCCGCCGTCAGAGGCTCGTTGAACAGGTTGCAGTACGCGACGACACGAATGAGGGCCCCCTCAAGCTCCCGGATATTCGAGGTAATCTGCTGCGCGATGAAGTCTGTGACCGCCTCGGGGACGCCGGCCCCGGACTCCTCGGCCTTCTTCCGAAGGATGGCGATCCGCGTTTCCAGATCCGGAAGCTGAATATCGGTGACGAGCCCCCACTCAAATCGCGAGACGAGGCGCTCCTCCAGCCCGGCAATTTCTTTCGGGGAGCGGTCGCTGGAGATCACGATCTGCTTATGGGCATCGTAGAGCGCGTTGAAGGTGTGAAAGAACTCCTCCTGGGTCGCCTCTTTCTGGGCAATAAAATGGATGTCGTCGACCAGCAAGACATCAACCGTTCGATACCGGTCTCGGAACCTCGTCGTCGTCTTGGTTTGGATGGCGGTAATCAGCTCATTGGTAAACCGCTCGCTCGAGATATAGACGACCCGGCGGCTCGGCCAGCGCTGCAGGATCGCCTGCCCAATGGCTTGCATGAGGTGCGTTTTCCCGAGGCCGACGCCCCCGTAAATGAAGAGCGGGTTATAGGCTTTTGCGGGCGACTCGGCCACTGCGAGCGAAGCCGCGTGAGCGAACCGGTTGCTTGAGCCGACAACGAACCGGTCAAACGTAAACCGACGATTAAGACCCCGCCCCTCCTCGGGCTGCGGGATGGAAGACCTGGAAGCCTGCACGTCCCGTTGCTCGTCCGGCAGGAATGTGTGGGGCGGCCGGGGATGTGAAGGCGGCGGGGAAGCGCTTGCGATGGATGCAGCGACGACCTGAAGGGTTCGGCCGCCAGCGCACGACTTCAACGCATCCAGGTAGTGTGCGGTGACCCAATCTCTAAAGAATCCGTTTGGGGCCTCGAGGACCACGACCTCATCGGTGACTGACGCCACAGAGAGAGGAACCAGCCACCGCCCAACGACCTCGGCCCCTAGACGGGTTTTCAGGGACTCGAGAGCTCCGAGCCAATCAAATGGGGGGTTTTGCACAGTTTCCACACGTTTTGCACAGGCCGCAAGCCAGATTCGCGCTCAACCTATCACTATGGCCGGCACGCATGGCGAAACGCGCACACGGCAATGACGCATTATAAGCCTTTTCGCCAAAACGCTCAAGCCATTTCTCCTCATCTTGCCAGATCGACCAGATTTCGCCCTTGATTTACCGGAGGCGCAAATCGTATAATGGCGCAGCCGAACCCTGGCCAAGGATCCCGGCGACGGATGGGCCATGAAGAAGCACCTCAGGAACGTCTCAAACCTCAAGCGAAAACGGACGCACGGATTCCTCCAGCGAATGAGCTCCCGAGGAGGGCGCGAGGTGCTCACCCGTCGACGAAGAAAAGGGCGCCGGCAGCTTATCCCCGCCTAGCGCCGTTCCAACGATTTCGACGGTAGATGCCGACCGCGACCGCGCCGGACAAAGCGCCCCTGAAGCGGACCAAGACCTTCAGCGCGATTTATCGACGAGGAAAGTGGGCGAGAGGCCAGTCGCTATCGATCGGCGTCCTCCCGAACAGCGAGAGACAAACGCGCGTAGGGCTGCGCACCCGACGAGGCCTGAAGGGCGCAGTTGAACGAAACCGCCTCAAGCGGCAGCTCAGGTCAATGCTCTATACGCAACGATTTCCCTTGCGAGCCGGGATGGACGTCGTGATCGTCATTCATCCAAAAACACTACCCGCGAGCACCATCCGCATGGAAGACGAGCTGCGTACGTTATGCAAACACATCGGCGCCCTAGCCTAGACGCGGCCGCCTCCAGCGCTATCCTGGCTTACCGTAACATCTTGTCGCAAATACTGTTAGACTCGTGTAGGTTCTTTCCAACATGCTCTGTCTATGCCGAAGAAGCGATTCGGCGGCATGGAGCTCTTCGTGGCGGATGGCTTGCTGCCCTGCGTCTCGCCCGATGCCATCCGTTTGCCAGGTGGGGCTTCGATCCGGTGGAGTGATGGAAAGGCGCGTCCTTTTTGCTGCGGTTCTTTCTGCCGTTTTTCTCGCCTGGTATTCTAACGTGATCGCGCGCTGGGGCAATGTGCCAGGCAGAGAGCGCCTCCCCGTGGCCGATCAGCGACAGATCCAGCCACCGGGCATCGCCGCGCAACGAGCCAGCCCGGACGAAATAGACATCCCGCATCTTGAACATGAAGAGGTGACATTTATTGAGTCGAAAGACCTCAAGCTCGAGATTGGCAAAAAAAGCGGAACCATCCGGAGGGCTATTCTCAAACAGTTTACTGATAGCTCTGGAAGCGGGCTGCTACAGTTTGGCGGCGGCGTACCGCTGTTGAGCGTACGGGTTGGTGAGCCGCCCGTAAGTTTTCGACTCCTGGCTGAGCAGCCAGAAAGCGTCATCTTTGAAGAGACGGACAACAAGGAAAACACGTACCGCCTCTCATACGTGCTTGCGCCTCCCGGAAGTCTTATTGACATAAAACTACAACTTGAACACGCAGCGAATATCCAGGAAACAACTAATGTAACTCTAATCAATAGTTGGAGTAAGAGCGACGGCTTGTCCAAGCAGTACAATATGTTGGAGGTCTTTGTTGCTACCGAGAGCGACGGAAGAAGCAATGCGTACAAGCACAAGAAATCCGTGGCACCATTTAGAAGCGAAAAAATTGTTCCACGTGGAACACCGCTCGTTTCACTTGCTGAGCGCTATTTCTGCCAGTTGCTGAAGCCTGGAGGAGGCGCCGTTGAAATTCGCCTCATCCAGTCGTCTGGAATTAGCATTGCTGCGGCTACGATAGCTAGCGTTATGACATCCAAAGAGAAGCCGACGCAGTACTCAGCAACAGTCTACATGGGTCCTCGAGACTATTTCTATTTGAAGAAACTAAACCTTGAGGCGGCCTTTCCGATCGGCATGATCGGGCAAATCGGACTCATCTTCCTCATGTTTCTCTCCTGGGTCGGAAAAGCGACCCACAACTACGGCATAGCCATCATTCTCTTCTCCGGACTCATCACGCTTGTGATGTCACCGATGACGCTCATCAGCCTTAGGTCCATGAAGAAAATGCAAGAACTGAAGCCGAAGCTCGACAAGATCATGGCGCAGCACAAGGAGGATAAGACGAAGGCAAATCAGGAAATCTTCGCCCTCTATCGAGCGCACAAGGTGAGCCCGCTGAGCGGGTGCTTGCCGATGCTGCTCCAGCTTCCGGTGTTCATTGCGCTGTTTCAGGCGATGTCTCACTTCATCGAGCTGAGAGGCAAACGGTTTTTATGGATCTCAGATCTCTCGCTCCCTGATCGCCTGGCGCAACTACCGATCTCGCTGCCCCTGATCGGTCAAGATTTCAACTTGTTACCGGTTATTATGTCTGTCGCAATGTATCTTCAAACAAAGCTGTCGCAGCAGCCGTCGAGCGCAGCAGAGCAGAATCCGACCGCTCGAATGATGTCTGGCCCATGGATGTCCATTGTGTTTTGCTTCATGTTTTATAACTTTCCATCGGGCCTTGTGCTATACTGGCTCACAAACAGTCTGACGTCCATCGCGCTATATCGTCTTGTAAAATAATACACACAGGGAATGCACAGGTGTGTGAAACTCAGAAATCGCGCGCGGTTTTCGAATATGTTCCACGTGGAACACTAGGGCCTATCCGGCCGGTATGTCAAGATCCATAGCCATTTGCAATCAAAAGGGTGGCGTGGGGAAATCCACAACTGCGGTGAATGTCGGATCCTGTCTTGCGCTTTCAGGACGACGAACACTCCTCATTGATCTTGACCCTCAGGGCAACGCGACGACCGCCTGCGGGATCCAACGAAAAGACCTGGAGCGAGATACGTACGAGGTCCTTGTGAATAACCTGCCATCTCCCCAGGCCGTCAGGAAGACCCAGATCGAGCTCCTCGATCTCCTCCCAGCAAGCTTGAATCTTGCCGGCGCGGAGCCATTCCTGGCTCAGATGGACAAAAGAGAAACGGTTCTCAGGAACGCGTGTGAGTCGCTGAAGAACGGATACGAGTTCATGCTGTTTGATTGTCCGCCATCGTTGGGGCTGCTGACGGTCAATGCGCTTGTCGCTGCAGATAGCACGATTATTCCGGTGCAATGCGAATATCTTGCCCTGGAGGGGCTCAATACACTCCTGCACGCCATTGACCTGGTGAGGCATGGGCTCAATCCATCACTACGAATCGGGGGGATTGTCCTGACGATGACCGATTTTCGGGCGACCCTGGCTAGAGAAGTCGCTGAGGATGTCAAACGATTTTTTCATGACCTGGTATTTACCACCTCAATTCCACGCAACATCAAGCTTGCCGAAGCGCCAAGTTTTGGAAAGCCCATTTGTCTCTACGACCCAAATTCTACAGGAGCATTAGCGTATCATCTTCTTACACAAGAGGTTATAGATAAGGAAACCGCGGAGCAAAAATGACAAAGCGACTAGGCAGAGGGCTCGCAGACATTATCGACACGACGCCGCCAAGCGGCTCAAGCGTCGTTATGCTGCACCCGGAACAGATTCGATCCGGTCGGTTCCAGCCGAGAACCGCGATCAGCGAGTCAGGGCTTGAGGAGCTCAAAGCGTCCATCAAGCGCTCCGGCCTCATCGAGCCGATCGTAGTCAGACCGGTGGAGCACGGGATGTATGAGCTTGTTGCGGGCGAGCGCCGGTTAAGGGCCTCGCAGGCGCTCGGAATGCCGGAAGTCCCGGCGCTCGTCAAGACGCTCTCAGATCAAGAGGCGGTGGAGGTGTCCATCATTGAAAACGCTCAGCGGGAAAACCTCAATCCCATCGAAGAGGCGCGGGGCTATGCACGGTTGCTGGAGGAGTTTGGATACACGCAGGAGGATATCGCCGCATCCGTCGGCAAGGACCGAACGACCATTGCGAATACCTTGAGGTTGCTGACGTTGCCTGAAGGAATCCGGACGGGATTGAGCGACGGCACCCTGACGATGGGACATGCGAAAGCGCTGCTGAGTGTTGAGGACCGAGATCGACAGATCGCGCTGTATCAGCAGATTGCAAGCGGCGGCCTCTCGGTTCGGCAAACGGAGGCGCTGGTCCAGACGTGGGTTCCAGGAAAGAGGCGGAGGGTTCGTCGAGCCGATCCGCATCTGAAGGGCCTGGAAGACGAGCTGCGGCGAGCCCTGGGCACGAAGGTCAGTCTCCTCTCGAGAAAAAAGGGCGGCCGCATTCTCATCGAATACTTTTCGCAGGAGGACCTGACAAGGATCTTGCGCCTCTTGGGGCTGGCGGCATAGGCGATGGCGGAGGAGGCGACACTGGTCATCATCAAGCCGGACGCGATTCAGCGAGGGCTCATGGGGGCGGCATTGTCCAGGCTCGAGGAGCTTCGGCTTGAGGTGATTGGGGCCAAGGCGGTGCGGGTGAGCCAGGAGCTCGCCGAAGCGCACTACGACCACCTACGCGAGAAGCCGTTTTTCCAGGAGATTGTGGACTACCTTCAGGGGAAGCTGCACGAGACCCGCTATGTGTTGGCAGTTGTCCTCTGGGGAGAAGACGCGATCGGGCGTGTCCGACAACTGACCGGAGCCACGCATCCGGAACAGGCGCACCCGACCTCGATCAGGGGAGCCTTCGGGCGCATGAGGACCGCCGGGCTGATGGAAAACGTCATGCACGCATCCTCCGACAGGCGCGAGGCCGAGCGGGAGATCTCCTTGTGGTTCAAACCGCACGAGTTGTTGCGGGACGTGACGCGGGGTGCCGCTCGGCTCAACGATCGGAACCGATGAGGAGCCAATGAGTTCTACGCTCAAGGGCGCCATCCAGAGCATGACGGGCTACGGTCGTGCCGTCAAACGAACGGCGATTGGCAGCATCGCGGTCGAGCTCCGCAGCACGAACCATCGGTATTTGGAGATCGAGCAACATCTCCCGAGCGGCCTGACAGCGCTGCAGGGGCGTTTGTCCGAGCTGATTCGATCCCACATCCGACGCGGGCGCATCGAGACGTTCGTCAGCGTTCAGCTTAGCTCCGAGAATCAGCGGGCGGTGACGTTTGACGAGACGAACCCCTGCTGCAGCGCTACCACGCAGCGCTTGTCGAGCTGAACGGGCGGTTTGGCTTGAAGGACCACGTGAGGCTCGACCACCTGTTGAGTCTTCCGCAGGCGCTGACGATTTCGGAGGATCGGATTCCACCGGAGCGGTTCTGGGAGCCGATCCGTGAGACCGTCCAGACCGCCGCGCGCGAGTTGGTGCGGGCTCGATCGCGCGAAGGCGCGAACCTCACCGCCGACCTGCGCAGGCAGGTCCGGTCGATGGAGCGCCACCTCGGCGCGATCAAGCGGCGGCTCCCCAAGGCGCTGGCGGAGCAGCGGCGGCGGCTGCGCGGTCGGCTGCAAGAGCTGTTCGGTTCTGGCGCGACGGTCTCAACCGGACAACTCGAGCAAGCGGTGGCGCTGGTGAAGGAGGCCGATGTTCATGAAGAGCTGGTGCGGCTCGAGAGCCACGTGGCCTACATGCGCCAGACCCTGGCGGCCCCCCCACCTGCCTCGGCTCGCAGAAAGCGAGCCGCCTCAGTGGAGGTCGCCTTCGGCAACCAGGCAGGTGGGGGGGTTGGGAAACGGCTTGATTTCATCGCGCAGGAGCTCATCCGGGAAGCCAACACGATGGGCGCGAAGGTGAACGACCCGGAAGCCGTCCAGCACGTCGTGGATATCAAGGGGTGTATCGAGAGAATCCGAGAGCAGGTGCAGAACCTCGAATGACAAACAGTTTCGAGTTGCGAGTTTCGCGTTTCGAGTTGTTGAGCAACCCGAAACCCGGAACCCGAAACCCGGAACAAGCCTCCAGATGAGTGTGACGTTACTGAACGTCGGATTTGACAACGCCGTCGCGGCTGAGCGGATCGTCGCCGTCGTCGCGGCTGAGCCCTCGCCGATCAAGCGATTGCGGGAGGCAGCCACACGGCATCAAAAGCTGATCGATGCGACGAACGGCCGCCGGACGCGGACGGTGATCGTCACCGACTCCGATCACGTGGTGCTCTCCAGCCTCCAACCGGAAACGGTTGCGCAGCGGCTGGCGGAGCTGAAGCAAGGATGACCAATAGGGTTGCGGATCGGGGACTTCGAATTGTGGTTCCCCGGCACAAGGAGGGGCATGTGTTTGTCATCTCCGGCCCATCCGGCGGGGGGAAGACCACGGTGACGGCACGGCTGTTGCGGGCGCTGCCAAGGCTCACGCGGTCCGTGTCGGTGACGACGCGGACGATGAGACGAAGCGAGCGGCAGGGTCGGGATTATTACTTCGTTTCTCCGGCGGCATTTCAGCGGTTGAGACGCGCGGGCCAACTGCTGGAATGGGCGAGGGTCCACGACGCGTACTACGGCACGCCAAAGCAACCGGTGCTTCAAGCGCTTGCGAAAGGAAGAGACGTCGTCCTGAGCATTGACGTCCAGGGCGCCCGCCAGGTCCGCCGCGCCCTGGGTCGACGCGCAGCGCTGATCTTTCTCCTGCCGCCGTCGATGGACCATCTGCGGCGACGATTAGTCGGACGGAAGACGGAAACGCCGGCAGCGATTCGGCGGCGGCTCGCCGCGGCCCAGCGGGAGCTCTCCTGCGCGGCATGGTACGACTACACGGTGATCAACGACCGATTGACGAGGGCGATTCAGGACATCCGGGCGATCGTCAACGCTCACGGGCGGGTCGTCGACCCCCCCTCTGGCGGTGGGGCTCCACAGGGCGGGGGGCGCAGCGTCTGGACAACACAGGGGGTAGCAGCGCATGGCACAGGTGCCGATCGAAGAGCTCCTGAAACGGTGCGGGAGCATCTACCGGCTCGTCATCTTGGCCTCTAAACGAGCGAAGGAAATCGCCGAGGGCTCCCCACCGCTTGTCGAGGTGCAGCAGAAGAAGGTGACGTCCGTGGCGTTGGAGGAAATCCTGCAGGGGAAGGTCCTCTACAAGACGGAGGCGCCTGACGAGGGTTCAGCGAAGAAGGGTCGTGGAGCGAAGGCGAAAGACAAGAAGAGGACATCGGTAAAATGACGAACGCACCAGAGGTTGTGCTCGGCGTAACCGGTTCCATTGGGGCCTACAAAGCGGGCGATCTCGTCAGGCAACTGAGGGATGCCGGCTATGCCGTGACGTGCGTCCTGACCCAGCGGGCGGCCCAGTTCATTGCGCCGCTGACGCTTCAGGCGCTGTCGGAGCGGAAGGTCCACACCGACATGTTCGACCTCCAGAGCCCGCAGATCATCCATACGACGCTGGCGGATCATGCGAGGCTCGTCCTCGTGGCGCCAGCGACCGCGAACATCATTGGCAAATTCGCGAATGGGCTGGCGGACGACCTCCTCTCCTGCGTCCTCTTGGCGACGCGGGCGAAGCTGCTATTTGCCCCGGCCATGAATGTGCATATGTGGCAACAGCCGACGGTCCAGCGCAACGTCACGACGCTCAAACGGTTGGGCGTCCGCTTCGTGGGACCGGACGTCGGCAAGCTCGCCTGCGGCTATGAAGCGATCGGCCACCTGGCGGAGACGGAGGAGATCATCCGGGCGGTTAAGCAGCTCGTCCCGGTTGTCGGGGCGCCGGAACCCCCTCGTCCCCAGGCGAAGGCAAGACCCAAGTCGGCCAGTCGGAAGACGCGGAGGAAGCGATAACGACGAAGCCGCCAATACAACCTGACTCAGGGAGGTCGGTTTCATGAAACGGGAACCCAGCGAGTGAGATGCGACGGCCGCTTCGCATCCTGATGAGCGCCGGCCCGACGCGGGAGCCCCTGGATCCTGTTCGGTTTATCTCGAACTATTCGAGCGGCTACATGGGAGCGCAGCTTGCCGCGGAGGCGCTTGCGCGCGGCCATCGAGTGACCGTGGTGTGCGGCCCGATCGGCGAGCCGTTGCCGGCTGCAGCCCGTGTCGTCCGTGTGGAGCAGGCCGAAGAGATGGAACGCGCACTGCGGCAACGGGCGAAGCGCGCTGACGTCGTGTTGATGGCGGCCGCGGTGTCAGACTTCCGCCCCACTCGACGAGCGACGGTGAAGTTACAGCGCCGCAATCGCCTGCGCCTTGAGCTGAAAGCGACACCGGATATCATCAGCCGCCTCCCTCGGCACCCTCGCCAAATCGTCGTCGGCTTTGCGCTTGAGACGGACCGCGTCGCGGCTCGGGCGAAGCAGAAGCTGCAAGCGAAGCGGCTCGACCTGCTGTTGGCGCAGCACGCGAATGGCGGTGGGGCGCCGTTTGGGCGACGGCCCGTTCACGCGTGGCTGTTGTCACGCGACGGGACGGTGACGAGGCTCGGCTCGATTTCGAAGTCGAGGGCAGCCTCGGTGCTCCTTGACAAAATCGAAGCGCTCTGCTACGGTCAACGAAGAACGGCACGCTGACGATGGCTCACGAGGGCAGCGAAGGCGACGGCCTGAGAGGGCAACAACCCATCCCAACCATTGGCGGTCGGTCCATTCGCCTTCGAAGGCCTCCTCAAGCCTGCCCACGCCTTCTCAGCCCCTCTGGGTTTACCCTGGTCGAGCTCCTGGTCGTCATTGCCATCATCGGCATCCTCATCGGCTTCCTCGCGCCTGGGGCCATGAAGCTGCGGGAAAAGGCGAGGCGGTCAAAGTGCCAGAACAACCTCAAGCAGATCTTCTACGCCATCTCCGCCTACCGTGATGACCATAACGAACGATACCCGGACTCGCTGGATGCCCTCTACGACAAGCACCTCGACGATCTTGCGGTTTTTAAGTGTCCGTCGTCCGCCAATCCGGTTCCATCCGCCCCAGGGGCCGGCGACTACACGTACCGCCAGGGGCTGTCCCCGGCCAGCCGCTCGACCGAGCCGCTCGTTCAGGATAAAGACGGCAATCACCCGGACGGCGTCAATATCCTGCGCGTCGGCGGGCAGGTCGACTTCCAGTCTTGAACCCTGATCCTTCGAATCATCCTGAGCGGAGCCGAAGGACAACCCCGCACACCCGGTGCAAGCTTGTCGTGAACAATACATTCTTTGGCGACGTAGCCAAGTGGCCCAAGGCGGCGGTCTGCAACCCAGCACCAATTTCTCGCATGGCGATATGGCGCGGTAGCCAAGTGGCAAGGCGGAGGTCTGCAAAACCTCTATACATCGGTTCGATTCCGATCCGCGCCTCGACTCGAAATTGGTGCTGGGCGAATCCGGTCGTCGCCTGTACTTCTCCTGCGTGCGGGGCGATTCCGATCCGCGCCTCTCGCCACGCCTCCGGCGTGGAGTAGACGGTGACTAGTGAACAGTGGGGCGACGGGCCAGCCGGGGTGTTGGAACGGTAGACAATAGGGGCTTAAAACCCCTTGTCCCGAAAGGGGCGTGTGGGTTCGACTCCCACCCCCGGCACGAAATCGAGTAGGGCGAACGGTTGGTCGTTGTAGCATCAAGTCGGCACGACGAGTGGGAGTCGAAGGGAGCCACGACTCAGATCGCGTCGGTGCGACGGGCAGGAGCACCGACCTTCCTTGGGAGTGGCGGGTGGCCGACCGGAGCGAGCCGGAGGCGAACGGAGGCGCCGACTCCCACCCCCGGCACTCAACGTTGAACGTGAAACGCGTAACGTGTAACGTGAGAACACAAGAACCAGACAGCCAGCCCGTTACGCGTTACACGTTGAACGTTACGCGACGGTGTACGGGCGGTTAGCTCAGCCGGTTAGAGCGCGTGGTCGACATCCACGAGGTCACAGGTTCAAATCCTGTACCGCCCAGTTCTTGAGCGTCCATGGCATGGGTCGAACACATTCACTGATGAAGCGTGAGCGCGGCAAGCTTCCAGCATTTCTGAAGCGGTACTTCTGGGATGTGTCCTTCACGGGACTCGATCTTCGTCGGTCCAGCGCGTTGCTCATCGAGCGCATCTTGGAGTACGGCAACCCGCGGGCCGTGCGGTGGCTGCGAGGGCATGTGACACCTGAGGCGATCTGCGATGTGGTCAAGCGTTCGCGCAGCCTCTCGGCTCGAAGCGCCAATTTTTGGGCGATGATGTACCGATTAGATCGACGGACGGTACGATGTTTATCCACAAGCTCCCAGCGAAGACGCGCGCAACATTGGTTCGTGTAGCGGCACTCCCGTTGCCGACAGCCACGTACCTCGCCGGAGGGACGGCCACCTTGCTCCATTTGGGGCACCGCCTCTCTGACGACATCGACCTGTTCACGCAGGAGGAGTTTGAGCCTTTGGTCTTGGTCCAAGTCATTCAAGGCGCCGGCGCCTTCGAACTCGAACGGACCAGTTGGGGGACGATCCTGGGATGGTTGAACGGGCTGCGCTTTAGCCTCTTTTGCTATCGGTATCCGGTGCTCTATCCGTTTCACAAACTCGGGCAACTGCGCGTCGCGGATCTCAGAGACATCGCGGCGATGAAGATCGCGGCCATCAGTGACCGGGGCTCCCGCAAGGATTTCATCGACCTCTACTTCACCTGCAAGGATCAGCTCTCGCTGCGAGAGGCCCTGAGGCTCTATGGTCGGAAGTATGGCAAGCTGAAGGTCAACCTGGTCCACCTGTACAAGAGCCTCACCTACTTCGACGAAGCTGAGAAGCAGACCATGCCCGTCATGCTGAAATCCTTTCGCTGGAATGAGCTCAAGGCATTGTTTGAGCGCGAAACGGCGAAGTTATACCAAACCGTCTTATGATATTGAGCAAGCGTCTGTCCGTCGCTACCTACGGTTGACCGATGGACGAGCAGGATTCAGTCACGATGGCAACGACCAGGCCAGGCGCGTGTCCCTGGACGTTACGCGTTTCACGTTAAACGTTACACGGGTCGATGGGTCACGCGGGGAAAGCTGACGAGCTGAAGGCGACGGATCCGCTGTATGCGCTGCGGCATAGCGCGGCGCACGTCATGGCCCAGGCAGTCAGGCGGCTCTATCCGGAGGTGAAGCTCGCGATCGGGCCGCCGATCGAGGACGGCTTCTACTATGACCTCGATCTCCCCGTGAAGCTGACCGATGAGGACCTGCCGAAGATCGAGGCCGAGATGGCGAAGATCATCAAGGAAGGTCACGCGTTCCGGCAGTCCTACATGACGAAGGCGGAAGCGGTGGAGTTTTTCAAGCGACGCGGCGAGCGGTACAAGCTGGAAATCATCGAGACGATTCCCGATGCGCGCGTGTCCCTCTACAGCGATGGGGAGTTCATCGACCTGTGCGAGGGGCCCCACGTCACATCGACCGGCGAGGTGAAGGCGGTCAAGCTGTTAAGCGTGGCCGGCGCCTACTGGCGTGGGGATGAGCGAGCAGCGCAGCTCCAACGGATCTACGGCGCGGCGTACCTGACGCCGGAGGACCTCCAGGCGCACCTCACGCGGCTCGAGGAAGCCAAGCGGCGGGATCACCGGCGGCTCGGGACTCAATTGGAGCTCTTCAGTTTTGAGGAGCTCGCCGGGCCCGGGGTCGTCTTCTACCATCCGAAGGGGGCCCTCGTCCGGTCCCTCATTGAGGACGAGGTCAAGCGCCGTCACCTCGAGCGCGGCTACGAGTTGGTCGCGACACCGCACATCTTTCGAACCGACATCTGGAAGCGCTCCGGGCATCTCGACTACTACAAGGACTACATGTTCCTCTTCGAATCCGAAGAGCAGGGCTTCGGCATCAAGCCGATGAACTGCCCTGGCCACATCCTCATCTACCAAGCGCGGCTGCGCAGCTACCGGGACCTCCCGATTCGCTTCTTTGAGCTCGGGACCGTCTACCGCAACGAGAAGTCCGGTGTGCTCCACGGCCTCTTGCGCGTGCGCGGGTTCACCCAAGATGACGCGCACATCTTCCTGCGGGAAGACCAGTTGGTGGAGGAGATCGAGCGGATCCTGGATTTTGCATTCGAGGTGGTGCGGACGTTTGGGTTCACCGAGTTCGAGGTGGAGCTCTCCACGCGCCCTGCGCAGCGCATCGGCGACCCGGTCTCCTGGGACCACGCGGAGGCGGCGCTGCGGGAGGCGCTGATCTCGCGAAAGGTCTCGTTCGCCGTTCGTGAAGGCGAGGGGGCGTTCTACGGGCCGAAGATCGACATCAAGATTCGGGATGCCATCGGGCGGAGCTGGCAGTGCGGGACGATCCAGTGTGATTTCGCCCTGCCGGAGCGATTTGACCTGACGTACGCCGGCGCCGATGGGAAACCCCATCGAACGGTCATGCTGCACCGTGCGCTCCTCGGCAGCTTCGAGCGCTTCCTCGGGATGCTCATCGAGCACTACGCGGGCGCCTTCCCGCTGTGGCTGGCGCCCGTTCAGGTGACGGCGATTCCCATCGCCGACAAGTTCCTCGACTACGCCAGGGAGGTGGCCACGGCGCTCCGCGCGCGGGGAATCCGCGTCCACCTGGATGAGCGCAACGAGAAGATGCAGGCGAAGATCCGAGACGCGCAGCTGCAACAGGTTCCGTACATGGTCGTCGTGGGGGAGCGGGAGGCCAAGGCCCGCGTCGTCGCCGTCCGTCATCGTCGCGGAGGCGACCTGGGCACGGCACCCCTTGAGTCGTTTGTGGAGCGGGTGAGCCGGGAGAGCGCGAGCCGTCAGGCCCCATGAGGTTCCACCGGCCGCTGGCGCGGCCGGCTCTCTCACGGGGCGTGGGATGTGACGGCTCCACAGAGGAGGAGGACGACTGAGACAGCTACGGATCAATGAGCGGATCCGCGTCGCTCAGGTGCGAGTCATCGGGGAGGACGGGGCGCAGCTCGGCGTGATGGCGCCGGCCGATGCGCTGAAGCTGGCGCGGGAGCGCGGCCTCGATCTCGTGGAGGTCGCGCCACAGACCACCCCGCCGGTCTGCCGCATCCTGGATTTCAACAAGTTCCGGTATGAGGAGCAGCGGCGCGAGCGTGAGGCGAAGAAAAAGCACCACGTCGCCAAGCTCAAAGAGGTCAAGTTCAAGCCGCGCATTGAACGGCACGACTACCAAATCAAGCTGGCAATGCTCAAACGGTTTCTGATGCGCGGCGACCAGGCGAAGGTCACCATGGTCTACCGAGGACGGGAGCTCACCCACACGGAACTCGGCCGTCGGATCCTGGATCGGCTCGTCGAAGACCTCAGGTCGGTCAGCAAGGTTGAGCGCACCCCGCAGCTTGAAGGGCGGTTCATGACGATGGTCTTTGGGCCGGACCGAGAGAAGGTCAAGCAGCTTGAACGCCAGGCGGCCCGTCAGAAAGCGATGGCCGAGCGCGCAGAGGCGCTAAAGATGCCAGCCGATTCTGTCGCGGTCAACCAGGGCAGCAGCCCTGCGCCCCACCAGCCATCAGGGGCGAACGGCCCGTCGCTCCCACAAAGCAGTTGAGGCAGTGCCGGCACAGCGTCGGGGGATTGAATGCCAAAACTCAAGACACTCAAAGGCGTGAAAGGGCGATTGAAAGTGACGGGGACGGGAAAGCTGCTTGGGTTCCGCCCGGGGAGGAGGCATCTCTTGGGCGGCAAGCGGGCGAAGATTAAACGGCAGTTGCGGCGGCCGCTGACGGTCTCCCGCGCCGAGGAACGGCCCATCCGCTCCCTCATTCCGTATTGCTAAGACGTTCAAGGTTGAAGGTTGAAGGTTCAAGGGCAAAGCCTTTGCCTCGAACCTAGAGCCTTGAGCCTTGAACGCATTAACGAGGAGGACACGATGGCAAAGGTCAAATGGGCCGTCGCCTCTCGGCGACGTCGCAAGCGGCTCCTGCAGCAGGCCAAAGGGTATCGTGGGGCGCGGCGGCTTCATCTCTTGAAGGCCAAAGAGACGCTCATGCGGGCGAAGGCCTACCGCACGCGCGACCGCAGAGTCAAGAAGCGGGGATTTCGCAGCCTGTGGGTGATCAGGCTCAATGCGGCCGCTCGCGCGCGCGGGCTGACCTACAGCCGGCTCATGTCGGCGTTCAGGAAGGCCGACGTGAAGCTGGACAGAAAGCAGCTCGCTGAGCTGGCGCTCAACGATCACAACGCGTTCGACCAGCTCGTCTCAACCGTGAACCGTGAACCGTGAACCGATCACCGGTCACGGATTGCTGCTTTTAGATGTCATCGGTTGTCGTTGAGGAGTTAGCGCAGCTCTTGTCTGAGGCGCGTGCCTCCCTCGAGCAGGCGGGCACTCTTGAGGAGTTGGAGCGGCTGCGGGTCCAGTTCCTCGGTCGTAAGAGCCGCCTGGCCCAGATCATGAAGTCGATCCCGCAGCTCGCCCCGGAAGAGCGTGCGGAGGTCGGCCGGCGCGCCAACGAGGTCAAGCGGTCGATCGAGTCTCAGCTTACGGCGCGGCGCGAGGCGCTCCCATCCGCCGCCCAGGACGGGCCGGCGCTCGATGTGTCGCTGCCGGGCCGCGCGTTCCCGCGCGGCCGTTTGCACCCCGTCACGCACACCATCGACGCAATCCTCTCCATCTTCGTCCCGATGGGATTCGAGGCGCGACCACCCCTCCCGCGAGTCGTTCGATACGTTCTTCGTGAACCTCGACTCGCCCGAGCCGAAGAAAGGGCGGTTGCTCCTGCGCAGCCACACCTCGCCGGTGCAGATCCGCGTGATGGAGCGCCGCAAGCCACCCCTGCGCATCGTCGTCCCCGGCAAGGTGTTCCGTCCGGACCCCCTCGACCCAAGCCACAGCTTCATGTTCCATCAGGTTGAAGGGCTCATGGTGGACGACCGGACTTCGTTCGCGGATCTGAAGGGCGTCCTCGAGCATGTCCTGAAAGCGCTCTTCGGCGCCAAGACGAAGACGCGGTTTCGCCCGCACTACTTTCCGTTTACCGAGCCCTCGGCGGAGGTGGACATCGCCTGCTCGGCCTGTCGCGGGAAGGGCTGTTCGACGTGCGCTCGCAAAGGGTGGCTCGAAATCATGGGCTGCGGGATGGTGCACCCGAACGTCTTCCGGGCGGTTGGCTACGACCCACGCGCGGTGCAGGGATTTGCCTTCGGGATGGGCGTTGAGCGCATCGCGATGCTGCAGCACGCCATCACCGACATCCGGCTCTTCTTCGAGAACGATCTGAGATTTTTGGAGCAGTTCTAACAGGCTCCAAGCTGCAGGCCACAAGCTGTAGCTTGCAGCATGTCGCTTGAAGCTTGCAGCCTGAAGCAAACACCTCATGAAAGTTCCGGTTGAGTGGTTGAAAGAGTACGTGACGGTGCGGCTGTCGCCGAAGGCGCTGGCTGAGCGACTGACGATGGCCGGCCTCGAGGTCGTCGCCATCCACGACGCGGACGGAGGGCCGGTCCTGGATCTTGAGATCACGCCGAACCGAGCCGATTGCCTCTCCATCATCGGCATCGCGCGCGAGGTCGCGGCGATCACAGGGCAGCGGCCGAAACTTCCGACGGCTGTTCGTAGTTCATTGTTCAGTGTTCGTAGCAAACGCCAACACCGAACACTGAACACCGAACACCGAACAGAGGTGAAGATTCGGATTGAGGATCGCGCGGGCTGCTCGCGGTACATCGGCCGGCTCATCGACGGGGTGAAGATCGGGCCGTCGCCGGATTGGATGCAGCGACGGCTCCTGGCGTGCGGCGCGCGGCCCATCAACAACGTCGTGGACATCACGAACTACGTGTTGTTGGAGTCCGGTCAGCCACTTCATGCGTTTGATTTCGACCGGCTCACACAGGGCACGATCCTCGTGCGACGCGCACAGCCGAAGGAACCCATCACCACCCTGGACGGGACGTCACGGACGCTCTCCGCAGACATGCTGGTCATCGCGGATGCGAAGCACTCAGTTGCGGTGGCCGGTGTGATGGGAGGCCTGGGCAGCGAGGTCACGCTGACGACGCGCAACGTCCTGCTTGAGAGCGCGCTCTTCGATCCCACGACCGTGCGCCGCACGGCGAGGGCGTTAGGGATGAGCAGCGAATCGTCCTACCGGTTTGAGCGCGGGGTGGATCCGGTGGGGGTCGAAACCGCGTCGGCGCACGCGGCCTCGCTCATCGTCAAGCTGGCAGGCGGCTCGCTGCGCCAGGTGCTTGATGTGGGCGCCAGGCCGCCGAAGCGGACGGCGATTTCCCTTGAGGCCGCGCGAGCCAGCCGGTGGCTCGGGATCCGGCGATCGCCCGCAGAGATCCGCACAGCCCTCGCCCGCCTTTCGTGCCACGTGGTCTCGCGCGGGACTGAAGACATCCTGCAGGTCAGCGTCCCGTCCTTCCGGCGGGATCTCGCGCAGGACGTGGACCTCTATGAGGAGCTCGCGCGGATTGGCGGGTACGATCGGATCCCATCAAGCCTCCCGATTGGTCCGCTGGCGGGTTCGAGTCCTCAGTCCGAAGACACTGAGCGCTTCCAGCAGCTCCGATCGTTGCGGTGTCTCTGCGCCGGTCTTGGGCTCACCGAAGCGATCACATGGGGCTTGGTGTCGGAGGCGGATCTCTCTCGCTGCGGGTACACTGCGGCTCAGTCGGTTCGTCTGGCCAATCCCCTGAGCCAGGACCACGCGTATCTGCGGCCTTCGCTGCTGATGGGCTTGCTGCAGGCGGTTCGCCGCAACCACACGCAGGGCGAAAGCGGTGTGCGTCTCTTTGAGGTCGGCAACGTGATGCCGTCTGGGGCCCGCGAGGAGGATAGTCGGTTGGGTTTTGTCATCTCAGGCTTGTGGGTGCGCGATTGGCACGCCAAAGACGTGTGCGATTTCTTCCGGCTCAAAGGGCTGATCGAAGCGATCACCGATCGGTTCTGCCGCAGCGCCGCGCGGTTTGTGGAGCCCCCCGGGAAAGCCCGGGACACCAACCCCCACCCCACAAGGGGGGCGACATCCCGCACCCCCGGACAAGTCCGTGGCTCGTTATGCGGGGTCGAAGCGCCCCGCCCGTGGGCCGATCCGAGCCAGAGCACGTCGGTGAAGCTGGACGGCTGTGACGTTGGGGAGGCCGGACGCGTGTATCGGGCCATCACGGAAGCGTTGGACATCGAGCAGGACGTGTGGTTCGCGGAGCTCTCCGCCAACGCGCTGGTAGCCGCCGCCTCTCGATCCCCGATCGCGGTGAGCGCACCCACAGTCTTCCCCCCCGTCAAACGGGATCTCTCGGTGCTCTTGGACGAGGGGAGCCCCTATGAGGCCGTCTTCCACGCCATCTGCGAGATCGGTGGGAATCTCACCAGCCGCGTCGAGCTGATCGACCGCTACGCAGGCCCTGCCATCCCTGCAGGGAAGTACAGCCTCACCTTTGCCATCGAGTATCGTGAGGCCACCCGCACCCTCACCGCGTCCGAGGTGGATGCGCTCCACCAGCGCATCGGCCAGACGCTGACGGGCCGCTTCAACGCCCGGCTGCGCTGATTTTCAAAACTACTTGCAGGTTCGGCCCGCGCGTGATAGAGTAACATCCGCCCTGTGCTGCGCGTGAGGTTCCAGTCAACGTGAGCCAACACCACGTGACCGGGAAACCGGCTTCCGTTGGGGCAAGCCTGCCCAGATTCGCCAGGGACGCAAGACCCCTCCGGAGAGGTTACCCACCTATTTGAGGTTGGGTTCAGCGTGGACGGAACCCACGGCAGCTACGGGGCGTTTTCTTTCCCCAGAGGTAATACTTAGCAATACTTGTATATTCAAGTAAGATGTGCTAGACTCGCCGTGAGGAGGGAGACGACGATGAAGGCGATGAGTCTCAAACTGGAAGACCGGCAATTAAAGTTGCTCGAACAGGTTTCGCGCGCAACCCGCATCCCCAAATCCTCGCTGGTGCGCAAGGGCATTGAGCTGATCCTGCTGCAGGTGAAGGAAGACGTCCTCTCGCCCGATTTCCGGCGCGAGGTTGACGCGCTCCTCAGGCAAGACCACGAACTGTTGAAGCGATTGGCGAAGGCGTGAACTATCTCTATCCCAAGCAGGTCATCTACCTCTACCGGCAAATCATCCAGCAGAGCGGCGGGACCGTCGGTCTGCGGGATGAAGGGCTTCTGGAGTCAGCTGTCTATCGTCCTCAGGCGTCGTTCGGCGGACAGGATCTCTACCAGGACCTGTTCAGTAAGGCGGCCGCGCTGGGGCATTCGCTCATCTCGAATCACCCCTTTGTGGACGGCAACAAACGAGTCGGGTTTGAAGCGATGCGGTTGATGCTGAGGCTGAACGGCTACGACATCCGGGCGTCGCTGGAGGCAAAATTCGACTTCGTGATGGATGTTGCGCAGGGGAAACGGACCGAGCAGGCGATCGCCGATTGGCTCAAGCAGCACAGCCGCCCGCACCGGTAACTGTACCGGGTACGAAAGGGACACGTACGGAGGAGTAACCTGTCCCCTCGGAACCCGGTACGGTTTTCCGAGTGATTGAGGTGGGTGATGGAAGCGAGGGATTTGTTTGAGGGGGAAGGGAGCGAGCCGGCGGCAACACCGGAGCCGCTGGCGGTCAGGATGCGGCCGCGGACGCTTGCGGAGTTCGTCGGCCAGACGCACATCGTCGGGCCGGGGAAGCTCCTGCGGCGGGCGGTTGAAGCTGACCGGATCACTTCTCTAATCCTCTACGGGCCGCCGGGAACCGGCAAGACGGCCCTCGCTCACATCATCGCCCACGCCACGCACGCCCACTTCGAGTGGCTCAACGCGACCTCCGCCGGGGTGAGCGAGCTGCGCGAGGTGATCGTTCGGGCGAAGGAGCGCGTGCGCCTCGACGGCCGCAGGACAATCCTCTTCATCGATGAGATCCACCGGTTCAACAAGGCCCAGCAGGACGTCCTGATGCCGGATGTCGAGCAGGGCAACCCCATCCTGATCGGCGCGACGACATTTAACCCGTTCTTTGCCATCGTGTCAGCGCTCCTCTCGCGCTCGCTCGTGTGCGAGCTCAAGCCGCTGGTGCCGGAGGACGTTCGGATACTCCTCCAACGC
>JACPSQ010000051.1 GCA_016193195.1 Candidatus Omnitrophota bacterium
CATGATGAGCTCGTCAGGCTCGGGCTGCTCGATCCCGCGTTCGTCTGGTCAGAGCGGGTCCTGATGGCCTCCGGCGTCCCGCGCTCGAAGATCACGTTCCTGCCGGAGCCGGTGGATGGGACGATTCAAGAAGCCATGCGCGTCCGGGCGTTTCTCAAGGACAAGCCCCCCGCGAGCCTGGTCTTGATCACCTCGAAGTTCGCGTCTCGACGGGCCCGGTTCATTTTCCGCCATGTCCTTCAGCGCCAGGCGGGCCAGGTCTTCTGCTCTCCGAGCCCCTATGACTCCTTTAACCCGGCCCGGTGGTGGGCGCACCCCCGCCAGGCCCTCTACGTCGTCATGGAGTACCAGAAGCTCCTCGTCAACGCCCTCACCCTGGCCCTCGGACGCCTCACGCCCTGAATCGCGCGCATCAATCATTTCGGAGCTTCACCTGGATCACCAATGGGACTGGTGTCGTTCCCATACTTCCCCCGGGCAGCTGCTGAGAGGTCTGCAGAATCTGGAGTTGTGCTGTCACCGTATTGGCGGGGGCACCGAGGTAGCTGAAGGAGAGCAGCCCCACGTCATTCGCGAGGACCCGCGTGGCCTGCACCGCTCCCTCAGCATTCCGGATCTCCCGAACGAGCTGTGTTCCATTCAACCGATAGCGGATGCTCCAGCTTGGTTGAGCGGCCCCCCCCTGATCGAACGCGCCCCAGCACACGGTGCTGGGAAGGCACGGAGGGGCTGCGTCGAATCCGAGCGGAAGCTGAAAATCCAGTTGGCTGCCGGCCGCGGTGATGGCGCCGCCCGCGTTCCGGAGCTCCCGGGTCATCGCGTTCGACGCACGCCTGGCTTCTTCCTGGACGTGGACGTAGGCGTCGGACGATGCGTAATGCCTCTGGGTGGTGAGGAACGTCGCAAACAACGCCGCCAGGATCAGAGCGAACATCACCACGGTGAAGGACATCTCCACCAGGGACGTCCCGTGAGCAGCTGAGTGCGGACTCGAGCCCCGCCGATCGAACACGCGGTGGGGGACCCCGCACAGGAATCGAAACGCTGGAGGCCGTCGCCGTGTCATTGCCGGCAGGTGATTAACGTGGTCAGCATGGCGGGGGAGTCAATCGCCGCTGTGTCGTTCGGCATGACCAGGAGCTCATTGGGGATGAGCTGTGTCCCGTCCCAGTCACATTCCCCGAGCGTTCGGTTCCGATGGCGCCAGCAAATCGCGATCGTCACCTGACGCGGATCGGTCCCCGTGGTCGTGGGGACCACACGCTCGTTGGCTGCCGGGTTCGGCTGGAGGCTTTTCCCGCCTCCGCCGTTGGCGGTCGTGTCGGCGAGCCACGCGTCCCAACTGGCGAAGCCCGCTGGAGGATTCACATTGGTCGCCGCGCAGGCATCTCCGCTATTCTGCAGCCGCAACCGCTCCATGACGCGGGTGGCGTCATTCATGGCCCAGGTGATGTTCCGGGCGTGCTCATTCAGGGCCGTTTGCGCCATCAGCGCCCCGATGAGCGCCACGATCCCGAGCAAGAGGAGCGCTACGCTACCGATGAGCTCTGCGAGCGCGAAGCCGTCGTCCTGCGGTCTTGGTGAATCTGCCATTGCTGCGGTTCAGTGACATCATTAATTATGCCTCATAGCCGCAGGAAACGCCAGCGTCAGGGCGACCCACCGCTAAACCCTTGCCATTCGCTGAGAAATCGGGCATGCTAAAGTGGCTGGGCCTGAGGGTGTCCCAGTCCAGGAGGACCTATATGCCACGGAAGGAAGCAGGATTTATCCTCATCACGGCCCTGGCATTCCTCCTGGGCGTCATGACGTTCGCGACTGTGGGGACCACCCGGGCGCTGAGCGAGCGTATGGTCGCGCAACAGTTTGCGGCCCAGCAACAAGTATTCCACCTGGCCGAGGCCGGGGGCGACGAAGCGGTTCAATGGCTTCAGAGCCGGCCTTCCCCTCCGAAGTGTCCCGGCAACAACTACCCCTGCCAGTTGAGTCCGAACGGAGACCATCGACCTTCCGGCATCGAATCTCGACTCCTTAATCAAAGATTACCTCGTGACCGTCACGGCGACGGTTCCCACCGCACCGACCCCCATCGTCTACACGCTGACGCACCGTGTCCGGACCGAGAGCTTCGCGCGATTCGCCTGGTTCGAAAACAACGATCGGAGCGATACGGGGGGCCGCAACTGGTTCATCAGCATGTCACGTATCCGTGGCCCGTTCCACACGAACGGCCAACTGAACGTGGTCGGCACTCCAGTGTTCGAGGGACCGGTGACCACCGCGGCCTCGAGCCTGAACTGTTGGAATGGCTGCCCGCCGGATAGCCCGACGTTCCAGCAAGGTGCAACCTTTGGGATGCCCTCCATCCCCATGCCGAGCCCCTCCCTGGAGGACGTCCGCGACAAGGCCACCTGGAGGTTTTCAGGCGCGACGACCGTGACGCTCCTCGGGGACACGCTCCAGGTGACCAACGGCGCGGTCACAACCCTCCTCCCCCTGCCGCCTGATGGCGGGGCGCTCTTCGTGAACGGGGACCTGACGGTGACTGGGGGGCAACTCAACGGTCAGCTCACCCTGGCTTCCGATCGAGACGTCGTCATCGCCGATCATGTCCGCTACACCTGTAACGCGGAGGATCCCCCGCTCGATCCGGACTGCATCAACCCTGCGACAGGGCAGGTTGAGTATAACGATGACCTCCTTGGGATCGTGACCAAGAGAAACATCGTGATCGCAAGGACCGCGCCGACTGACCTCGTCATTCACTCCACCCTGATGGCCGTTCAAGGGGTGTTCAAGGTAGAAAATGACGCCCAGGACCTACCGCCGAAAGGGAATCTGCACGTCTTTGGAGGCATCATTCAAAACTACATCGGCGTGACGGGGTGGTGGTGTCCACCGGGGGATCTCTGTAAAGGCTACCTGGAAGACTATTGGTACGACGAGCGGGCCAGGGATGTCTCCCCGCCCTTCTTCCCCACCACTGGGCGCTACCAAGGAATCCTTTGGCAAGGGCAGTAGATCGATCGACCTTTCGCTTCGCGGAAGTTATGGACTTGCCCCGCCACACACGATAGCCTGCCGCGCTCTAGTTGCTGTCCCGCTTCTATCACATCTCTCTGCGCAAATCCGTAGCCGCCACGCGCAAAAACCGTTACAATAAATTCCGCGGAGCGAAATGGATGGTGGATCAACAGGCCATCACGACGATCGGGCTCATTGCGGGGACGGTGTTGCCCTTGTGGAACATCCCGCTCATCGTCCGGATCGGCCGACGGAAATCTTCACGAGATCTCAGCCTGCCATGGGCTGTCGGGGTCTTGACCTGCGTCTACCTGATGCTCCCGGCGGCGCTTGCGTCGGCGGATCTTGTGTTCAAGGTCTTCTCGGTCGTGAACGCGGTGCTCTTTACCGCCGTGGTGGTGCAGATTATCCGGTACCGCTCGTGACGCATGCGGATCGTTTCCGGAGGCCAGACCGGCGTGGACCGTGCGGCCCTCGATGTGGCGCTCGAGCTTGGCCTGCCGTGCGGCGGGTGGTGTCCCAAGGGCCGCGCGGCTGAAGATGGCCCGCTCGCTCCTCGGTATCCCCTCCACGAAACCCCCTCCGCCGAGTACGCCCAGCGGACCGAATGGAACGTCCGCGATTCGGACGGCACGCTGGTGTTGACCGAAGGGGAGCCCTCAGGAGGGACGGCCCAAACCATCGAGGTGGCGAGGCGTCTGGGGAAACCGTATCTCGTGCTGGACCTGACGCAAAGGCTGGAGGCGTCAGACGTTCACGGGTGGATCAGGCAGCACCAGGTGACACGGTTGAACGTGGCAGGGCCGCGGGAGAGCAAGAGCCCCGGCATCTACGGACGCGCGTCACGCTTTCTACGGGAGGCCTTGGCGGCCTGCGGATCACCATGACGGAAGTCTCACACCTCCGGCTGAAAACGCTGGGATGGTTTGTCATGTTCCCTGTCCCGTTCATCGGGATCGTGCCATGGTGGCTGCATGGCCATCTGGAGGGGCCCTTCCGCTGGGAGGGGGGTTGGCGGCAGTGGCTTGGCATGTGGCTGATCCTCAACGGCCTCGGTCTTGCGGGATGGTGCGTGCACCTCTTCACGACCCAGGGGCGGGGCACGCCGGTGCCATTGGATCCACCGAAACAGTTCGTCGCGACAGGACCCTACCGCTTTGTCCGTAACCCCATGGCGCTGGGCCTGTTTCTGATTCTGGCGGGCGAATCGGCGCTGTACCAATCTCGCGCCACCTTCCTCTATATGCTGCTTGTCATCGGACTGATGCACCTCTTTGTGTGTCTGGTGGAGGAGCCGGATCTGCAGCGCCGGTTTGGCAGCTCCTATGCCGCCTATCGACAGCAAGTGCCTCGCTGGATTCCTAGGCCGATTTCGGGTGCGCATCAGCCCATGAAAGGCTAAAATAAAAGGTTAAGCGTAAAAAAGGAATAGGACCATGATCTGGGCCCACAGCCCACAACCCAACGGTCTCTTTCAGCCGACCGATGAGCGAGACTCATGCGGCGTAGGTTTTGTCGCGTCGATTGAGGGGGTGCCGAGCCACGAGATCGTCCGATCGGCGATCCAGTGTGTCTGCAACGTCACCCACCGCGGCGCGCTCTCAGCCGACGCCAAGACCGGCGACGGCGCGGGGATCCTCACCCAGATCCCTCATCGGTTGTTCGCCACGGTGCTCCGCGCGCTCAAGGCAGGGCCGGTTGCGCCAGGCGACCTCGGCGTCGGGGTGATCTTTTTTCCGCAGGACGGCCAGCAGCGCGCCACCGCCCAACGGATCGTTGAAACGGAAATCCTCAGCCGGGGCTTACGCGTGGTCGGCTGGCGCGAGGTCCCCACCGACCCCTCGGTGCTGGGCGATAAGGCACGCAAGACCCTGCCCCTCATCCAGCACGTGCTGGTGGATAGGCCCTCGGCCATTCCCCAGGACGACTTCGAGCGGCAGCTCTTCTTCGTCCGGCGGCGTATTGAGCAGGCTTGGGAGCGGGCGCATCTCGCGAACAGCTACATCCCCTCCTTCTCCTCACGGACGATCGTCTACAAGGGGTTGCTCGTGGCCCCGCAGCTTTCGCTCTTCTAC
>JACPSQ010000073.1 GCA_016193195.1 Candidatus Omnitrophota bacterium
AACGGCGTTGATTCGCTGCGGGGTGAGCCGGTAGACCGACTCGTCCCGGAAGAGCACGCGCGCCTTGATGTCGGCGTGCACCGCCGCCATGAGGAGGGTGAGCACCTGGATCAGGTTGTTCGTGCTCCCTCCCGAGACGATCACCGCCAACGACTTCATGCTTCCATCAACTCATCTCCACCGGCCACTCCGCGACCCCGTCGTCCTGCGCGGTCCGCGTCCCGATGACCCACTCCAAATCCCGCTCGTCCATCTGACAGCCACCCGTAGGTCGCGAGATAGAGACGTTTATTCGAATTATGTATTGTCACCGGAATTCTCCCAGCGCCTTGTTAGGCGGCACGACTGCTCAATGGGAGAGGTGTGGCCGCCGGCCCAGTGCCTTCGATGGAACTGGAACAGCCACGTTGAGTGGCGGGGCCCATCTTCTGCTCGCGCGAACCGGTATATGAGGACCCGGCTGGGCTTGCGCTTGCCCGTTCGAATGGCTCTGGTTTCGTCAATGCTGTTGAGCAGTTTCTTGAGGTCCTTGGCCCTCATCAAAGAAAGACAACGGGAGAGACACCGAATCGTCGGCTGATCGCTTTGATTTGCCGAGTGTTCAGCTCCCGTCTGCCATGCAGAATTTCAGAGACCACGCCTTGACTGCCCACTTCAGGCAGATCCGACTGCGTCAATCCATGCTCGTCCATGAGAGATTTCAGCACCTCACTTCCGGTCGCTCCCCTCATCGTCACACGATCCGACTCGTAGCTCTCGATGAGCGTCCCAAGCACTTCGAGAAATCCGAAGAGAGGATGCCGTTCATTCTCACCCACCTCATCCAGCAGTTCGTCAAGCAGCGCGACCGCCCGTTGATAATCCTGCTCGGTCTTGATGGACAGCCCGGCGTAGACCACCGACCAGGCCCGCCGAAATCGAGGCCGGCCCAACACATTAACCATTTTTCCAGACTCCTTTGTCGTATTCCTCATGGGTGAGCACGTCTCGCACGTAGACCTTGAAACGATTAAAGTGAATCACCGTAATCAACCGATACGTGTTCCCACCAATATTAAACACAATCTTGTCACCCACCTTATCCGCCTTCGGGAACGTCATTCGTAATTCATGAAACGTGTGGTAGCGACTCGACCGGACGACCTTGAACCAGACTTCCAACGGCTTCCTGCTCTCAGGATGGTGCTCCCAGAAGTTCTTGAGCTTTTTCTTTGAGATCACATGCATCGCTAGTATATCTCAGTATGAGATATTTGTCAAGCCACGCCGCTGCTCAGGCCCCGCCTAGTAGACGGGCCCATCCGATTCCGGTACCTGGGGCGATGGGACGTCCTCGGCATCGGCCAGCGGATGGGTGTCGCCTTCGGTGAGCCGTCTGACGAGCTCCGCATCGCCGATGCGCGCGCACCAGGCGTTGAAGGGCTCGCCGTCCTTGCGCCCCCGCTTGAAGCCCAGCAGGAGCTGCTCAAGCCGCTGGGCGCACTCGGTCGCGGGCACCTTGCGCAACACGGCGTGATTGAAGGCGGCGCCCCGACCCATCTGGCCCCCCACGAAGATATCGTAGGCGTCCACGATCTGGCCGTCCACTTTCGTCTTGGAGCCCATCATGCCGATCTGGCCGATCTGGTGCTGGGCGCACGCGTTGGGACAGCCGGTGATGTGGAGGCGCAACGGCTCATCGAGCGGCACGCGCTTCTCCAGATACTCGACGATCTGACGGGAGCGCGCCTTCGTTTCCGTGATGGCGAGCTTGCAGAACTCGGTGCCCGTGCAGGTGACGACGCTGCGCCGCACCGGGTGCGCGTTGATCGAGAGCCCGACCTCCGTGAGCCCGGCGAGCACCTTCTCGACGTTGTGCTCTGGGATATTCAGCAGCAGGATGTTCTGCCTGACCGTCAACCGAATCGTCTGACCGTCCCCGTAGCGCTGGGCGAGGTCTGCGACCCGCTTCATCTGGGGGCTCGTGATCCGACCAACCAGGACCGGCGCCCCGATGTAGTAGAGGCCCGCCTGCTGCTGCGCGTGGACGCCGACATGGTCCCGGTAGGTGTCCGGCGGCTCCTGGAAATCGGCGGGCGCGTCGTCGAGCTTCCGGCCGAGCCGCTCCTCCAGCGCCTGGCGGAGCTTGGAGACCCCCCAGTCGTGGACGAGGTACTTGATCCGGGCGTGATGGCGCTTCTCCCGATACTCCGGCGTATCGCGCCAGATCTCGGTGATGTGCCGGATGACCTCGACGGCCTCCTCGGGCCGGACGAAGGCGCCGAGGCGCTGGCTGATGAACGGTTGGGTCGAGAGCCCCCCGCCGACCCGCAGGTCGAAGCCGATCTCGGTCTGGCCGGACACCCGGCGCTGCGCCCCGGTGAGCGCGACGCACTGGATCTCCGGATGGGAGCACCACGTCCGGCAGCCCGAGATCCCGATCTTGTACTTGCGCGGAAGGTTGGCGAACTCGAGGTTACCCAGGAAGAAGTCGCTCACCTGCTTAGCGACAGGGCTCGCGTCCAGCACCTCCTCCTTGTCCACCCCGGCCACCGGACAGCCGACGACGTTGCGCGCGATATCGCCACAGGCGCCGAGCGTGGAGATCCCCACCGCGTGCAGCCGCCGGATGATCGGCACCGCCTCGGTATAGTGCACCCAGTGGAGCTGGAAATCCTGGCGCGTCGTGATGTCGGCGTAGCCCCTGTTCTGCCGCTCGGCGATGTCGGCGACGGTCTCAAGCTGCTCCGGAGTGACGAATCCGTTGGGCTGCTTGGTGCGGAGCATGAAGTAGCCCTGCTCATGCCGGTGGGTGTAGAGCCCAACCCACTTGCACATGAAGAGATCGTCTTCCGACAAGCCCTCGTAGCCTTGGGTGGCGGCGCGCTCCACGGCCTTGAGGACATCGAACGGGTTGCCGTAGGCCGCTTTGAGCTGTTCAGTCCGATTGGGCATTACCGGATGACCCCGACGGTGTGCCGCCAGGCGTCGAGGTCCGGGCTGAAGTACGTGATGCGGACGCGCTTGTGCTCCTGAGTGCTGAAGAGGTGTTTGTGTGGGAATCGGCCGACGCGCTCCTCGATGCGCTTGGCCACCTCCATGCATGCGGCGGACGTGGCGGCTCGGATGGCCGTGCACAGTGGATAGGGCCAGTTCGGATAGGTGGGGTAGCGGTAGCAGCCGATGATCTCTCTGAACAGCGCCATCTGCTCGCCGATCGCGTCCACCTGCTCCGGCGGCACCTGCCAGACCACCATGGCGTTGGCGAGCGACTCGCCGTGACGGTGGTGGAAGACGGCGGCGAACCGGTTCATGTACCCCAGGTGCTCCACCCGCTTGGCCCAGGCAAAGAATTCTTCTTCGGAGCTCTCAACCTGCTCGGCCCAGACGGCGTAGGGAATCTCCAGGAGCGGGAGATCTTCCTGCGCGATGCGGATGAAGCGGATGTCCTGCTCAGTGAGCGGGGGGATCGCGGCCGTCCCCCGCGATGCGTCGCCCGGCTCCTCCTGGTGCTCGAGCCAGGACCCTTCGTCGGTGAGATCATGCCTCGTCCCGGCCTTGTAGAACCTCAGCGCGGGGAGGACGATCGTCTCATCGGACTTGGCGAGCGCGTGGAGGACGTTGATGATCTGCTCCAGGGAATCGGCCGGTGGCACGTGAATGATGAACCACACGTTGAACCGATCGTTGAGCGCGTAGCTGTGCGACACCCCCGGGTGCTGGCTGATGAGCCGCACCGCTTCCTGCGCGCGCGCGGGCTCGATCCGCATCGCCACCACGGTCGTGTGGTAGCCGAGCGCGCGGGCGTCGAAGACGGCCGAGATCTGACGGATGACGTGGGCGGCCTTGAGATGATCGATGCGCGAGAGGCACTCCTGCTCGGAGAGGCCCAGCTTCTGCCCGAGGGTCTGAAATGGGCGGTGCTCCACGGGAAACTGCGCTTCGATTTCGGCGAGGATCGCTTTATCCACATCGTCGAATGTGTAACTACGGTTCATAGTTCATGGTTCATGGTTCATGGTTCATTGTTCATTGTTCGGTGTCCGGTGTCGGTCTATGCAGCAATCAACGAACAATGAATACCGAACAACGAACAGACGTTGGTGCCAGGCACCTGATCTTAATCGAACACCTCGGCATGGATGCCGGTCGAGGCGACGAGGCGGTCGGCGATCTCTTGAAGCTGCTCGCGCGGGACGGGCTGGATGCCGTCGGCTGCGGTGGGGCGATCGATGGTGTAGACCTGCACGGAGCGCGGCTTGATGGACCCGACGGCCGCGATCCAAGCGCACAGGTGCGGCTCATCGGTGTTGTCATAGGTCCCCTGAATGAACATGCTCTGGAGGACGACATCGGGCAGCGCCTTGAGCGCCTCGATCATGGCTTGGAACTTGACGTTTCCCAGCGGGTCGTTGATCCGCTTCCAGGTGGCCTCGTCGGCGGCGTCGAACTTCATGCAGCGCTGATCGAGCGACGCGAGCGCGCGACGGACATGGGGACGGGCGATCTGCGTGGCATCGCTCAAGATCCCGACGGGCGCAGCGGGGAAGTAGGCATCGCGCAACCGCTTGATCCCCATCACGAGCTCCTCCAAGTCCGGGTGGAGGGTCGGCTCCCCGTTCCCGGCAAGCGTAATGCAGTCCACCGGCGTCCGGTGGCGGGCATGCCGCTGGAACGCCTCCTCGATTTCAGCGAGCAGCTCGGGGGCGCGCCGCAGCCGCCCCCCATCACCTGTCGGCGCCGTAGGCGCATTTCGGCCTTCAGGCCGAACGACAGGTGATGGGGTCCACCCATACTGGCAATAGACGCAGTTCGACGAGCAGACCTTATGGCTCACCGGCAACACGTTAATGCCGAGCGAGTTCCCAAGGCGCCTCGAACGGATCGGGCCGTAGACGGCTGCATCTTGAAGGGGGATGGGCTGAGACATCACACCTCTATTGTAAAGGGCGAGGCCGATGGGGTCAACACGGCGGGACGTTCGCTCGGTGAGCGTGCTCGTGAAGCGGGGGCTATGTGGCGGCGGGGGCTTGTCCCTCGGCGCGCCGTTTGAAGACCCGCTCGATACGCAGCAGGAGGTCCTCGTGGTCAAAGGGCTTGACGACGTAGTCCTCGATCCCCTCAAGCTCAAAGAGATCCTTCATCCGATCGCGGGCCGTGAGGATCACGACGGGGAGCTGGCCGCGGCCCAGGCGCCGGTTGATCTCCCGCAGGCAGGTGTAGCCGTCCATGACGGGCATGAGGATGTCGAGGATCAAGAGGTCGGGCTGCCGCTGGGTGATGAGCTCCAGCGTCTGGCGGCCATCCCCGGCCGTGAAGACCTCGTACCCTCTCGCCTGGAACCGGATCTTCAGCGCGAGGGCAAGCTGCTCCTCGTCATCCGCGATGAGGATCTTCTTCGGTGCCGGCATGGTCGGGCCCTCCTGATGTTGGTGGCGTCAACAGCGTCCGCACGATGGCCAGGAGCTCCTGGGCCTCAAAGGGTCGTTGCAGGATGCGGACCCCGAGGAGAAGGAGCTGCGCGGCCTGAGCGTCCCGCGAGTGCTCGGGGAACGCGGTGATCACCACAATGGGGATCGACGCGGTGGTGCGATCGGCTCTCAGGTGACGTACCATTTCGTGCCCGTCCATGACCGGCATGAAGAGATTGGCAACGATGAGATCCGGCCGGCGTTGGGCAACCTTTTCCAGCCCCTCTTTTCCGTTGTTCGCCGTCTCGCAGTGGAAGCCGGCGGCGCTCAAGCGCACGGACAGCGCCAGCCGCAGATCGGGTTCATCCTCCACGAGAAGAATGCGCTCGGCCATGCGTCAGGGGCTCGCGACACGGTGTTGGAACAGCACGTCATGCATTTTCGACAGGAGATCCTCAAGCTGGAAGGGTTTCACGACGTAGTTATAGGTCGCCGGCTCCAAGCCGAGCCGACGGTCCTTCCGATCGCCCTTGGCGGTCACGATGATCACAGGCACATCCTTGGTCCGCGGATCCTCCTTGAGCACATGGTAGAACTCATAGCCATCCATGACGGGCATCATCAGGTCGAGGAGGATCAGGTCCACGGGTTCGTGTTTGAGCTGCTCCAGCGCCTCGGGTCCTCCGGCGGCGGTGAGGACCTCGTAGCCGCGGTGCTCCAGGGCTTCCCTGAGCAGCTCACGGACCTTCCGCTCATCGTCGATGACGAGCACGCGGGTCTTCCGGCACTCGACTTGCCGCAACCGCGCTTCGGTGATCTGAATGAGCTCGTCCTCCGTCAGCGCCTCATCCGGATAGGTGGCGGTGGTCGTGACCACCGGGATCGTCAGGGTCTGGCCGCCCACCACAAACGCATGCCGCGTGGTCAGGCGCTTGATGCGCTCGGCGATCACCTTGGAGCCCGCCTGGTCCACCTCAGCAAGGATGACGACCATCTCGCCCTGCTGCCAGCGGATGACGATATCCCCTTGCCGGCGGCGCACCGTCTGTTTGATCATCAGCTCCAGTTGCTTGAGCAACCGGTTGGTCTCCTCAGGGCCGTAGAGCGCCTTGAGCTGTTGGAAGTTCGGGATGGCGATGACGCTGATCGAAAAGCACCCCTGCTTGCGCTTGGCCTGCTCGATGCCGCGGCGGAGGCACTCACGGAAGACCTCGTCCGGATCGTGCTTCGGGAGGGTGAACGAAAAGACGCTGCCCTTCCCGAGCTCGCTGGTGGCGCGGATGTGGCCTCCGTGGAGCTCCACCAGGCGCTTGCTGATGGCCAACCCCAGGCCCGTGCCTTTGGCCCCTCCTTCCCCCGGACCCCCATCGATCTGCTGGAACTTCTCGAAGAGCCTCGGCAGATCCTGGGGGGCGACCCCCACCCCGGTATCCGCCACGCTGAACTCCACCTCGGTGGACTGCTCGAAGACCCTGACCTGGACCTGCCCGCCCTTGTTGGTGAACTTGATCGCGTTGCTGATGAGGTTGACGAGGACTTGGGTGATCTTATCCTCGTCGGCAAAGATGCGAGGCAAGACGGGAGACAGGCTCACCTCGAGGGTCATCGCCTTCGCCTCTGCAAGCGGACGCAGGGACTGCAGGACGTGCTCGACGATCGCCTGGGGTTCCACCAACACCTTGTTGAGCAGCAGGCGACCGGCCTCGATCTTCGTCATGTCCAGCAGGTCGTTGATGAAGCGGGAGAGCCGGTCGACGTTCGCCTTGACGACGCCGAGGTAGTCCCGTTGCTCCTTCGTCACCGGGCCCGCAATCTCATCCACCATGATCTCGGCGAACTCCTTGATCGTCGCCAGGGGGGTGCGCAGCTCATGGCTCACCATGGAGACGAAGTCGGACTTGAGCTGATCGAGCTGCTTCAGCTCCTCGTTGGCTCGCCGCAGCTCGGCGTTGCGCTCTTCGAGGAGCCTCGCGTGCTCCCACAGCTCGGTCTGGAGCTGCTCCCGCTCGTCTTTCAAGTGACGGCGCTCCAGGACCTCGCGGATGATCAGCGGGAGGGCCGCGAGGTGACTCATCTGCGGCGACTTCACGAGGTAGTCGTAGGCCCCGAGCTTCATGGCCTCCACCGCAGCCGCTTCGTCGCCATGGCCGCTGACGACGATGGACACCGAGCCCGGCTTGATGGTGTTGAGGCGACGGAGGACCTCGATCCCCTGCATATCTGGGAGCCTCACGTCAATCAGGTGCACGTGGTAGTCTTGGTGGAAGACCCGGTCGAGCCCTTCCCGCCCGGTTCGGCAGACGTCCACCTTGAAGCCCTCTTGTTCGAGCGCTCCCTTGGTCAGGACCGCGTGGCCTTCGTTGTCTTCAACGAGGAGCACGGAGATTGGCGCTTTCTCCATTCTTGAGCCGCCTTTCCAGAGCGAACGCTATCGCTGGTCGGGAAACCGGGTCGCGTCGAGGAAGCGCCCAAGCGCCCGAATCCGCTCTTGGAACTCCTCATACCGAACCGGTTTGACGACATAGCTATTGGCCCCCAACGCGTAGCATCGGTTGACCTCGGCCTGGTCATCGGTCGAGGTCAGTATGAGGACCGGGATCGCCCGGAGCTTTGGGCTGGCCTTCACCTTCTCCAGGACCGTGAAGCCGTCCACCTTGGGCATCTTGATATCGAGGAGGATCAGATCGGGCCGAGGCGACTTCGCGGGGTCTCGATACTGTCCGCGCTGGGTGAGATAGTCCAGCGCCTGCTCGCCGTCTCGCATCTCAATGATCTCGTGGGCGATCCCGCTGGTCTTGAGACTCTCACGGATGAGGAGGCAATGGCCATCGTCATCCTCCACCAACATGACCAGGACGGACTGTTGCAGCGTGGGCATCGGCTTACCCTCTCGTGGCCGTCACGGCGAGCGCCGGCAAGGTGAAGAAGAAGGTGCTCCCCTGGCCCCGTTGTGATTGAACCCGGATGCTCCCCCCGTGCGCCCGAAGGATCTTTTTCACATACGCCAGGCCGACACCTTCCCCCGGGACGTCGATCGCCTGCAGCCGCGTGAACATCTGGAAGATCCGCTCATGGTCCTTCGGATCGATCCCAAGGCCTGTGTCGCGGACGAAGCACTCGACGCGCTCCCCGTCCTCAAGGCCCCCGATCTCGATGCAGCGATGGCCCGTGGGCCCCATGTAGTTGATGGCGTTCGAGACCAGGTTCGAGAAGACCTGGTTGATCTCGTTGCGCCGGCAGAGGACCCGCCGAGGAAGCGGGTGACGGATGACCTGGATCGCCTGCTCCGTCAGTTGATGATTGAACGTCGCCAGCACGTCGTCGAGAATCTCATTGAGATCGTTGGGTTGCAGGGGGTTGGCTTTCCGGCCGACGCGGGAGACCGCCAGCAGCGAAGACAAGAGGGTGTCCATCTTCTCCACGCTTTTCGAGATGAACCGCAGCGACTCAGCGAATCGGCTTTGGACGTTGCCCTTCAAGGACTCGACGTCGGGGCGCGCGTCGTTGCCCTGGCTCTGGGCGGCGAGCTCATCGAGGGCCTGCACCGCCTCCTGCATGACCGGCTCGAGCCGCTTGGAGAATCCCTGGATGTTGATGAGCGGGGCGCGCAGGTCGTGCGAGACGACCCGGATGAGGTCCTCCATCTCTTGGTTGAGCGCCGAGAGCTCCTGCGTGGAGCGCTCGAGCCGCCTCGTGTAGTCCTCCACATCGGACTTGGAGACCCGCAGCCGCTCCACCATCTGGTTGAAGGCATGCGCGACCTCGCTGACTTCATCGTGGGTAGTGATCGGCACGTACTGCGACAGGTTGCCGTGCTCGGCGATCTGGCGGACCGCCCCGGTGAGGTCGGCCAAGGGGGTCGTGATGCTCCGCGTGTAGTACCGGCCGAACAGGATGACCATGAAGAGCACCCCCAGCGCGACGAGCCAGGAAAACTGCACGAACCTCCGCAGCGGGAGGTCGAAATCGGTCAGGAAGGAGACGGAGACGAACGTCCACGTCGGGTCATCGAACCGCAGGAAGGCGACGACCCGGTGCTCCCCCACGCGGTCCACCCAAGAGCGCCCGTCTCCCTGGAACTGCTGATCCGGTCTGTAGAAGCGCTCCTGGTCGAGCGTCGTGTAGCCGCGGGGGTGAGGCGTCAGGATGTGCCCGGAGCCGTCCATCGCAAACACGTAGCCGCTCGATCCGAGCTTGGCCTCCAGCAGGAACCTGGTGCGATCCTCCGGCTGCTTGACGGAGGCGGCTTGATACGTGGCCACCCGCAACTGCGTCATGGCGCGATCGCTCATGTAGCGCTCGATGATCATCTGGCCAAAGGTGTAGGCGGTCGGCTGCAGGAGGCACAACGCCGCGATGGAGAGGATGCAGGTCGTCGTCAGAAATTTCGCCCCCAGGGAGGCGCCGCGGATGGGCCGCGCATCCTGCAGCTGTACGCTGCACCGGCTCACCACGGGCCGCAACGCGCGCGCCGTCCCGAAGTAGCAGAACGCCCCCATCATGCCACCCACGAGCGGAATCGCGGGAAGGGTTTTCGCAATCTCAATCAGAGGCTGGTCGGCCTTCCAGTGGACGACGCCCATGCCGATGAGATAGCCGAGGAGCGCGGCGGCAAACGCCGCCATGGCGACCTGCCAGGGCAGGCGGAGCGCCCGCTCATACACCATCACGCACTGGCTCCGGATCACGGGGGTTCCGCTCAACCACGCCTTCAACGTCCGGTGGATGGGACGGTACCAGAGCCACGGCAAGACCATCACGCCGCATCCTGCCACGAGCGGAAGCTCAGTGAAATACATCCGGGAAGTCCAGCGCCACTGCTCCTCATTCAATCGCCAGGCCAGCAACCCGTAGATGACGGGAAGGCCGTAGCCGAACGCCACCACGCCGATGCACCAGACCCGGAAGAGCCGCAGGAGAATCCGCTGCGGCACCGGCAAGACATCGTTGGTGGCGACCCCGCCATCGGCCCGCATGGCCTCCTCGAGCGCGCCACCGCCTCCCGGCGGGGTCCCGCCGGCGGCGGGCATGTGGGGCGTCGTGTCAGGGGGCCACCCCACACCCAGTGAAATGGGTGTGGGGTGGGGCTCCACGGGCGACACGGGGGCGACGCCGGAGGGCTGCCCCTCCCCCACCACTCGCCGTTGAAAACCTGAACCGGCTCTACGGTCCTCCATAGCGTTTTAAGTATTCTCCATAGCGTTTTAAGCAGTTAAGTAAGCTTACTAAGCACGATTGACCTAAGTATACCTGACGAGAGCGCCGCTCAACAAGACACGGAAGGTCGCAAAACGATGCTGGATGCTAGATGATGATGGCTGATGGGTGCTGGATGATGGATGACCATGGCGGGTGGGTTCTGGTCATCAATCACCCATCATCAATCATTCAGCATCCAACACGCATCACCCATCAACGTTTTATTGGACGGAGGGGGGATCAGCGTGCTACAGGCAGACGGCCCACCGCAAAAAACGCAGGAGGGCCCCTCGGTGGCGCAGGGTAAACGTCAGGAAGCGGCCGGGGGTGATGGCGTCCGCGTGGAGCAGACGGCCGTGCTCATCGAGCATGCCGTAGGTTTCCACCCGCCAGCGCAAGAGGGGGGAGCGCCAGGGCGCCAAGAGGAACGGCCAGGTAAGGCGCAGCGCGACGAGAAGCATCCGGAACCAGACCATGTGAAGATCCGACGTTGCTCAGGGCTCTGGGTTCGGGGCTCCGGGGAACTACCCTGAGCCCACAGCCCCCAGCCCAGAGCCACGCTGGTTGTTAGTCGCGTGTCAGTTGGCGGAGGGCAGCGAGGGCCGCGTCGTAGTTTGGATGCGCGGAGAGCTCCGAGACGTACTCGACATGCCGCACGGTCCCGCCGCGGTCAACGACGAAAATGGCGCGGCAGAGCAGTCGCAACTCCTTGATCAGCGCCCCGTACGCCGTCCCGAAGGAGGCGTCCCGATGGTCCGACAGCACCGTCACGCGGTCAACCCCCGCAGAGCCGCACCATCGCTTCTGCGCGAAGGGGAGATCCATGCTGATCGTCAGGACTTCAACGTTCGGCCTCCGACTGCGTCGTTCGGCACTTCCCTCGGCGACCCCCGCACGCTTGGCTTCGCCAAGCGAAGCCGCGGGGGTGCCCGCCTCGGTCGGAAGCGCCGCGGCTTCCTGGTTGAAGCGCCGTGTCTGGGCATCGCAGACCGGGGTGTCCAGCGACGGGACGACGCTGATGAGGAGCGTCTTGCTTTTGAAGGACGCCAAGCTGATCGGCGAAAGATCCTGGCCCAGCACCTGAAACCCCGGCGCCTGTGATCCGACCTTGACCTCCGGGCCGATCAGCGTCAGCGGATTGCCTTTAAACGTGACCCGTCCGTGACGTTCCTGCGTCGTGGCCGAGACTGTGGCGGTTGCCATCTCCGTCCTCCTTATTATGGGCGATACGCGCGTTTCATGGTAGCGAAAATCTCCGGCAGCGTCAATCAAAACGATCAAAACGAGAGTGATGCCTTAATTTGGCGCCTACACCACAGAGGCCACAGAAATTCCACAGAAGCACAGAAGCGTTTTGCGTCGGTCTGTTCTGTGGTTCTGTGGCGTTTCTGTGGTTCTGTGGTGTGCCGTTAAGCTTCAAATTAGGACAGTACCGTGAATCTGAAAAAGCGCTTGCCATTCTCCATCCTGCCGTGCTCGAGTACCTGCGTGTGAGACCCGGATGATCCAGCCCCCGTCCATTGGGCGACGAGTCCTCTCGGCTGGGCTGGGGGTCACCCTCTCGCTCCTCGAGCTTCCCGTCACACCCTTCCTGGCGTGGGGAGACCCCAAGCCCGCGCGCGCCCTCCTGCGGCTTGAAGCCATCACCGACACCCCGGAATTCAGGGGAATTCAGGGGACAGGATGCTTAATTGCCCAGGCCAATTACACGTACGATGCGGTCGGCAACCGGACGAGCCTCACCGACCCCGTAGGCCTCCACAGCTACACCTACGACGCCCTCAACCGCCTCAGCGGGGCGACCCACCCCCTCCTCAGCCCCCCGCACCCCCTTGGCCGGGCGGCTGCCCGATGAGACCTTTACCTACGACCCCGTGGGCAACCGGCGGAGTTCGTACCTCTCGACCACGCACGTCTACGATGCCGCCAACCGGCTCCTCGAAGATGATGCCTTCACCTACAGCTATGACGCCAACGGCAACCGCATCGAGAAGCGCCCACGCTCTTGCCCCGCGCCCCCCGCCCCCTGCCCCGCGGCGACGCGCTACACCTACGACGTCGAGAACCAACTCGTCACTCTCCACTCGCCACTCGTCACTGCGCAGTACCGCTACGATGCCCTGGGCCGCCGGATCGAGAAGGACGTGGACGGGGTCCTCACCCGCTACCTCTACGACCAGGAGGATCTCGTCGCCGTCTTCCGCGGCCCGACCAACTGCCAGACCCACGCCGTCTTCCACGGCCCCGGGATCGATCAGCCGCTCCTCTTCTTCCGCGACACCAACGCCGACTGCAACCCCTTCCGCGATGGGACGGGCTTCGGGGAGCCGCTCAACCGCCTCCTGCCCGATGGCCTGGGCTCCCCCACGGTCCTCGTCAGCCCATCGGTGGAGACGCCACGCTGTCAAGGCCAAGCGCTACACCTACGACAGCTTCGGGACGCCGACGATCCTCGGCCCCGGCCCCGATGGGTGGATGGACACGGCAGACGACACCCCCATCGCCTGCTCCGCCTACGGGAACCCCTTCCTCTTCACCGGCCGGGAGTACGACTGTGAGTCGGGGCTGATCTACTCTCGGACGAGGTATCTTGATCCACTACTGTCCCAACGTTTGATGCCAACACTGACGCAATTTGCTGACAATCAACATGTTAATACCTGATCATCCCGTAATCGATTTGAACTCGGTATCATTGGGCGAGGCTCATTTTCAAGGAGGTGCGCCCAATGAATACTGGCAAGACGATTTTCGCCCAGGTCATGGAGTTTCTTCCCCTGCACGAATTCCGGCACTGCGTCCGCCGCTATCAGGGCGATTACAAGACCAAGAGCTTCTCCTGCCTGGATCAGTTCCTCTGCATGGGCTTTGCGCAGATGACGTATCGCGAGAGCCTCCGGGACATCGAGACCTGCCTGCGCGCGATGCAGAGCAAGCTCTATCACATGGGCATCCGAGGCAAAATCTCCAGAAGTACACTGGCCGATGCCAACGAGACGCGGGATTGGCGCATCTACGCCGACTTCGCCCAGGCGCTCTCGCAGATCAGCCTCCACTCGCTCTACTTTCACGTCTGCGACGCCCGGCTCCGGCTCGGCCATCCGACCAACGACTTTGCGATCTGGTTCGACGAGCAGCTTGGGCTGAAGGACCTGGCG
>JACPSQ010000052.1 GCA_016193195.1 Candidatus Omnitrophota bacterium
GGAGACCTCGTCCAAGGAGATCTCCACCCGGATCATGGATCTCCTCACCCCGATCGGGAAGGGGCAGCGGGGGCTGATCGTGGCCCCCCCGTATAGCGGCAAGACGGTGCTGCTGCAGAAAATCGCCAACGCGATCACGACGAACACCCCGGAGGTGGTGCTCATTGTCCTCCTGATCGATGAGCGACCCGAAGAGGTGACCGAAATGCAGCGGATCGTCAAGGGGGAGGTGATCTCCTCCACGTTCGACGAGCCCGCCGATCGGCACATCCAGGTGGCGGAGATCGTGCTCGAAAAGGCCAAGCGCCAGGTCGAGCACAAGAGGGATGTCGTGGTCCTCCTCGATAGCATCACGCGGCTCGCCCGAGCCTACAACACGGTCGAGCCCCATAGCGGGCGGGTCCTCACGGGTGGATTGGACGCCAACGCCCTCCACAAACCCAAGCGGTTCTTCGGATCCGCGCGTGGGATCGAGGAGGGGGGGAGCCTGACCATCATCGGGACCTGCATCGTGGATACCGGCTCACGGATGGATGAGGTCATCTTTGAGGAGTTCAAAGGGACGGGGAACATGGAGCTGACGTTGGACCGCAACCTGTTTCAACGGCGCATCTACCCGTCGATCGATATCCGGCGCTCGAACACGAGGCGCGAGGAGCTCCTCGTCAGCCAGGATGAGCTGCAAAAGGTCTGGATCCTCCGGAAGGTCCTCAATGAGATGGATCCGGTTCAGGCCATGGAGCTCTTGATCGACCGCCTGTCCAAAACGAAGTCGAACCAAGAATTTCTGGCCACCATGGCCAAGAAACCGTAAGGCCGTTCAAGGTTCGAGGTTCAAGGCTCTAGGTAACTGCCGTTCCCTTGAACCTTGAACCTTCAACCTTGAGCACAGGAGGTTGTCTTCATGAAAGAAGGGATCCATCCGGAGTACGTGGAGTCCACGATCACGTGCACGTGCGGCGCCGTCTATCACACCCGCTCAACCCGCCCCTCGATCCATGTGGAGATCTGCGCCAGCTGCCACCCGTTTTTTACGGGCCAACAGAAGCTGGTCGACACCGCCGGCCGCGTCGAGAGAAGCTGGTCGACACCGCCGGCCGCGTCGAGCGGTTCAGGCGAAAGTACAGCCGCAAGACCCCCGCGAAGCCTCCCGCCAAATCATCCTAATGCGGATTGTGGAATGCGGAATGCGGAATTGAAACACGGTCATTCCGCACCCCGAACGCCGCACACCGCACTTGAGTGATGCAGATTCCTCGTCAACAGCTCCTGGAGCAGCTCGCCCAGCTTGAGCGTCGCTACACGGCGCTCGAGGCTCAGGCGGCGGCGCACGCCGAACACCAGGGCGAGCCTCAAGCGTACCAGCGGGTTGCGAAGGAGCTGTCCGATCTACGCGAGATCAGCTGTCCGATCTACGCGAGATCGTCATGACGTACCGCACGTACCGGTCGGTTGAACGCGATGCGGCCGAGGCGGAGGCGATCTTCCACGCCCAGGGCGATTTTGAGATCCGGGAGCTCGCAAAGGAAGAGGCCGCTTCGCTGCGCCAGCAGCAAGCGAAGCTCTTCGCACAGCTTGAGCGATGCTGGGCCCAGCGCCACGAGGACCCGGAACGGCCGCTCATCATTGAGGTCCGGCCTGGGACCGGCGGGTTGGAGGCCAGCCTCTTCGTCGCGGATCTCTATCGGATGCTCACGAAGTACGCGGCGAAGTGCGGCCTGAGCGTTGAGCCGATGCACAGCCAGCCCACCGAAGCCGGCGGATTGAAAGAGGTTGCCTTCTCCGTCAAAGGGCCCGGAGCCTGGCAGCGCTTCAAATACGAGAGCGGGGTCCACCGGGTCCAACGGGTGCCTTCGACTGAGGCGCAGGGGCGGATCCATACCTCCACGGTGACGGTGGCGGTGCTCCCGGAACCTGAGGAGGTGGAGCTCTCACCGATCCCCGGCAGAGACCTGCAGATTGACGTCTATCGCTCCTCCGGGCCTGGAGGGCAGGGCGTGAACACCACGGACTCCGCGGTCCGCATCCGCCACATCCCCACCGGGCTTGTCGTGACCTGCCAGGATGAGCGCAGCCAGCTCCGCAATAAAGAGAAGGCGATGCGCGTGCTGCGGGCGCGCCTGCTCGACCAGATGCAACGCGAGAAAGCGCGCGAGGTCGCGACGGATCGCCGCCGACAGGTCGGTACCGGCGAGCGCAGCGAGAAGATCCGGACCTACAACTTTCCCGACCGGCGGGTGACCGACCATCGGATCGGCGTCACCCTGCACAAGCTCGATCTCATCATGGAAGGGGAGCTGCAGGAGCTCGTCGAGTTGCTGATCGCGGATGAGCGCGCCAAGGGGCTGGAGCAGCCGTAGATGGCGACGGCATCGGCGCAGCGCCTCATTCAAGAGGGCCTCGCGCGCCTTCAGGCGGCGGGCATGGGGCACGTGCGGCATGAAGTCGAATGGCTGTTGAGTCGGTTGGTGGGCGCACGGCCCTTGGAGCTCTATCTGCAGGACACCTCGATCCCGACGCCCACCGTGGAGCGCTTCTTCTCGCAGATCGACGCCCGGGCCGCCGGCATTCCACTCCAGTACCTCATGGGTGAGGCCGAATTTTGCGGTGAGCGATTTGCGGTGAGCCCCGGGGTCTTCATCCCGCGCCCGGAAACTGAGATGATCGTGGACGCGGCCCTGGGGTTCCTCCGTGAGCGCGAGCGGCGGCTCGGCAGGCCGCTCCGTCTGCTGGACCTCGGGACAGGCACCGGCTGTATCGCGGTGACGCTGGCTCGGGCGCTTCCAACTTGTGTTGTCGTCGGCGTTGAGGTATCATGGGTGGCGCTGCGAGCGGCCCGGGAGAATGTCCGGCGGCATCGACTGTCCTCGCGGATCTGGCTCGTGCAGGGCCGCTGGGGAGCGCCGTTGAGCGGTGGATTCGATGGGCTCATTGCGAACCCGCCGTATGTTCCCAGCGGACAGGTCGACCACCTACCCTTGGATGTTCGGCAGGAGCCCCGCGTGAGCCTCGATGGCGGGCCCGACGGGATGCGGGAGCTTGCCGCCCTGATGGAGCAGGCTCCGCGTTTGGTCAGGGGGGGCGGGCTGTTGGCGTTTGAGTGCGGCGAGGACGAAGTGAGCGCGCTCGTGCGAGCCGCTTCAGCCGCCTCCGGGGTGGAGGCGGTCGCGCCGATTCGCGATCTCTCGGATCGCCCTCGTGGAGTGCTGATCCACCTGCGCCTCAGCGCAGGTGGATGACAGGTTGCCAAATGGAGAAACTCCTCATTCGTAAAAGCGGTCCCCTGCAGGGGACGGTGATCATCCACGGGGCCAAAAACGCCGTGCTGCCGATCATGGCTGCCTGTCTCTTGAGCGATGAGCCTTCGATCATCGAGAACGTCCCGCAGGTCACGGACGTCATGCTGATGAGCGACATCCTGCGTCACCTCGGCGTCACGGTGGACTTCAGCGGCGACCGGTTGACGGTCAGGCCAAACCGCTATGCGGGGACGGTGGCCCCGTACGAGCTGGTGAGCCGCATGCGCGCCTCCATCTGCGTGCTGGGGCCGCTCCTGGCCCGTCAGGGCAAAGCCCAGGTGTCCATGCCCGGCGGCTGCGTCATTGGACTGCGGCCCATTGATCTCCACTTCAAAGGGCTTCAGGCAATGGGGGCGACGTTCGCGATTGAGCACGGCTACATCGTGGGGACGGCCAACGAGCTGCACGGCGCCAAGATTCATCTGGCCGGCGCGTTTGGCTCCTCGGTGTTGGCGACGGCCAACGTGATGTCGGCTGCGGCGATCGCCGACGGCGTGACGGTCATCGAACATGCCGCGTGCGAGCCGGAGGTCGTCGACCTGGCGAACTTCCTGATCGCGATGGGGGCGCGGATCGAGGGGCACGGAAGTCCGGTCATCCGGATCGAGGGGGTCGAGCGGCTCCATGGGGTCCGCTACCGCATCATCCCGGACCGCGTCGAGGCGGGCACCTGGATGATGGCGACGGCCATGTTGGGCGGCGACCTGACGATTGAAGGCGGGCAGGCCGATCACCTGGGCGCCGTGATTGATAAGCTCTGTGAGACGACCGTGGCGATTGACAAACTCAACGGCTCGCTTCGTGTTCGGCGATCATGCGATTCCATCCGCGCGGTGGACGTGACCACCCTGCCGTTTCCGGGATTCCCAACCGATTTGCAAGCGCCGATGATGGCGCTCATGGCCCGCGCGCGCGGCGTCAGCGTCTTGACCGAGAAAGTCTACCCTGAACGGTTCATGCACATCGCAGAGCTCAACCGGATGGGCGCTTCGATTACCCGTGAGGGCACGAGCGCGATCATCAAGGGGGTGGCCCGTTTCTCCGGGGCGCCGGTGACGGCGCCAGACCTGCGGGCTTCAGCGGCGCTGATCCTGGCCGGCCTGACCGCTGAGAACCTGACCGAGATGGTCGGCGTGGAGCACTTGGACCGAGGCTACCAAGATTTTGAGAAAGGGTTGGTGCGTTTAGGCGCGGACATCCGGCGCGTCACGGCTGAAGAAGGGATGGTTGACCGCGACCGTGTCACGTTCAACGTTGAGCGTTACGCGTGAGGATCACACACACCCGCATCAGGTTCGGAAAGGAGCGTTGATGGTTGTCGTTCGACTACAGCGGCGGGGAACCAAGAAAGCGCCCCATCACCGGATCGTGGTGGCCGACCGTGCCTGGTCACAGGGTGGACGGGTCCTGGAGACCCTGGGGATCTACGATCCCTCCTATACCCCACCAAGGTTTTCGATCGATGAAGCGCGGTTGGCGTTCTGGACCTCTGCCGGGGCGCAGGTGTCGGAGGCGGTCTCGCGCCTTGTGCGACGGTCCAAGAAAGCCACCGCCTAGCTTCGTTTCTGCGTCTGTGGGTTTCTGCGTTGTGCGTGGCGAGCGCCGAGATCTCTACGGAATATGGAGATTGACGTCATCACGATCTTTCCGGAGATGTTCCCGGCCGTCCTGGGAAGTTCGATCATGAAGCGGGCCCAGGCGAGCGGCCGGCTGCGGGCCGGCGTGCACGACCTCCGCGACTACACGCATGACAAGCGTCGGACGGTCGATGACCGACCGTATGGGGGCGGTGCCGGCATGGTCATGAAGCCTGAGCCGATGTTCGAGGCGGTGGAAGCCATCCGGCGCGCCTGCGGACATGCGGGGTCGCGCGCATCCGGCGACGGCGCAGGACGCAACTGCCGGACCATCCTCATGAGTCCGCAAGGCGAGACGCTCTCTCCTTCGCTCGCACAGAGCTTGGCGGGCCTCGAACACCTCATCATCATCTGCGGCCACTATGAGGGGGTAGATGAGCGAGTGAGGGAGGCGCTCGTCCATCAGACGATCTCCATCGGGGACTATGTCTTGACCGGCGGCGAGCTGCCGGTGCTGGTCCTCATCGACTGCCTCGCCCGGTTCATTCCAGGGGTCCTCGGTCACGCGCTGGCGGCGACTGAAGACTCATTCTCGGCTGGTTGGTTGGAGCACCCGCAGTACACCCGTCCACCCGTCTTCCGGACGATGGCGATCCCTGATGTGCTCCGTTCCGGAGACCACGAACGCGTTGCTCGATGGCGGAAGCTTCAGTCGGTCGCCAGGACGTTGTCGTCCCGTCCAGATCTTGCCAAAGACGCTCAAGGCTCAAGGCTGGAGGCTGGAGGCCAACGCTGTTGCCTCGAGCCTCGAGCCTAGAGCCTCGAGCAGCTCATCAATTTCCAGAGGGGAAACCATGGAGTGGTTACAGTGGGTTCACGGCACGAACCGGCAGGCAACGCCAGCGACCTTTGGCCCGGGCGATGACGTTCGGGTGTGGTTTAAGATCCTCGAGCAGGGAAAGGAGCGGCTCGGTCAGTTTGAGGGGATCGTCATCCGCCGACGAGGCTCCGGCGCCTCAAAGACGTTTACCGTCCGCCGGGTCACGCACGGTGAGGGGGTGGAGCGGGTGTTCCCCTTGGATGCCAAGACGGTCTCCAAGATCGACGTGCTTCGGCAGGGGAAGGTGAGGCGCAGCCGGCTCTACTTCCTTCGACGGACGATTGGAAAGTCACGGATCTCCTCAGAGGAAATCCCCGGCGCCCTTGAGCAACCAAAGGGCGGAATCCCTATTGCAAACGTCAGCGCGAAGACTGACGCACCTGGAGAACGATCCGAAGCTGCCGTGGCCGCTGCTGACAAGCCCACGGGAGGCGTTACACCTCAGCCCTGAGGTGTACGCCAGGGCTGCCGGTTTTCGCCGCATCGCCGGGGTCGATGAAGCGGGACGCGGGCCGTGGGCGGGACCGGTGGTCGCCTCTGCGGTCATCTTGCGGAAGGCCCATCTTGCTGTCCGCATTGACGACTCGAAGCGCCTGACGAGCCGACAGCGCACCCGAGCCTTCCACGTCATCCTGGAGCATGCCGACGTCGGTGTGGGCATCGTGTGCGCAGAAGAGATCGACCGCCTCAACATCCTTCAGGCCACCCTCCTCGCGATGCAACGGGCGGTGGGAGACCTCAGACAACCTGCCGACCTGATCCTGGTGGATGGAACCGTTGCGCCGCCGCTCTCTACGCCCTGCTGGCCGCTCGTCCATGGGGACCGACGCAGCCAGGTCATTGGATGTGCCTCCATCGTGGCGAAGGTGCTGCGAGATCGGCTGATGGAGTTTTACCACAGCCTCTCTCCCTACTACGCCTTCAATCAGCATAAGGGTTACGGGACCGCCCTGCATCGAGCGCGCCTTGCGGCCTTTGGACCGTCGGTGTTGCATCGGCGCAGCTTCCGTCCGATACGAGAGCTCCTCGGATAACACCACAGAACCGCAGAAGGGCCACAGAGCCACAGAGAAAGGCTCGACGAGCTCTGCTCTGTGCTGCTGTGGAATTTCTGTGGCCTCTATGGTGTCGACATGGGTTTTGGGATGCGTTCCCGCCAACAACTCGGCGCGCGCAGCGAGGAGCTCGCCGCACGCGTCCTGACGTCCCACGGCTACCGGATTGTGGCGCGGAACGTCCGGTATCCGGTGGGGGAGCTGGATCTCGTCGCGTGGGACGGCGACACGTTGTGTTTCGTCGAGGTCCGCGCCACCTCCTCGTCGCGGTGGGGCGGAGGATTGGCGTCGATCACGCCTGACAAACGCCGCCGCCTGATCCGCGCCGCGCGCTGGTACCTGGCCCGGGGCGCCGAGCCTCCGCGCGAGGTGCGCTTCGACGTCGTCGCGATCCAGTGGGACGGTCCCGCCGCCCAGCCCCCAGAGCTTGTCCAAGGCGCCTTCACAGCGGACGAGATTCCGTGAGCCGTGATCCGTGATCCGGTTCACGGTACACGGTTCACGAATGCGATCGGCACTCACCACCGCCCTCCTCGTTGCGGCCTGCACGGGGGCGTATGCGATCATGATGTGGATGCCGGGGAAGAGCTACCGAGGTCCGATCCCTGCGCTCACGAGTGCCGAGAGCGCTCTTCGCGATGCGCTGCGCCGTGACGTCGGAGAGCTGGCCGGGACGATCGGTGAGCGGAACCTCAGCCAGTACCACAACCTCAGACGCGCTGCGGCATTCATCGAGACCTCGTTCACCGAGGCAGGCTTGGAGGTGCATCGCCAAGGGTTCACGGCGGAGGGCAACGCCGTCGCCAACCTCGAGGCCGCGCTCGCTGGGACCGAGCACCCCGAGGAGATCGTCGTCATCGGGGCCCACTACGACTCGGTGGACGGCAGCCCAGGAGCCAACGACAACGCGACGGGGGTGGCGGCAGTGCTGGCCCTGGCCCGGGCGTTCGCCGGCGCAAGAGCGTCGCGGACCCTCCGATTCGTCGCATTCGTCAACGAGGAGCCCCCGTACTTCCAGACGCCGGTTATGGGGAGCCTGGTTTACGCGGCCCGCTGTCAGGCGGGCCGTGAGCGTGTCGTCGCGATGTTGAGCCTGGAGACGATCGGCTACTACGCCGATGCGCGCGGCAGCCAAAGCTACCCCTTTCCGTTTCAGTTCTTCTATCCGTCGCAGGGGAACTTTATCGGCTTCGTGGGGAACCTGGCGTCTCGTGGGCTCCTCCACGATGTGACCGGCTCCTTCCGCCGTCATGCGCGCCACCCGTCGGAGGGCATCGCGATGTGGGAATCCATTCCAGGCGTCGGCTGGTCGGACCAATGGTCGTTCTGGCAACAGGGCTACCCCGGCGTCATGGTGACCGACACCGCATTCTACCGCTACCCGCACTACCATACCCCAGGCGATACGCCGGACAAGGTTCACTACGATCGTCTGGCGCTCGTGGTTGCGGGGCTTGAGCAGGTCGTGGCAGACCTCGCAGGCAGGTTGAATCTGTGAAATATTTCACCTATAATGTTTTTTCTAACTCTTTCCAGACTGATACCTTGTGCGAAGCAAGATTTATGGGATCGATCGAGCAGCTCCTTGGGCAGATTGCGCGACGGGGGTCCTGGCTCGGCGGGGGCAGCGTCGCCGCGCTCAGCGCGGCGCTGTCGGCGGCCCTCCTTGAAAAGCTCGTGTGCCACGCCCCAACCGCCCGCCGGATGCGGCGTATTCGGCGTTCGTGCATCGGGCTGGTTCAGCGCGATGCGGTGACGTTTTCCCGCGTCATCCAAGCGATCCGCGCCGGAGAGCGTCAGGCATTCCGGCGGACCCTCAAATCGGCCACAGAGGTGCCCTGTCAGGTGTTTGAGCACGCCCAGATGATTCGTGCCGTGTGCCGCGCGGCCCAACGCTCCATCGGACCTCGGTTCCAATCAGACCTCCGGTGCGCGATGGCCGTCGCGCTGGCCGCAAGCGAATCCGCGCAAGCCCTCATCGATACCAACCTCGCCTGGCTCAATGATGCGCGCTACGCAAAGGCCGTTCATCGCCGGCTTCGATCTGCAGGCCGCACCCGGACCCGCTAAGGTCCCCGACCTTGCGATGCCAGCTCACACCGTATTGGATGGAAGGGCAATCGCCCGGCGGATGAAGGAGGACCTTCGAGCGGAGCTTCAGGCGCTCAAGGCCCACCCACGGCTTGGGGTGTTCTGTTTTGGGACGCAGACGTCGTCGGTCTATTGGGCCGCCCAGCAGAAGGCTGCGGCGGAGCTTGGGATTGAGATCGAGGGCTGGAGGAGCCAGAGGCCTGGGAATGCGGTCACACAAGAAGAGGTGGAAGGGAAGATTGAGGAGTGGAACAGGGCCTCTGGCGTCCACGGGATTTTCGTCCATCAGCCGATGCCGCCCGAACTGGATCCGCAGCGGATTTCCGCCCTCATCGATCCCCGCAAGGACGTTGAGGGGATCCATCCGCAGAATTCGGCCAGGCGTTTTTTTGCAAAAGCGCGGATCGGCTCGTGCACGGCGCTGGCGGTCATGGAGCTGATTGAATCGACCGGCGTGGGTCTGGCGGGGAAGGAAGCGGTCGTGGTTGGGCACAGCGAGATCGTGGGCCGGCCCGTCAGCATGCTGCTCTTGGACAAGTTGGCGACGACGACCGTCTGCCATCTCGGGACCGATCAGGCGGGTCGGCTGGAAGATCACGTGCGGCGCGCCGACGTGCTGGTGGTGGCCGCGGGCCGGCCGCAGCTCATCAAAGGCGCGTGGATCAAGCCGGGGGCGGTCATCATTGATGTCGGCATCAACGTCGTCGCGGGGCACGTCGTGGGGGACGTGGAGTTTGAGGCGGCGAAGCGGCGCGCGGCGTTCATCACGCCGGTTCCTGGCGGCGTCGGTCCGGTGACCGTCATGATGGTGATGAAGAACACCATCGAAGCGTATAAACTTCAACAAGTCGGTTGAGCCGGTTGGGCCGGTTGAGTCGGTTGTCGGGTCAGGCGATGTCGAGTTTCCCTGAGGTAGACAGATTTGAGCAGAAGTTAGGCAAGAAGACGTTCCTCGTCACGATGGAGGTCAACCCGCCCAAGGGGACCGACCTCTCGGAGATCATGGCGGCGGTGGAGCGCGCGCGGGGCCTTGTGGACGCGATCAACGTCACGGACGGCTCCGGGGCCATCATGCGCGCCTCGCCCCTCGCCGTCGCGAAGGCCGTGCTGGACACGGGCCTTGATCCGATCCTCCAGATGACGTGTCGGGACCGCAACCGGCTCGCCCTTCAGGCCGATCTCCTGGGCGCTTCCATCCTGGGGATCCGCAACGTCTTGCTGCTGACCGGCGACGATCCCAAGGCTGGCGATCATCCGGACGCGAAGCCAGTCTTCGACATCAACTCGGCGACGCTGATGCAGGCGGCCAAGGGGCTCACGGAAGGCAAGGATATGGCGGGCAAGCCGCTCCTCGGCGCCCCGCGTTTTTGCATCGGAGCAGCCGCTGATCCGG
>JACPSQ010000053.1 GCA_016193195.1 Candidatus Omnitrophota bacterium
GACGACATCGCACGTGGGATCGCGGAGCCGCTTCCGGTACCGAGCGACCAGGGCCTGCGCGAGGTCGACGCGCCCTCGAAACTCCATGTCCATCACGAGAAAGCTGAAATCGCTGGCCATGTCCCCGCAACGGAAGGCCGGCTCAAACTCCACGCAGTCAAAAATCGTCACCGGCTTCGTGAGGCAGATATTTTCGCACCGCAAATCGCCGTGCCCATCGATCATCCGTCGCTCGCGTACCCGGCGCACGAGGAGCGGCTCATGGAGAGCGAGGTGCTGACGGAAGGCCGCCTCAAGAAAGGCGCGATCCGCCCTTGAGAAGAGGCGGCCGACAAACGGCTGGCACTCGGTGAGGTTGTTCAACACCAAGGCGGCGACCTGAGCGGGCCGGCCGTACCGGCTGATCCGTGCGTTGCGCGCGGCGCGACGGAAAAAGCCGACGAGCCGGTCCGCGATGCGCTCCATGTCGCGCCGAGTCACGGCGGATCGGGCGACGAGCCGGTCCAGCATCTGCTCCTCAGGCAGCCGCCGCATCTTCACGAGCCACTCAACCACCTTCCCTCGTCCGCCCAGTCGCAGTCCGTCGGAGGTCTCGACCGCCGGCACAAGGCCCAGGTAGATACTCGGGGCCAAACGGCGATTCAGGGAGAGCTCCAGGAGGCAAAACCGCTTACGCCGGGCGAGCGTCGAGGCGTCGAGGAACGGGAACTTCACCGGTTTCTTAAGTTTGTAGGCGAAAGGGCCGGCGAGGAAGACGTGCGAGACGTGCGTCTCTCGCCCCTCAAGCGTCCCCACAGGGTGCGGGTAGGACGTCGGGTTGGAGAGGAACCGGACGAGACGTTGCTCGTATGGGCGCATGGTGCGTATTGTACATGCTGCAAGCTACAGGCTTCAAGCTACAAGCCGCAAGCTATAACTGCGTCCTGGAGCCTGAGGCCTGCAGCCTGAAGTTGGAAGCCTGAGCTGGACCTTTACAAGCCTTCCCCCCAGCAGGTAGACTTATGGGGACGGTGCTATGTTGGTTCAAGGTTCGAGGCTCAAGGAGGCATGACCCATGGTCTCACACTACCGCGGCTGGCTCCTCGTCGCCTTGCTCTTGGCGACAGCGGCCTACGCGGTCGCCGAAGAGATCAGCCTCGTCACCTACTACCCCTCCCCACGGGGGGTCTACCAGGTCCTCAAGGTCGGGGCCGGCTCCACCCTGAGCCCCCCGGCCACCCTCCAGGTCGTCAAGCCCGCCGACGATGGCACCCTCGCCTTCCGGGTCGATGACGAGGGCGGCCCATTTGAGGATGACACCCCCTTCGTTATCGATGAGGAGGGCAACGTCGGGATCGGGACGAAGAGCCCTGCCTACCAGTTGCAGGTGGCGCTTCCAGCGGCGGGAGCGAATAGCGCCATCGGGTTCAACGTCACTGGGGTCAGCGGCGGGGGCGCCATCCTGTTCGACGGGAGTAATGGGACGCCCAACACCATCGTCGCCAGGATTGACGGGGCGCTGACGGATGGGACAACCGGTGCTGAGAGAGGTGAGCTGGCTTTCTATACCAAGCCGAGTGCATCTGGCGCGCAGGAACGGATGCGGATCACCAGCGGCGGCAACGTCGGCATCGGGACGGCGAGTCCCACCGAGCCGCTGGAGGTGTCCGGGAACATCAAACTCTCGGGGGCGACGCCGACCTACCGGCTCACGAACGTCGCCAATCCGCGCGTCGGGGTCGGCTCGGACGTGGCGACCCAGGAGTGGGTGGAGGCGCAGACTGGAACATGGCATGGCTGTTATAGAAAGACGTGCGAAGTCCATAATGCCGCAAGCTGTGCCGTCGCTGCTTGCGATGCTGGAGAGGCAGATAAGGGCGTGGCGTGTCCCCGCGTCGGCGGTCTGTGGTCCGCGCAAGACACGCCTACCTCCTACCTTGCGGCCGGTGCTGGCGGTGGCGCGATGGGGAGCACCTTGTACTACGGCGATAACTTCGCCGCCGACTTCTACGTGACGTGCGAGCGTTGGTGCTGCAAATGAACGAGGAGGGTAGGACCCATGATCTCACCACGCTCCCACGGCTGGCTCCTCGTGGGGCTGCTCCTGGCCTCCGCCGTCTACGGGCTTGCTGCAGATCGTCGGCTCGTGAACCACTCGCCCACCGGTTTCGATACACGTTCAGAAACGCCCTGCCGCGTGGAAGCCGAGGAACGGACCGTGCGGGGCATCTCGCTTGAGCCCTTCATCCACCATGGGCAGTCGGTCACGATCCTGCGGGGCTACTACGCGTGCCATCCGGTCGCGCGAGGCGATCTGGTCGTCTATCGGTACGCGGGCCACGCCACCCCGATCCTTAAGGTGGTCAAAGCCATCCCCGGCGACACGTTCGCCCTCGAGCCGGCCGAAGACGGAACCGGCGTTCGCCTGACGATCAACGGCCAGCTCGCGAAAACCTCTCAGGGGATCCCCTACACGATGGATGAGCGCAACTCCCGGATGCTTGCGCTCTACGCGAGGGACTACCATGGCGTGATCCCCGAGCAAGCCGTGCTGATCTTAGGCAACCAGCCTGGCGGCTCCCTCGACAGCATCCGCTTCGGCCTCGTCGGCCAGCGGGAGCTCCTGGGGAAGGCGGAGCCCTCTGGGTAAGCCCGCGACAGGTAAGCCCGCGCACCTTGAGTTTTGCCGGCCGACTTGCTACAGTAGTGCCAACCGTGGGAGGTGACCGATGAGGAAAATCGCTGTGGTTGGCTCGCTGCTCGCTGCGCTTGTGCTGCTGGTGAGCGTCCCCCGGGCATCGGCCGAGTCCATGGACTCCGGGAAGGCCTTCACGAAGTTCACCCGGGGGTTCGTCAATATCGTCACCGGGTGGGTTGAGATCCCCAAGCGCATTCAGGAGACGTCTCAAGTGTCAGGCGCCTTCGCTGGCTTCACGTGGGGCGTGCTGCGTGGCATTGGGTACGGCTTTATTCGAACCGCCGCGGGAGGTTATGAGCTCGTCAGTTTCCCGTTCCCCGCTCCCCCCGGCTATGAACCCGTCATCCAGCCTGAGTACGTGTTCTCAGAGGGATCAACGCAACCCTACAAGTAAACACCCTCCCAACGCGAGGCCATCTCGTCTTGGCGCTTAAATTTGCTTAAAAAAATCCTTGTAATCACTTCTAACGTCCTCTATACTACACCGAAGCCTTTGAAAATAACTTAGAAAGGGGGTGAGACGGGATGCAGACCGGATCGTGGATTCAGACCCTTATCGTCCAACCGGTGCAATCGTTGGTGAACCAACTCATGGCCTTCCTCCCCACGCTGTTAGGCGCCCTCCTCATTCTCCTCATCGGGTGGCTCATCGCAGAAGCCGTTCAAAGCCTCATCGTGAGGATCCTCAAGACGATCGGGCTCGACAAGCTGGCTGACCAAACGCAACTCTCAGCCGTCTTCGCTAAAGGAGGAATCAAACAGAAGCTCTCTGAGCTGATCGGCGGCATCGTGTACTGGCTTTTGATGCTCGCCGTGGTGATGATCGTCTTCAATGCCCTGCAGCTGACGGTTGCCGCTCAGTTGCTCCAATCGGTGGTGACGTTCCTGCCGAATGTCATCGCGGCCGTGTTTCTCTTGATCGTCGGGATCTTCGCCGCGGCGTTCCTGGCCGCAACGGTCCGAACGGCCGCCAGCAATGCGGGGATCGCTCAGGCGACCGCCATCGGTCAGCTCGTACAGATCGTCGTGGTGATCTTCGCGGCCGTCGCCGCCCTGCAGCAGCTCAAGATCCCCTTCTTTGGCGAGGTGTTCCTGATCATCCTTGGGGGCCTCAGCCTGGGATGCGCCATCGCATTTGGCCTGGGTTGCAAGGAGCTTGCCGGCAGGTGGGTCTCAGGGTTGATCGAGCAATTCCAGACGCGCAAGCGGTAATCACACAAACGCACAACATACCACGCCTTCACAGGCGTGGTATTTTATTGGTGCTGCCCCTCGTAGTAGCAAGCGGGTGGCTCTTGTTATCCCCTCCAGCCTCCGCGTTGAACGTGCAGCGGCTTGAGAGCGCTGAGATCGACACGCTCAACGCGATCCTCCAAACGCTCGAGCCATTCATCACCAAGAAAAAAGAAGACGGCACCGCGATCCTCCTGGGCTGGGAGGCTCTCTATGAACCGCTCACCCCTCCACAGCAAGCGTTCCTCGACGAGTTCCGGGCGCTCCATGCCGAAACATTAGGCGCCACCAGCCGCTATTTTGGTGAGTCCGCAGGCCCTCTTGATCTCGTTCCTGTTGGACCACAATCCACTCTCACAGACGGCGTGCCGACCCCGCTGGACCCCCAGTATCTGCCGGACAAGGTGTTGGACGTCTACCAACGGATGATGGCCGCGATGCAAGCGGATCTCGGAAAGCGGCTGTTGGTGGAATCCGGTTACCGTTCGCCCGCCTACCAGCTCTACCTTTTCCTGTACTACCTCCCGAAGCACGACTACTCTATCAGGGAGACCAATCGGTTCGTGGCGTTGCCCGGACACAGCGAGCACGGCTATCCGCCTCGTCAAGCGATCGACTTCATCAACGAAGCAGGGATCAGCGGCGAGAACCACCCTGAAGCGTTTGAGGCGTTGTCGGAGTACCAGTGGCTCCAACAGCACGCCGAGGGGTTCGGGTTCGTCCTCTCCTATCCCCGCGATAACCCCTCCCACACCGCATTCGAGCCATGGCACTGGCACTATGAACCAAGGTAAAAGTAAAAAGGCAAAAGGTAAAAGTGGAGGGCCGTTTGAGCCGGCGACGCGATGGAACTTTTACCTTTTACCTTGTACTTTTACCTTTTGACTTCTACCTTTTGACTTAAGGCCGATGACTAAACACCCCTCCTTACTTCGCGCTCTGAATTTATTTGATGCGACGATGCTGGTCGTGGGCTGCATTGTCGGCGTCGGGATCTTCCGGACCGCCAGCTCCATCGCCACCCAGGTCCCCGCCCCGCTCCTCATTCTCGCACTCTGGGCCTTCGGTGGACTCCTGTCGCTGTGCGGGGCGCTCTGCTATGCGGAGCTCGCCGCCCTGTTCCCGGCTAGCGGAGGCGACTATGTCTACATCAGCAAGATCTACGGGAACTTCTGGGGTTTCCTCTTCGGCTGCACGAAGCTGTTTATTGAGCGCACCGGCACCATCGCGATCCTCGGCTTTGTCTTCGCCGAGCACGTCCGTCGGGTCATCCCGTACAACGAGCGCGTCCTCCGGCGGGTGGCCTCGGGAGCGATTCTCGTGCTCACGGCGGTCAACGTCGTCGGGATCCGGTGGGGGACGTACACGCAGAACGTCTTCACCGTCTTGAAGACCGTGGCGCTGTGCACGCTCATTGCCGTGGGGGCGCGCGCGTTCCTCACCCGCAACACCGTGGTCATGAACTGGGCGGCCCCGCCGATCACACTCGATTTGGTGCAGGCGATGGGGGTCGCGCTGATCTTCGTGTTGTGGACGTACGGCGGGTGGACCGAGGCGGCCTATGTTGCGGAAGAAGTGCGTGACCCGACGCGAAACGTGCCGAAGGC
>JACPSQ010000029.1 GCA_016193195.1 Candidatus Omnitrophota bacterium
CCGCACGGCAATTTCGCGACCACCCCCACGGTGTATCACGGCCCCTACGAGTACAGTGTTCCCGGGCGGAGCACCGACTGGCTCCCCCAGCACGTCAAGGCGTAATCATCTCACTGCCTCGCGCGCCGTGAAGCGGGCTTGATAAAGTTATCCACGGCGCAGGGGACAGGCACGACTGCCAAAAAGTGAGGTAAGGATTATACCAAGTATGGTATACTATGGGTAGCGCGGGCGGGCTGAAGGTGCTGGACTGTGTCGGCTCCTCCCGAGAGGACTTGAAGGCATTTCCGGAAGAAGTTCGGCAGGATATGGGCTACGCGCTCTTTGAGGCGCAGCGGGGCCGGAAGCCGGAGACCGCAAAGCCGTTACAGGGATTCGGTGGAGCGGGCGTCCTGGAAATCATCGAGCGCCACAATGGAGAGACCTATCGTGTGGTCTACACCGTGAAATTTCGCCGCGTCGTGTACGTGTTGCATTGCTTTCAAAAGAAGGCCAAGCATGGCATCAAGACACCCCAGCAGGAGATCGAATTGATCAAGCAGCGGTTGCGGACAGCGGAACACGATTACGAAACCCAGTATCGGGTCAATGAGGAGCAGGGATGATGAGCGCAGAGCACAAGGTCCATCGAGGAAGCGGCAACGTCTTTGCGGACATCGGCGTCGCCCACCCAGAGCGGGTCCTAGCCCGCGCGCAGGTTATGGCGCGGGTCGCCGACGTGATCCGCGAGCGCGGCTTGACCCAACAGCGAGCCGCCACCCTCCTGGGCATGCCACAGTCGAAAGTCTCCTGCCTGATGAACGGGAAGCTGAGCATGTTCTCATTGGATCATCTGTTCGCGCTGTTGAACGCCCTGGACCGGGATGTCGAGATCATCATCAAGCCGAAAGCGAAGGCGGAGAAGTTCGCCACGACCCAGATCTTGGTCACCACAACCCCCTGAACCGTTGTTTCTACGACGCATCTCCACAGTCGCCTCGCTCAATGAAACGAACGCATAAAAAGCCAGTAAGTAAGTAACAGTAAGGTGCCAGGCACCGAGGGACAGGCAATTCTGAAAGCAGCAGCATGCGAAAACGCATCTTTCTGCAAACTTACGGATGGCCGATGAATGAGCGGTGACGGGTCAGGGGATCGGGGTCTGCTGCACGGCTACGCGGTCCTTACCGCGGTGGCGACGTTCCTCCTGCTCATTGCTGGCGGGCTTGTCACGAGCACAGGCTCCGGCCTCTCGGTGCCGGATTGGCCGCTCTCCTACGGGGGGTGGTTTCCCCCGATGGTCGGCGGCATCCTCTACGAGCACGGCCATCGCATGATCGCGGGCCTCGTCGGCCTGATGGTCCTCGTCCTAGCCGCGTGGCTTTGGAGGGCGGAGCCTCGGGTGTGGGTGCGGCGGCTTGGTGAGGCCGCGCTTGTCGCGGTCATCCTGCAGGCGCTCCTCGGCGGGTTGACGGTTCTCTTGCTCTTGCCGCCCGCCATCTCGATCGCGCACGCCGTCTTAGGTCAGGCCATTTTTTGCCTCGCCGTGTGCCTGTCCTGGTGCACGTCCCCGCGATGGACGGAGCGCCCGGCATCGTTCAGCGACGCGACCTGTCCTTCGTTGCGGGCACTGGGTCTGATGGCGGCCTGCTTGGTCCTCGCGCAGGTATTCCTCGGCGCCCTGGTCCGACATACTGGCCGCGCGGTGGGGGCGCACATCTTCGGCGCCGCGGCGCTGCTCCTCGTCACGGGGTGGTTCGTCATGAGGGCGGCCGCGCTGCGGTCTCTTCGGCCTCACGCCTGGCGGCTCATGGGCCTAGTAGCTCTGCAGCTCGTCGTCGGGGGAGTCGTGTTCACGCACCGCGCGTCGGTCGCGCTCCGCACGGCACACCAGGCGCTCGGGGCGCTGGTGCTTGCGCAGGCGATCCTCCTGGCCTGGCAGACCATCCGGTACTCGTCACGGAGCGCGAGGGCGAGACCGTGGCGGCGGTGGATCGGGGCGTACGCGGAATTGACGAAGGCGCGCCTCAGTGGTCTTGTTCTGCTGACGACGGCTGTCGGGTTCTGGCTTGGAATGAGAGAGCCTGCCGAGATGGGTCGCTTGCTCCCGCTCTGCGCGGGCATGGCGCTCGTGGTCGGCGGAGCGCATGCGCTCAACCAGTGGCTCGAGCGCGAATGGGACGCCCTCATGGAGCGCACCAGGCGCCGGCCGTTGCCGTCCGGACAGCTCTCCCCGGAGACGGCCTGTCGATTTGGGATGGGGATGTCGTTGGCCGGGATCGTGGTCTTGGCCGTGGCCGTAAATCTCCTCAGCGCGACGCTCGCGGCGATCGCGTGGGCGCTCTATCTCCTTGTCTACACCCCGCTGAAGCGGCGCACGCCGCTGTGCACCCTCGTCGGGGCGATTCCGGGAGCGCTTCCTCCCATGATCGGCTGGGCGGGGGCGCGCCATGCCCTGGGCGTTGAAGCGTGGGTGTTGTTTGCCCTGCTCTTCATCTGGCAGCTTCCGCATTTCCTGGCGCTGGCAGTTCTCTACCGAGAGGACTAC
>JACPSQ010000030.1 GCA_016193195.1 Candidatus Omnitrophota bacterium
CCGATCGCACCACGAGCGCCCCAACCAGCAACAAGAGCGAGAGCTGCCACGCATCCTCAGGTCCAACCACGAGGCCCGTCTTGATGTCTTCGGCAAGGGTCAGCTGCTTCGTGTAATGCCCAATGGCCTTCTGGAGCGAGTCTTCAAACACATCCAGCGAAGAGATCTGGTGGCGGTACTTCAACGAAGGGAATTGGATGCCGCGCACGAGCAGGAACGTCGCCACGGTGTTATCACTCACGTGCAGGTCTGACTCGAATTCAAAGCCTTCGAACTGCGGTGAGAAGCCGGGTAGCACGATTGAAGGCCGCTCGATCAACACCTGACCCTTGCGCACGATGGAATCCCCGGGGTTTACCGATGACTCGGCCAGGAAGATATAGGGGACCACAGTGGCCTGGAAGGTTGCAAGGTCCTGTAATTGCATGCGCAGGACCTCCGTTTGCTTGCGCGCCTTGTCCCACAGCTCTTGGATATCCATTAGTGGCGGAAATGCCGAATGCCTGTCACCAGCATGGCGAGGTTGGCGCGGTCGGCGGCTTCCACCACCTCGGCGTCACGGAGAGAACCGCCCGGCTGGATCACGGCGCTGATCCCCGCCTGCGAGAGCAGCTCGATGCTGTCCGGGAACGGAAAGAACCCGTCGGAGGCGGCCACGGCGCCATGGCTGCGCGTGCCCGCGTTCTCAATGGCAAGGCGCACCGATCCGGCGCGGCTCGGTTGGCCTTGGCCGATGCCGACCGTCGCGCGGTCGCGCGCAAGGACGATGCCGTTGGACTTCACATGCTTGGCCGCTTTCCACGCGAACAAGAGATCCGCGCGCTCACGCTCAAGTGGTGCGCGCTTCGTGACGACTCGCAGCGAACTCGTCTCCACAGTCACCCGATCCGGCTCTTGCTGCAACCAGCTCCCTGAGAGGGAGCGCCATTCGGGCGTCGCTAGCAGGGCCGACGGCCACACGAGACTGACAACGCGGAGGTTCGTCTTCTTGGCCAAGAGCGCGGCCGCCGAAGGCTCAACGGATGGGGCCATGATCACTTCGAGAAAGGTCGTTGTCAACTGCTCAGCGAGCGCAACGTTCAAGGGCCGGTTGACACCCACAACCCCGCCGAAGGCGGACTCCGCGTCGCAGGCGTACGCCCGCTCGTAAGCCTGCTGGACGCTCGGGGCACTCGCCAAGCCGCAGGGTGAGTGGTGCTTCACGATCGCGCAGGTGGGTTCCTCGAAGTCCAAGAGGCAGCGGAGCGCCGCGTCGATATCGAGGAGGTTATTGTAGGAGAGCTCCTTGCCCTGGAGCTGGGACAGCGTCCCAATCCCCCAGGGCGGCTCCGCGTCAGCGACATACCAGGCTCCCTGCTGGTGCGGGTTTTCTCCGTAGCGGAGCCCTTGACGCCTGCGCACGTTGAGCCACACGTCCCCGGCGCTTGCGGGATCTGCTGCTCCCGTCCCCGACACGGCGGAGAGACTGTCGCTCACGCGACCAGAGGATGCCCCAGGGCGGCTCGAGGAGGACAAGTAAGCCGAAATCCGCGTGTCGTAGGCGCTCGTCACGGAAAAGGCGGTCATCGCCAGTTGCCGTGCCAGGGCTTCCGGCAATTGCCCCTTGTCAGTGCGAAGCGCCTCTGCCACTGCGGCATACTGTTGCGGTTGAGCGACCACGGCGACGTGCGCGAAATTCTTGGCGGCCGCGCGCAGGAGCGCCACCCCGCCGATATCGATCTGTTCGAGCGCCTCAGCAAGCGACACGCCGGACCGTTGGACAGTCTCCTCGAACGGGTAGAGATTGACGACGACGAGGTCGATCAACCCACGCTCGCCGACCGCCCCCAGGTGTGCGGGATCGTCGCGCCGCGCCAAGATCCCTGCGTGGATCTTGGGGTGGAGCGTCTTGACCCGCCCGTCGAGTTGCTCGGTGATGCCTGCGAAGTCCTCAACCGTTGTGACGCGAAGGCCCTGCTTCGCCAAAAACTCCGCTGTTCCGCTTGAGGCCACCAGTTCAATGCCGAGAGACGCGAGCGCCTTGGCAAACACGTCCAAGCCGGTTTTATCGTAACAACTCAAGAGCGCGCGTTTGATACGAACCATCGGGATTCCCATAGGCACATGCCCTTGCGCCATGACACATTTCAGGATACGACCCGGTTAGTTGATGTGTAGTTCTCGCTTCACCAGTCGTTGAAACGCACGGTGGAGCCGCTTCGTGATCGGGCCGGGGCGTCCCGTCCCGATGCGCCTGCCGTCGATCGAGGTGACCGGCAGCACCTCTTTGAGCGTACTCGTCAGGAACGCTTCATCGGCGTTATAGAGATCGTGGCGGGTCAGCGGGACCTCGCGGATCTGCAGTCGCAGCTCCTGCGCGAGCTCAAAGAGCACCTCGCGCGTGATCCCGGTGAGCAGGCCCAACCAGCACGGAGGCGTGAGGACCGCTTCCTTCGACACGATGCCGAAGTTGCTCGCCGTGCTCTCCGTCACGGACCCGGCCTCGTCAAGGAAGAGCGCTTCGTCCACCCCACGCAGCCGGGCATCGATCACCGCCAAGACACTGCCCAGGCGCGCCGAGTACTTGGCCTGAGGATTAATCGAGCCGACGGCGAACTTGCGCGCGGGCACGATCGCGACCTGAGCGCCACGACGATACGCGGAGGCGGGCGGCCGCGTGGCCGGCTGGACCACAATGCTCGGGGAGGCCGGTTCCTCCCGACGTGGTATGATCCCCCCACCTTTTGCTCGGCCCGCAGGGCCGATATTCGCCTTCGGCGAAGCAAAAGGTGGGGGGATGAGCGCGATGCGGACAACCGCCTCGTTGAGCCCGGAACGCTTCAGCGCCGTCCTCAGGCGTCTCCCTACGTGACGCCGATCGACCTCGACCCTCGTTCCAAGGGACGTGGCGGACGCGTAGAGCCGCTCGAGGTGGTCCTCCAGCCTGAAGATGCGACCCCCGTAGGCCCGCATCGTCTCAAAACACCCGTTGGAGGCCCACGCCTTCGGGAGCTCCAGATGCAACGGATCAACGAACGGACCCATGCGAGTGGAGCTGCGGCTCAGCCGCCTCATGCAGGGCGCTCATGAGCGCCCCAGCCTTGGCGAGCGTCTCGTGGTACTCACGTTCAGGGTCGGAATCGGCGACGATCCCTGCGCCGACGTGAAACGAGCATCGACGGCCCTGAATGACCATCGTGCGGATCGCAATGTTCAAGTCCATCGTCCCATCAAACGCGAGGTAGCCGATCGATCCGGTATAGAGCCCTCGCGCCACGACTTCCAGCTCCCGCAGGATCTCCATGCACCGGACCTTGGGGCAGCCGGTGATCGTGCCGCCTGGGAAGACGGCGCGGATGACGTCCACGGCATCAATCCCTCGTCGCAGGCGTCCTGACACGTCTGAGACGAGATGGATGACGTGCGAGTACCCTTCCAGCGTCATGAGCTCGTTGACCCTCACCGAGCCCACCGTGGAGACGCGGCCCAGATCGTTGCGCATCAGGTCCACCAGCATGAGATGTTCGGCCCGCTCTTTCTCGCTCAGGAGCAGATCAAGGCTGTTCACCAGGTCTTCGGCCGGGGTGGCCCCGCGCGGGCGCGTCCCGGCAATCGGACGGCTCTCCACCCGCCGTTCCTGAACGCGCACCAACCGCTCCGGGGACGAGCTCACCACCGAGAGATCCCCTGAGGAGAGGAAACACGAAAAGGGTGACGGGTTAATCCGTCGCAGCGCCAGGTAGAGCGAGAACGGCGGCTGCTCCCACGTGGTGGTGAATCGCTGAGAAACGTTTGCTTGGAAAATATCGCCGGCGCGGATGTAGTCAAGCGCACGCGAGACCATCGCCTCAAAGCCCGCTTGGCTGTTGGTCGCTTCGAGCGTGGGCGTGCCTGCAGCTGTGGATCCGCTCCTCGGACCTGCCTGCTGCCAAAGGCTCGGCGCCGCGCGGGGCTCTTCTTCACACACGCCGCCTGTCCGACTCGCCGCGATCAGCCGATCCTCCGCGTCGCGCAACGCCTTCATCGCTTCCCGACGGGCCACCGGCCTCGGGACATGCGGATCGACGACGCTCAACAGCCAGCTTCGTTCCTCCAGGTGGTCGACAAGGATCGCCGCGCGCATCCCGAACCACAGCATCTCCGGCACGGGACGCTCAACGGGCTGCGGCGGCCCCGACAGCAGTCGGGGCTCAATCCAGCGGTTGAGATCATAGCTCAAAAACCCCATAAGCCCGACGGCCCGGCCCACCCCCCACCCGACGGGCACGTGCCACTGGGGATGGCTGGTTGGGTGATGGTACCGACGCAAGACGTCGCGGAGCGCCTCCAGTGGATGCTCCCGCCGGATGTGTGTGGCGGCGCTGGTCCGCAGCTCAACCCGGTCCCCGTGCGCGACGAGCGTCAACCAGGGATCGTAGCCCGCCATCGACCAGCGTCCCGTCACCGGATGCTGGCGCGCGCTGTCATAC
>JACPSQ010000054.1 GCA_016193195.1 Candidatus Omnitrophota bacterium
GAACACCAACCTCACGATCGTGAATCCAAAGACCCAAACCGCTCTGCGCGAGCTGGAGCGGCAGGTGACTGAGGAGGCCGCCTCGAAGCAATTTCAGATGCGGCCGATCGGCCATTGGTCCGCGGGGATCGGCCATCGCTACTCGCACAACGACAAGACCGAGGAGACCATCCACCTTGAGCTCCAGCCGAGCGCCAAGTGGTATGTCACCATGTTCCAGCGCTTCACCTGGAAGGACGTGGCCGGCGGCTCGAAGCGGTTCAGGAACCTGCGGGAGTCCCAGTACAACCTGGTGAGGGATCTCCACGATTGGCTGGCGACGTTCATCTATCGCGTCGATCGGGAATTCGGGGAAGGGATCTTCTTCATGCTGACGCTGAAGGCCTACCCGAACTTCCCGATCGAATTCGAGGATTCCTACCACCAGCCGAAGATCGGCTCCCAGAGCGATCCCTTTTCGCCCGTCCCTCGTACGTCGAGCTAACACCGCCTATCAAAATGAACATGGGCGTTCGCTCTAGGCTCAAGGTTCGAGGCTGTAGGCAAGGGCAGTTGCCTAGAGCCTCCAGCCTAGAGCCTTGAGCAAACGTCAATCTGTTGGAGTCTCTCAGATGGACATCAGCGTGATCGGGGCCGGGCACGTCGGGCTGGTTACGGGCGCCTGCTTCGCGGACCTCGGGAATCGCGTCGTGACGGTGGATCACGACGAGCGCCGAATCGCGAACCTCAAACGGGGTGTCATGCCCTTCTACGAGCCTGGGCTCAACGAGCTCGTGGCGCGCGGGGTGCGCGAGAAACGGCTGAGCTTTACGACCTCGCTGAAGGAAGGGGTGGAGTCTTCATCGCCGTGGGCACGCCCCAGAAAGCAACCGGGGAGACGGACCTGGCGTACGTTGAGAACGTCGCCCGCTCCATCGCCAGGCACCTCGTGAGCTATCGGCTCGTCGTGGAGAAGTCCACCGTGCCGGTGCAGACGGGGCAGTGGGTGGCGCAGACGATCAAGGCGTCGCTCAAGAAGGCCGCGCCCTTCGATGTCGCCTCCAATCCGGAGTTCCTGCGCGAGGGAACCGCCATCCAGGACTTCATGAAGCCCGACCGGGTCGTGCTGGGCGTGGAGGGCAAGCGCGCGAGGGATCTCCTGTACGCGCTCTACAAGCCGCTCGAGGTACCGATCGTGGTCACCGATATCACGAGCGCCGAGCTGATCAAGCACGCCTCCAACTCGTTTTTGTCCATGAAGATCTCCTATATCAACGCCATCGCCCAGCTCTGCGAGCGGTGCGGAGCCGATGTCCAGCAAGTGGCCGAGGGGATGGGGCTCGATCCGCGCATCGGCAAGGCCTTTTTGAATGCCGGGCTTGGATTCGGAGGCTTCTGCTTGCCCAAGGACCTGGACGCCTTCATCAAGATCTCCGAGCAGCTCGGCTACGACTTCGAGCTGCTCAAGGCGGTCCGGGCCATCAATGAGCAGCAGAAACTAAGCTTCTCCTCGAAGATCCAGCAGGCGCTGCGGGTGGTGAAGGGCAAGACCGTCGGGGTCCTGGGCCTGGCGTTCAAGCCCAACACAGACGACATGCGCTACGCGCCGGCCATCAACGTGATAGAATACCTCGTTGGGGAAGGAGCGACCGTCCAGGCCTTCGACCCCCAGGCGATGAACGAGGCCGCACGCCTCTTTCCACGGCTGAGGCCGTGCAAGGATCCGTACGAGGCGGCGCGGGGCGCGGAGTGTCTCGTCATCCTGACGGAATGGAACGAGTTTAAGGAGCTGGACTTTTCTCGGTTGCGGAAGCTGATGCGCCAGCCATTGATCATCGACGGGAGGAACATCTACGACCCGCAGCGGATGTGCAAGCTCGGATTCCGCTACATCGGGGTAGGGAGAGGACGGGATGCGGCTCATTAAGGGGATTCGGACCAAGCCGCTGCGGATGATCCCGGATGAGCGGGGGCGCCTGTTTGAGATGCTGCGCCGCGACGAGCCGATATTCCTCAGGTTCGGCCAAGTCTACTGCACCACCATCACCTTCGGCGTCGTGAAGGGCTGGCACTACCACAAGAAGCAGATCGACAACTTCGTGTGCGTGAGCGGAATGATCAAGCTGGTGGCGTACGACAGCCGGCCCGGGTCGGCGACCAAAGGTCTCATCAACGAGTTTTTCATCGGGACGCACAACCCGATGCTGGTGCAGGTCCCCGCGGGTGTCTATCATGGATTCAAGGGGCTTACCGACCCGGAGGCCGTGGTGATCAACATCCCCACCGAGCCGTACCACCACCAGCGGCCGGACGAGTACCGCCTCGATCCGCACGGCAGCGAGATCCCGTACGACTGGAACCGGAAAGATGGCTGAGCGGAAGGGCGAGGGGCGAGGGGCGAGGGGCGAGGGCGACGTGGCGTTCCCATGCCCCCCGTCTCCCGCCCCCTGCCCCTTCCTCGTTCTTCAAGGGAAGCGATCATGAAGGGCGTCGTCCTCGCTGGAGGGCTGGGGAAGCGGTTGGAGCCGCTGACCCGCATTACGAACAAGCACTTGTTGCCGGTGTATGACCGGCCGATGATCTACTACCCCCTCCAGACGTTGGTCGAGGCCGGCATCTCCCAGATCCTGATTGTGACGGGCGGGGCCAACGCCGGGGATTTCCTCCGGTTGCTCGGCAACGGAGAAGAATTCGGCCTCAAGCACCTGGATTACACCTACCAGCGCGGCGAGGGGGGCATCGCCGATGCCCTGAGGCTCGCAGAGCATTTCGCGGCAGGGGAGCCCATCGTGGTGATCCTGGGGGATAACGTCGTGGAAAGGAGCATCAGGTCCTACGTCCAGCGGTTCACCGCAGCAGGGAAGGGGGCGAAGATTCTCCTGAAAGAGGTCGATGACCCCTCGCGCTTCGGGGTGGCGGAGCTTCGCGGCGATCGCATCATCGGGATCGAAGAGAAACCCCGGCAGCCGAAGTCCCCGTACGCCGTCACCGGCATCTACCTGTACGATGCGAAGGTCTTTGACGTCATCCGGACCCTCACGCCGTCAGGCCGGGGCGAGCTGGAAATTACGGACGTCAACAACGCCTACATCGCCCGAGGCGAGATGACGTACGATATCCTCGACGGCTGGTGGACGGATGCCGGATTGCCGGAGACGCTCTATCGCGCGGCATCCTTGGTGCGGGAGCGAGCGCTCCAGCAGGAGGGTATTGGAGTGTCGATCCGGGAAGCTGTGACGAATCGATGAGCGAATTTTGGATTTTAGATTTTAGATTTTGGATTCAAAATCCAAAATTCAAAATCCAAAATCGAAAATTTCGATCATGAAGTTTCTGGTGACGGGTGGCGCAGGATTTATCGGCTCGGACTTCATCCGGAGCTGGATGGCCCACCACCCGACGGATGAGATCGTCAACCTCGATCGCTTGACCTATGCGGGCTCACGGGCTCGGCTGGCCGAGATCGAAGGCGAGGGCCGCTACACGTTCATCGAGGGGGACATCTGCGAGCCGCAGATCGTCGAGCAGGCGATGGCCGGCTGCGAGACGGTCGTCCATTTCGCCGCGGAGACTCACGTCGATCGCTCCATCACGGACGCCGCGCCCTTCATCCGGACTAACGTTGAGGGAACCCATGTCCTGCTCCAGCAGGCTCACGCGCAGGGAGCTCAGCGCTTCATTTTTCTCAGCACCGACGAGGTGTACGGCCCGGTCCTCGACGGGGCGGTCGACGAGCAAGCACCGCTCTCCCCCCGAAGCCCCTACGCGGCCAGCAAGGCGGCCGGGGACTTGCTGGCCCAGGCATTTCACAAGACCTGCCGACTTCCGGTCATCGTAGTCCGGCCGACCAACATCTACGGCCCCGGCCAGTTCCCGGAGAAGTTCATCCCGCTGTGCATCACGAATGCCCTGGAGGGTCTCCCGATCCCCGTCTATGGGGATGGGCAACAGCGGCGCGCATGGCTCTTCGCCGCCGACCTGTACGACGCGCTTGACGTGATGATCCGCCGAGGGGCCGTCGGAGAAATCTACAATGTGGCCGGCGGGATGGAGCAGGCGAACCTGGAAGTGGCGAAGGCGATCCTCGCCTTGCTCGGTCGCTCGCAGGGACTCCTTGAACTCGTGACAGACCGGCCCGGCCACGACCGTCGCTATGCGATGGACGATGCGAAACTCCGGGCGCTCGGCTGGCGTCCCCAGGTCTCGTTCGAACGGGGCCTCAGAGAGACCGTCGACTGGTACCGAGCGCGAACCGACTGGTGGCGCCCGTTGGCGCAGCGACTCCGTGAAGATTCTTATCACTGGCTCAACCGGGCTGCTCGGTCAAGCCCTCCGCAGGCATCTGGCGCAGTCCTGTGAGATCACAGGGCTGTCCCGTTCCATTTCCTCAGGTCCCGCGGCGGAGCGCCACGTCGTGTGCGATTTGAGAGACGCCCAGCGAACCAGGGCCGTGCTCCGCGAACTGCAGCCGGACGTCGTGATCCATGCCCAGGCGCTCTCAGACGTGGACCGCTGCGAGCAAGAGCCGGCGCTGGCCAATGCGATGAACGCCGAGACCGTGGCCAACCTGGCCCAGGCGCTCGATGCCACGCAGAGCACGTTGATCCACCTGAGCACGGATTACGTCTTTGACGGCACGAAGGGCTCTCCGTATGATGAGTTGGACCGGCCGAATCCCATCAGCGTCTACGGGAGATCGAAGCTCGAGGGGGAGCGGATGGCGCTGTCGTACGCAGCGTCGGTCGTCATCCGGCCCAGCACCCTGTTCGGTCCAGGCCGCATGAACTTTTGCGATCATGTGGTCTCGTGCGTGAAAGCCGGCCAGGCCGTCGAGGCATTCATCGACCAGGTGACCTCCCCGACGTACACCGAGGACCTCGCGGAAGGCATTAGCGAGCTCTTAGGGGTGATTGACCGAGCGTCGATCACGACCTTTCCATCGCGGATCTTGCATCTGGCGAACGACGGATCGTGCAGCCGGCTTGAGTTCGCGCAGCGGATCGTGGCGCTCTTGGGTGCTCCGCGAGCGCAGATCCGGGCGATTCGGATGGCCGAGCAAGGGCGGCCGGCTCCGCGCCCCCCGTGTTCGGCGCTGACCACACAGTACGTCCCACGACTGATCGGGAGACGATTGCGACCATGGGACGAAGCGCTCCAGGCCTATCTTGCGAGCACCGACCGGCTCCGCGGCCCTGCCATCACCGGGGCCGGATCCGGACGGACAGGGCACTGAGATGAAACGTGGCACGCCGCTTGCCCAACTGGCAAAGCGTATCGCCAGCCGCCGGGCCCGGATCGGCGTGATCGGGTTAGGGTATGTGGGATTGCCGCTCGCCGTCGAATTCGCCAAGGAAGGGTTCCGGGTCACCGGCGTTGACCTGGATGCGGTACGGGTCGAGGGGGTGAGGCGCGGCCGTTCCTACATCCTCGATGTGGCCAGCGAGGACCTGCGGAAGCTGCGCGCCTCGCGCCGGCTGCGGGCCACCTCATCGTTCAACGTCCTCGGGGCGCAAGACGCGATCATCATCTGCGTCCCCACCCCGCTGCGCAAGACGCGCGAGCCGGACATGTCGTATATCCTCTCGGCGGCGACGGAAATCGCGCGGCGAATCCGGAAAGGGCAACTGATCATCCTGGAGAGCACCACCTACCCCGGAACGACCGATGAGGTGCTCCTGCCGGCGCTCGAGGCGAGCGGGCTCAAGGTCGGGCGAGATTTCTGCCTGGCCTTTTCACCGGAGCGCATCGACCCGGGGAATGCCACCTATACGACCCGGACGATCCCGAAAGTGATCGGCGGCATCACGCCGGCGTGCACGAGGCTCGCCACGTCGCTCTACCGCTGCGCGATCCATCGGACCGTGCCGGTCTCGTCGTCCAAGGTCGCCGAGATGGTGAAGCTGCTGGAGAACACCTTCCGGGCGGTCAACATCGGCCTCGTCAACGAAATCGCGCTCATCTGCGACCGGCTCGGCATCGACGTCTGGGAAGTCATCGAGGCGGCAAGGACCAAGCCGTTTGGCTTCATGCCGTTCTACCCCGGCCCGGGAATCGGTGGCCACTGTTTGGCCGGCGGCGAGCGGATCGTCGTGAAGCGAGGCCTTCAGATCGACATGCCGACGTTTGAGGAGCTCTTCCGCGCGCTGGAGGCTGAAGGCGCACACCGCATCATCCGTCGCCGCGGCCTGACGGTGATTCGTCCCAACGGTCTTGAAGCGCTTTCCTTCGATCTCGAGAAGCGCCAGGTATGTTTTCAACCTTTGCAGTTGCTGGTCGCCAGGCCCTACAGCGGTGCGATGGTCTCTCTGCGGACGAAGGAAGGGCGCCAATTGACAGTGACGGATCGCCATCCGATGGTAGTCCACAACGGCTCGCTAGGGGTCAAATGGGCTAAGGATCTGCGCGCTGAAGATGAACCTA
>JACPSQ010000055.1 GCA_016193195.1 Candidatus Omnitrophota bacterium
CAGCGGAGGGAGGCGACCACGCTGGGGTCGCCGACCGTCCGCGCGAGCGCCCACCCCGAGCACAGCCGGCGGGGCACCCTGGCCGCTCCAAAAACCGAGCTGCCGCTCACCGACCGACTCGCCACCCGCTCGCCAATCCTCCCTTCAGATGGGACGCATCCCACGAGTTCTTTCGGGGATTGGTTGACTTTTCCATGTGGCTTTGTTAGGCTCACCCTGCATCAGCCGGTTTGATAGTCACGTCCTCCTCCAATCATGCGGGAGCGATCTCACCCCACGTGCGTACTGGTCAGCGGCGGAATCGACAGCGCGGTCTTGCTGCACAACTTCTTGGCCGACGGCGGGACGGTCCTACCGCTCTATCTTCGGTGTGGACTCCGATGGGAGGCGGCTGAGCTGTACTGGCTTCGACGCTTCCTCCGCGCGGTTCGCTCGCCGTCCCTCGCGCCCTTGGCCGTTGTGGCGCTGCCGCTTCGCTCGACGTACGGCGCGCACTGGAGCCTCACCGGGCGCCGCGTCCCTTCCGCCAGCAGCGCCGCTCGCGCCGTCTATCTCCCCGGACGAAATGTCCTCCTCGTGAGCCACGCGGCGATCGTGTGCGCCCAGCGCCGCGTCGCCACGATCGCCATCGGGATACTCCAAGGCAACCCATTTGGAGACGCCACGCCCGGTTTTTTCGCTCGCCTGGCCGGATGCCTCACCCAAGCGCTGCAGCGTCCCATCCTGATCCGGACGCCCCTGCGGGATTTGAGCAAGAGCCAAGTGATTCAATCAGCCGCCAAGGCCGTTCCGCTTCACTTGACGTTCTCCTGCATCAATCCCCGCGGCCATCTGCACTGCGGTCGGTGCAATAAGTGCGCCGAGCGGCAACGCGCCTTTCGCATGGCCGGGGTTCCCGACCCGACCTGCTACATGTGGAGCCGCGGATGACCACTGGTCACTGGTCACTGGTCACTGGTCACTGATCGATGTGGTACCGTGGAGGAATCGGACACTGGTCGTGGCTGCTCCACCGTCTCACCGGCGTTGGCGTGCTGCTCTTCCTGTGCCTTCACATCCTGGATACGTCGCTCATCGCGCTCGGGCCGCAGCACTATAACGCCATCATGGGCGTGTATCGCCTGCCGTTGTTCCGGGTGCTGGAAGTCGGGCTCGTGGCCTCCGTGCTGTTTCACGCCTTGAACGGCGTCCGCATCATCCTGATCGACGTGTGGGTGGACCTCACGCGCATCCACAGGCTCCTCTTCCAGATCCAGATGGCCTGTTTTACGCTGGTCATGATGCCGGTCGCCTGGATCATGCTCAGGCCGTTGCTTGTCCAATGAACCTCTCTTCATCCTACGCCAGTCCTAAGCCTGCCGGTGGCCTTGAGTTGTGGTCGTGGGTGTTCATGCGGATCTCAGGACTCCTCTTGCTCGGGCTCGCCTTAGGCCACTTGGTTCTCATGCACCTCATCCACAATGTGGACGAGATCAGCTACGCCTTCGTCGCCACTCGCTACGCCGGGTGGTTCTGGCGGACCTACGATCTCCTCATGCTCATCCTGGCGATGCTCCATGGGATGAATGGGGCCCGGATCCTCATTGACGACTACGTGCATCCCGTGCGGTGGAGACGGCTGGCCCTGGGCGTGCTCTACGTCGGATGTGGCGGGCTCTTGGCGTTGGGCGCAGGTGTGGCGCTCTTCTTTCAACCCGTTTCGCACTGATGTCCTTGCCCCCTGTGGTTCGGCACCAGTACGACGCGGTGATCGTTGGCGCAGGAGGCGCCGGGCTCATGGCCGCGCTGGAGGCCTCGAAGGGGTGCCGGGTGGCCGTCGCCAGCAAGCTCTACCCGACGCGTTCGCATACCGGCACGGCCCAAGGCGGGATCGGCGCAGCGCTCGGCAACCTCGAGTCCGACCGGTGGGAATGGCACATGTTCGACACGGTCAAGGGCGGCGACTACCTCTGCGATCAGGACGCGGTGGAGATCATGTGTCAGGAAGCGATCGAGGTCGTCTATGATCTCGAGCACATGGGGCTGCCGTTTAACCGAACCCCGGAGGGCAAGATCGACCAGCGGCGCTTCGGGGGCCACACGATCGAGTTTGGCAAGGCGCCGGTCCGTCGCTCCTGCTACGCAGCCGACCGCACGGGCCACATGATCCTCCAGACGCTCTACCAACAGTGCATCAAGCGGGGGGTCGAGTTCTTCGATGAGTTCCGTCTCATCGACCTCCTCATCCAGGATGGCCGTTGCGGCGGGCTGATCGCGCTCTGCCTTGCCACCGGCGAGCTGCACCTCTTCCACGCCAAAGCGGTGCTCCTCGCCACGGGGGGATTTGGGCGCATGTACAAGGTGACCTCCAACGCCCACACGCTGACGGGTGACGGCTGCGCGATCGCCTTCCGGCGGGGGGTGCCGCTCGAAGACATGGAGTTCTTTCAGTTCCACCCCACCGGGATCCACAAGCTGGGCATCTTGATCACGGAAGGGGCGCGTGGGGAAGGCGGCATCCTGCGCAACGGCAAGGGTGAGCGGTTCATGGAGCGCTACGCCCCAACCCTCCTCGATCTCGCGCCCCGCGACATGGTGAGTCGGGCGATCTATCGAGAGATTCGTGAAGGGCGGGGCATCCAGGGCCGGGATTACGTCCATCTCGATCTGACGCATCTGGACCCGGCGGTGGTCGAGCGGAAGCTCCCCGACATCACCGATTTCGTCCGGACCTACCTCGGGATCAACCCCGTCAAGGAGGCCATCCCCTGCCAGCCGACGGCGCACTACGCGATGGGGGGGATCCCCACGAACGTCAACGCCCAGGTGGTGATCGACGCCGACAATAGCCCCCTCCCCGGCTTGTACGCGGCGGGCGAGTGCGCGTGCGTCTCCGTCCACGGCGCGAATCGCCTCGGGACGAACTCGCTCGTTGACATCGTGGTCTTCGGCCGGCGCGGGGGCCGCCACATCGCCCAGCAGATCTCGAAGCTGGATCTCCCCCCCCTGTCCGCCGATGCCCAGGGTCGCGCGCAGGAGGAGACCAGCCGACTCATGTCCAACCTCGGCGGCGAATCCGCCGCGCGCATCCGTGCGGAGCTCCAGCAGGTCATGATGGACCACGCCTCGGTCTACCGGGAGGAACGGGGCCTGAAGGAGGCGCTGGCTGCGATCGCGGCGCTGCGCAGCCGCTACCGGAGGGTCGACGTCAGCGACAAGAGCATGCGGTTCAATACGGAGTTGGAAGAAGCGCTGGAGCTCGGCTATCTCCTCGATCTCTCGTGGGTGACCGTCGTGGCGGCGCTGGAACGCCGGGAGTCGCGCGGCGCGCACAGCCGGGAGGATTTTCCAACACGGGACGACGCCCACTGGCTCAAGCACTCGCTGGCGTTCGCCAGCAATGGGACCATCCGGTTCGACTCCAAGCCGGTCTCCATCACGCGGTTCCAGCCACAAGAGCGTAAATATTAGCCGCACAGCATGTCCAGGGTACGGTTTCAAGCCGCGCGCGGTTCATTTGAAGGCGTGCTGAACGAGAGCCTAATTGCTCAGGCGCTGCTGCGGCGATTGCCGATCGCCTCGACGGTAAACCTGTGGGGGGAAGAGATCTACTTCGATGTGCCGGTGAAGATGAAGAACACCGCACCGACTCGCGACGTGAAGGTCGGCGACATCGCGTATTGGCCCGAGGGGCCGTGCCTGTGCATCTTCTTCGGCAAGACCCCTGCCTCCACAGCGAGTGAGCCGCGCCCCGCGAGCCCGGTGACGGTCGTGGGGCACACCGATGCGCCCGCTCAGCTCTTGCGTTCCATCAAGGCCGGAGCGACAATAACGCTGGACGATGCAGCTCGACATTCAGATCAAGCGGTTTAACCCGGAGCAGGATCGAGAGCCCCAGTGGCGCGAGTATACCGTGACGCTGGAGCCGACCGACCGCGTCCTCGACGCGCTCCACGCCGTGAAGTGGCACCACGATGGCAGCCTGGCGTTTCGACGCTCCTGCGCGCATGGCATCTGCGGATCGGATGGCATGATGATCAACGGCCGCAACCGCCTGGCGTGCAAGGTGCTCATCAAGGATCTCAGGCAGCCGATCATGGTGGAGCCGATGCGGGGCTTCCCGGTCGTGAAGGACCTCATCGTGGACATGGCCGGCTTCTTCGACAAGTACCGCTCGGTGAGACCGTACCTCATCAGCGACGAGGCCCCGCCGCGGACGGAGCGGTTGCAAAGCCCGGCGGAGCGCGAGCGGTATGAGGATACGACCAAGTGCATCCTCTGCGGCGCCTGCACGACCTCCTGTCCCTCCTTCTGGGCCAACAGCGCGTACGTGGGGCCGGCGGCGATCGTCCAGGCCCACCGGTTCATCTTCGACAGCCGCGACCAGGGAAGAGCGGAGCGCTCGGCGATCCTCAACCAGGCGAGCGGGGTGTGGCGCTGCCGGACGATCTTCAACTGCACCGACGCCTGCCCACGCGGCATCAACGTCACGAAGGCGATCGGAGAAGTCAAGAAGCTTCTGGTGAAAGCCGCCACGCGCCCGCCCCATCCCCCGCCGACCCGTGACTAATCCCGCATTTCAGTTCGGACAGTTACCGCGCGTACCTCTGGGTCCGCTTTGCGAGGTGAGAGGTGAGAGGTTCAAGTTACCCTCACACCTCACACCTTGCACCTTGCGCGTTGACAAGCCCTCCGGCAAGTCGTTATGCTAGCATTACTCACTCAAACGTAAGCCCTCCCTTCCAATTATGAGTCAGCCAACCGTAGGATTCATCGGCCTGGGCACGATGGGCTCACCGATGGCCGCCAACCTCCTCAGAGCGGGTTTTCCGCTCGTGGTGTGGAACCGAACGGCTGCGAAAGCCGAGCCGCTTCGCGCCGCCGGCGCGAAGGTCAGTAAGGGCCCGGCCCATGTCGCCGCCGAGGTCGATGTCATCATCACGATGGTCTCCCAGCCAAAGGACATCGAGGCGGTGGTCCTGGGGCCTGACGGGGTGGTGGAGGGGATCCGGCCGGGTTCGGTGTTGATTGACATGAGCACCGTGTCCCCGATGACGTCCCGGAAGCTGGCGGGCGCCGTGACGACAAAACAGGCGGAGTTCCTCGACGCGCCGGTGGTCGGATCGAAAGGGCCGGCCACGGAAGGAAGCCTCGTCATTCTCGTCGGCGGGCTGCCGACGACGCTGGAGCGGTGTCGCCCGATCCTCTCAGCGATGGGGAAGACCGTCATCCACGCCGGCGGGGTCGGGCTGGGCTCCGCGCTGAAGTTGGCGACCAACCTCATGCTGGCGCATGTGGGCGCGGGGTTTGCAGAAGCGCTCCTCTTGGTCCAACGGGTCGGCCTGGATCCCAAGCGCTACTTGGAAGTGCTCGAGGCCAGCACGTTCCGATCCCCCTGGTATCAAACGAAAGGGATTGGGATGGTGAAGCGGGACTTCACCACCCACTTCGCATTGAAACACATGCGCAAGGACCTGCGGCTCATGAGGGAGCTGGCGAGCGAGGTGAACACGGCGCTCCCCGTGACGAGAGCCGGTGAGCAGCTCTTCGCCCAGTCGGAAGCCG
>JACPSQ010000069.1 GCA_016193195.1 Candidatus Omnitrophota bacterium
CCCATCAACACCGCCCGCTCCGTCCCCCAGCGGTGGTGAAAGGCGGGTTGCGACCGCCGCAGGGGAGAGCGATCGATGATGTCGTCATGGATGAGCGTGGCCGTGTGGATCAGCTCGACCGCCGTCGCCGCATCCGTCAGCGCCTTCCAGTCGGGCGTTTGCCCTGAGGCGCCGGCCAACAGCACAAGCGCCGGCCGCAGGCGCTTGCCGCCGGCGGTGATCAGGTAGACGACCGTGCGCGCCACAGGGTCTGTGAGCTGCGACAGCAGCCGGTCGGTCACCGCCTGAAGCTCTTCTTTCACCGGACGGAAGGCCTGATCGAAAAGCGAGGTGTCAGTCGGCGCCTGAATCCGGAGTCGAGGAACCTTACGGACCTGAGAAGTGATCGCGGAGAGCGCGGGCATCATTGAGCAATCTCGCGAAGTGAAATCGCGGTCGCCACGTAGAGGTTTGCCAGTCCATAGGAGAGCGGCACGTAGTCCACCTGAGCGCTCACGCTCTGCAAACGCTCAATAAACTGCCGAGGCGTGAGGAAGCGCTGGACCGACCGTGCCAGGTAGGTGAATGGCCAGATCCGTCCCGTCAAGACAAACCCGATCAGCCTGGCAACCGTCGACAGGAATACGAGATACCCGAACCGGACAACGGGGGATGTTGGATATCCCGTCTCCAGAACGATCAATCGACCCTCAGGCCGCAGGACACGCGCCATCTCGCGCAGGCCACCCGTCAGGTCAGTGAGGTTGCGTGTGGAGAACCCGATTATCACCCGATCGAACGTCCCGTCGGCGAAGGGGAGCTGCTCCGCATCACCCTGACACCAGCTAATCACCGATCGCTTCGAGCGCTGTTTACGCCGGGCATACCTCAACATCTCCCGGTTCAAGTCGACGCCGACGACCGTGCCGTCGCCTCGCTGACGGTTCGCGCAGAGGAACGAGAGGTCGCCGGTTCCGGCGCACACGTCGAGGATGCGCTGTCCGGGTTGGATCCCGCCACGGACGACGGCCTCCTTCCGCCACCGCTGATCCAGCCCGCAACTCGCCAGGCGATTAAACCAGTCATAGCGTGGCGCAATGGCCGTAAAGAGGCGCTGGACAAAGGGGCGCTTCTCACGTGCAGCAACGGATGCTGAAGGGATAGAGCCGAGCTGCCGGGCTTCGAGCCGCCTGAGCGGTGGTCGGTCCATCACTGGAATCATTATTGGAATCACCGAAATCGTTTCTTCTTCAGTGACCGAAACGCCGTGCGCGAGGCATCCACCATCCGATCCACCTGGGCTTCGGTATGAGCGGTCGAGAGAAACAGCGCTTCCAACGGCGAAGGTGGGATGAGGATCCCGTGCCGCCGCAACGACTGAGCCCATTGGGCGAATCGATCCCGCCGGCTCGCTTTGGCCTGAGCGAAATCGCGGACCGGCGTCTCCGAAAAGAAAACGCTCAACATGGATCCCAGCCGATTGATCTGAATCGCGATATCACTCCGGCTCGCCGACTTCAGGAGCCCCTCCGCAAGCCGGCCGGACAACCGCTCAAGACGCTCATAGGGGGGGTCGGTCTTCAGCTCTTGCAACGTCGCGATGCCCGCCGTCATGCTGAGCGGGTGGCCGGCGAAGGTGCCGCCATGGAACACGTCCCCCTCCGGGGCCAACCGCTGCATCAGCTGCCGAGGCCCTCCGAGCGCTCCGATCGGGAGCCCGCCACCGATAATCTTTCCAAAGGTCGTCAGGTCCGGTCTGACCCCCACGTAGCCCTGGGCTCCTCCAAATCCCACGCGGAACCCTGTCACAACCTCATCAAAGATCAGCAGGATGCCATGCCGACTGGTCAACGCCCGCAGGCGCTGCAGGAATCCTGGCTCAGGAACCACGACCCCCATGTTGGCAGCCACAGATTCCACGATGACGCAGGCCACGTCGTCACCATGCCGCCGGATGGCCATCTCAAACGCGCCCAGGTCGTTGAACGGAACCGAGATGACCTCTGACCCCGAGACGGACGCAACGCTGGTGGTCTTCCCTGCCATGAGGCTAGCCGCATGGCCGTGGTAGCATCCCTCGAACACCACGATCTTCGTCCGCCCGGTCTGCGCCCGGGCCAACCGCACCGCCGTCATGCACGCCTCCGTGCCGGACACCATGAAGCGCACCTGCTCAACCGACGGCACCGCCTCCACAATGAGCCTGGCCAGCTCCACCTCGGCAGGGTGCGTGAGTCCCATGAGGATGCCTTGTTTCATCCCGCGCTGGATCGCCCGGACCACCGGTAGCGCGTTGTGGCCCAGCAGGAGAGCCCCCCATCCCATGATGAAGTCAAGCCAGCGGCGTCCCCCGGGATCACGGACCTCAGCGCCCCGAGCCTGGACGAGTAGGAGTGGATCACCCCCGACCTGCCGGAACGCCCTCACTGGACTATTCACGCCGCCCACCAAGTAGCGTTGTGCCTCCTCAAGAATAGTTCGGAGTTCGGAGTTCGGAGTTCGGAGTGATCTGGCTTTCGAATTCGCCACTCGCCACTCGCCACTCGCCACTGTGTCCCTCATTGCTCGTGTAGCAGCTTCGCAGCGTCCTTCGCCCAATAGGTGATGAGGATGTCCGCCCCCGCGCGTTTCAGCGCGAGCAGGATCTCGAACCAGATCGGCCGCTCGGCCACCCACCCCCGCGCGGCGGCGGCTTTCACCATCGCGTACTCGCCGCTCACGCTAAACGCAGCGACCGGGTGACGCAGCTCCTGCTTGATGCGACGGATGATGTCCAGGTACGCGAGGGCGGGTTTGACCATGAGGATATCGGCCCCCTGCTCGATGTCCAATCTGGCCTCGCGAAGCGCCTCGTCGCTGTTGGCAATATCCATCTGGTACGAGCGGCGGTCGCTGAACTGCGGGGCGGAGTCCACCGCTTGGCGAAACGGCGCGTAAAAGGCTGAGGCAAACTTCACCGAGTAGGCCATGATGGGAACCCGGTCGAAGCCCGCCTCATCGAGGGCCCGGCGGACGGCGCCGACGTTTCCATCCATCATATCGGACGGCGCCACGAGATCCGCGCCGGCTCTGGCGTGCGACACGGCCGTCTTGGCAATCAGCTCAAGCGTCGCATCGTTGTCGATCCAAAACCCCGTCTCTGTTCTGGGTTCGGGGGTCGGGGTTCTGGGCTTCCCTCGTCTTGCCTGTTTGTTGCCCCGAGCCCTGAGCCCTAAGCCCTGAGCGTACTTCACAACACCGCAATGCCCGTGGCTCGTATACGCGCAGAGGCAGACGTCCGTGATCACGACCAGGCCCGGCACGGCTGCCTTGATCGCCTGCACCGCCTGCTGGACGACGCCGTCCCTTGCATAGGCGCCGCTTCCCTTCTCATCTTTGCGGTCAGAGAGTCCAAAGAGCAGGACCGCGCTCACGCCCGACTCGCGCAACCCCTGGCACTCTTTCACCGCTTCGTCCACCGAGAGTTGAGCGTGGCCAGGCATCGAGGGGATCGGGGCCCGGATATGTTTCCCGGAGCGCACAAAGAGCGGCATGACGAGCTGGCCCGCTGAGAGGTGGGTTTCGCGCAGGAGTGAGCGCAACGGCTCGCTCTGGCGCATGCGCCGCGGCCGATATGAGTGCGGCATGCGGCATGAGGCATGCGGAGTTTTGCTCAAGGCGACTGTCGTCATCCCGCACTCCGCACCCCGCACTCCGCACGCTCCGAAGGGCATGTCATCTGAGGTGTTTCACCATGGCGTGTACAAGCCCTTCAATGGTCGAGGGATTCGCCTCCACGACGACGCGCCCGCCGTGCGCGCGCACGGAGCTTGACGTCACCGGCCCGATAGAGGCAAAACGCAGGCGGCGGAACAGATCCGCCTCCCCCCCTGTCCTCAGCGCAGTCCAGAGGTGTTCAACGCAACTCGCCGAGGTGACCGTCACGTAATCGAACGGTCTCTTGAACAGCGTCGTGAGCCCCGTCGCGAGGGCGCGGGGGACGAGCGTCCGATAGATGGGGAGCTTCTTCACCTCGCAGCCCCGTCCGCGGAGTCCCTGGGCTAACACATCGCGGCTCTCCTCGGCGCACAGGATGAGCGCCCGCTTGCCATTGAGCACGCGACGCGGCAACCCCTCCAGGACCCCCTCCTGGCTGAATTGCTTCGGCACGAAGTCAACGTGAAGCCCACGCTCCTCAATCGCCGCCGCGGTCTTGGACCCGATGGCGCCGATGTGGCATCCGGAGAGCCAGCGCAGATCCTGCCGAGCGGCCCTCAGGACCCGCGCAAACCATCCAATCCCTTCAGGGCTTGTGAAAAACACCCAGTCGGGTCTCGGGAACCCTGTGATTGCTTCACGCAGCAGGCCGTTCTGTCTCACCGGCCCCAACTCAATGGCCGGCAGCTGCTCGACTTCGGCGCCGAGGGTTTCCAGCTGATCAGCAAAGGTGTCGGCCTTGTCGGACGCGCGGGTCACAAGGATCCGCTTCCCAAAGAGCAGCCTCCGCTCAAACCACTTCAGCTGACGGCGGAGCCGAGTGACGTCACCGACGACGAGGATCGCGGGCGGTTGAACCGTCGCGCGCTTCGCGAGGCCGGTGATGGTGCGCAGCGTGCCGGTGACGGTCCGTTGGCGAGGTGCAGTGCCCCACTCGATCACAGCGCACGGGGTGCTGCCGCGCCTCCCATGCCGGATCAACTGGGCCGCGATCATCGGAAGCCTGCCCACCCCCATCAGGCAGACCACCGTATCGCAGGAGGTGGCCAGGTGCGCCCACTTGATGGCACTGCCTTCTTTGGTGGGATCCTCGTGACCCGTGATGACGGCGAACGATGAGGAGAGTCCACGGTGGGTCACCGGGATTCCCGCGTAGGCGGGCACGCCAATCGCGCTGGTGACGCCGGGGACCACCTCGTACGCGATCTTCGCCCTCGCCAGCGACAACGCCTCCTCCCCTCCCCGCCCGAACACAAAGGGGTCCCCGCCCTTCAAGCGGACTACCGTCTTGTCCGCCCGCGCCTCTCGAACCAGCAGCCTGTTGATGGCCTGCTGTCGCGCGGCATGTCGATCCGCTTCCTTCCCCACGTAGACGAGCTTTGCATGGGGCGAGCATGCCGTGAGCAGCCGCGGCGAGACGAGGTGGTCGTATACGACGACATCAGCCGCGCGCAAGAGTTCCTGCCCTCTCACAGTGATGAGCTTCGGATCCCCCGGCCCTGCTCCAACGAGGTACACCGTCCCTCTTCTCACTTTTGCCTTTTTCCTTTTACCGTTTGCCTTAACATGGCGCGCCCGACGGGGATCGAACCCATAACCTCTGGCTCCGGAGGCCAGCGCTCTATCCGATTGAGCTACGGGCGCGTCGCTCGCCTATACAAATCCTATGGCTCGCTCCATAGGAGGGAAAACCTAAGGTTTTCCCTCCTATCGCCCCCACCACTTGGCTTCGCCAAGCGAAGCCGTGGGGGCTGGGCTCCCTTTCCTAATAGGAACGAGACGGGCAAACCGCATGTACTTCCTGGCAGGAAGGGAAAACGGGTTTTCCCTTCCTGCGCCCATCCTTTTCCTTAAAGGAAGGTTGCTCCGGTCATCCTGGCTGCCTTCCTCCCTTGTCCCCCTCCCCATGCAAAGGCGGTAGGTGCTCGCCTAGAGCCTCGAGCCTTTAGCCTTGAGCAGCTCTTTGGCGCCCTGGTCGATGAGCTGCTGGGCGAGGCGCTGGCCTAACGCGACAGGTTCAGTCACGGGGCCGGTCGCTTTCCCGCGCCGTTCCTCACTCCCGTCCGCGGCGATGACCGCGCCTTCCAGCAAGAGCGTCCCGCTGCTCACGGATGCGTAGGCGGCGATGGGAACTCGGCAGCCACCGCCGAGCGCACCGAGAAACGCCCGCTCCGCCTCAACGCAGGCTCGGCTCAATGGGTCATCAAGAACGCTCACGAGCTCAAGTGTCGCAGCATCGTCCGAGCGCGCCTCAATCGCCAACGCTCCCTGGCCAGGCTCCGGAAGCATCCGTGAGCAATCCAGATATTCTGTGATGCGCCCTTCAAGCCCGAGTCGAATCAACCCGCACGCGGCAAGGACGATGGCGTCGTAGCGCCCTTCATCGAGCTTTCGCAGGCGGGTGTCGACGTTCCCACGGATCTCGAGCATCTGGAGATCAGCCCGGTGATGCAGGAGCTGGCTGCGCCGCCGCAGGCTCGACGTCCCGATCCGGGCGCCGCGCGGAAGCTGATCCAGCGTCGCCCCTGAGCGGGAGACGAGGGCGTCGCGCGGCTCCTCCCGCGCAAGCACCGCTGCGACCCGAAGGGCCAGCGTGGTATCCAGCGGAAGATCCTTCATGCTGTGGACGGCAAGGTCGATGCGCCTGTCCATGAGCGCCTGCTCCAGCTCCTTGACGAACACGCCCTCGCCTTCCATCGCGGCCAAGGGACGCTCAGGATGTTGATCCGCTTGGGCATTGATGGTGTGCAGGGCGAACGTCCGCTGGGGACAGCGCTCCTCCAACTTCCTCTGAACCATCTGCGCCTGGCAGAGCGCGAGTGCGCTTCCACGGGTCCCGATCACGACCGGATGCATCACGACCGACCATCTTGCATCGCGTGGCGCTTGAGGAGGGCCAGCGCTTCCCGGCGCGCCGCCGCAGGCTTCCCTTCCCGCACCAGCGCAAAGGTTCGACCCCTGAGCAGTCGATCAAAGTACCGCTTCCGGCCGCGAGGATCCGCGAGCCGATCCTTCGCGAGCCCCCGAAGGTCCCTCAACAGGCGGAGCATCGCCACGTGGGGGGTCCCGACGGCGCGCTCGATGTCGCGGCGCAGGACCTTCGCCAACGATGGACTCGCCCCGCCGGTGCTGACGGCGATGGTGAGCGGACCTCGCCGGACGATCGCTGGCGCGATAAAGGAGCACAGCGGCGTTTGGTCGACGACGTTTGCAAAAATTTTCAAGCGGCGCGCCGCTTGGGATACGAGCGTGTTCACCGCCTGGTCATCCGTCGCCGCGCACACGAGCCACGCCCCGCGCAGGTCGGTGGGCCGAACCCGCCGCGCGAGGTGCCGGATCCTCCCCTGCCGGGCGTACGTTGAGAGCCGACGGGTCAGCGTGGGGCTCACCACCGCGACGTGCGCTCCGCATCCGAGGAGGGCGACGGTTTTCCGCTGCGCGACGCCCCCCCCGCCGACCACGACACAGCGACGCCCGCTGAGATCGGCGAAGATCGGGTAGTATCTCGTCGCCTTCATGCCCCTGCGCCGAGCTCCTTCTTGAGCCTCGCGAACTCCCCGGGGCTCATCGTCCGCGTCTCGTCCTTTCCGGGAAAGCGGCCGCCCTGCACATCCTCCGCGTACTCGGCCGCGGCCTGTCGGATCGCGCCCGCGACATCCGCATAACGCCTCACGAACCGTGGCGTGAACCGGTCAAACAGGCCCACCAGGTCGTAGGTCACCACGACCTGTCCATCGCAGTGCGGCCCCGACCCAATGCCGATCGTTGGGATCGCGAGGCGCCGGGTGATCTCCTGCGCCACAAGATCGGGAATGCACTCCAACACGATCGCAAAGCAGCCGGCGTGCTCCAGCGCGATCGCTTGGGCGACGATCCGCGCCGCCGATTCGGCGTCCTTGCCCCGCATCCCAAACCCGCCTTCGCCTGCCGCGGTCTGCGGCGTCAACCCGACGTGGCCCATGACCGGGATGCCCGCGCCGACGATGGCGTTCGCCGTCTCCTCCATGCCCTCCTTCCATTCCAACTTCACCGCGTCGCAACCGGCCTCCCGGATGAACCGCCCGGCGTCGCGCACGGAGTCCGCGACGGAGGAGCGAAACGAGCACAGCGGCATGTCGCCAACCAAGAGAGCCCGCGTGATCCCTCGCCGCGCAGCCCGGGCATGGTGCAGCATTTCCTCCATGGTCACAGGGGCCGTCGTCTCATAGCCGAGCACGACCATTCCCAGCGAGTCGCCCACCAGGATGATGTCGAGCCCCGCCTCATCGAGCAGCTTCGCGATGGGGTAGTCGTACGCAGTCAGCATGGCGATCTTCTGACCGGACCGCTTTCGCCCCTGCAGCTCATCCACAGTCATCCGGGCCCTTGTGAATAGGTTAGTGAAGCAGTTGCTCACGGACCGCGCGGGCGGCTTCAACGACCACGCGGAGTTTCTCGACGGCTTCCTGGGGGGATCGTGTCTTCAGCCCGCAGTCCGGGTCGACGTAGATCTGCTCCGGCCTTAACACCTTCAGTGCCTTCTTCAGATTTTTGATGACCTCATCCCTGGACTCGATCCGATGGTCGTGAACGTCGACGACGCCAAGCCCGACCTCCTTCGGGAAGCGCTTGCCACGGAAGAACTCAAGCAGCTCGAAGTTCCGGTTGGCGAACTCGAGATCGACTTGATCCACCGGGAGCTGATGGAGCTTCGGGCCGATCGCCGCGAAGTTTCCGTAGCAGATATGCGTGATCGTCTTTGCCCTCAGCCCGCGGGTCACGATCCCCAACGCTTCAATGGCGAGGTCCATCTCGTCAGGCCGGGTGGAGATCGCCGGCTCATCCACCTGGATGTACTGGGCTCCGGCGCGCTCCAGATCCCTTGCCTCGTCTCGGATGACCTGAGCGATGGCGAGGGTCGCGGCTCGCCGCGAGGGATAGTGCTCGTTGAACGACCAGTCCATGATGGTATAGGGGCCGGTCAGCATCCCCTTCACGGGCTGCTTGGTGAGCTGCTGGGCGAACTGCCACCACTCCACGGTGATCGGCTTGGGTCGGGTGATCTTCCCGACGATAATCGGCTTGCGATAGTACCGGTTCCCATAGGAGCGGACCAGCTCGCTCTCCTTGAACCCTCCTAGGTGTTCGGCGAAATAGGCCACCATGTCGCCACGGTACTGCTCGCCGTCCACGACGATGTCGATGCCGAGCTCTTCCTGGGTCTTGATCCACTCGCGGGTCGAGCGCTCTTCGAGCTCACGAAGAACTCTCGCGTCCACCTCGCCCTTCCTCGCCTTGGTCCGCGTTGTGGTCAGATACTCCGGTTTCGGCAAGCTCCCTACAGACGTCGTGAGTAGCATGGGGTCCTCCTTCAGTAGGTCGATGCCCCAGGATAGGTACGGACGGCCTCGGTGAGCCGACGGATCTTCGCGAGGGCTTGGGGATGAGGTAAGAACTCCAACCCGCAGTTCGGATTCACCGTGAGCCGATCCGACGGCACGAGCCTTCTGACGGCGCGGAAGACTTCGTGGAGTCCCTTGATCGACTCCAGCTTCGTGTTGCGCGCATCCAGACAGCCGAGGGCCAGCTCCTTCGCAACCTTCAGCCGCTTCAGCGCCCCGAGCGCCTTCGGGTCGGAGACAACGTCCACGCCCACGAGATCGACCGGCGCGCGCGTCAGGAGCGGTTCAAGCGCCCCGTTGAGCGAGCCGAAATAGATGTAGACCGCCGTCTTCGCCTTGACACCCTTGGTCGCCGCACCCAGCGCCTCGAGCGCCAGCTTCATATCCGGCCGGCCAAACCCAAGCGCCGGCTCGTCAAACTGGACGAGCGGTGCGCCGGCCCGGGCGAGATCGATCGCTTCCTGGTTGAGGATTTCAGCGAGCCTCAGTGCGAAGGGACGCAGCCGCTTGAAGTGGCGGTCCTCGCTCATCTGGGCGAACGTGTAGGGGCCGGGGAGCACCGCTTTCACCGGCCGCTTGGTGCAGCCTGCCGCAAACCGATACGTCTCAACCAGGATCGGCCGCTTCCTGACCGGCGCCCGATGGAGGATCGGACGGCGATAGTACACGTTGTTGTCGAACCAGCGGGAGAGCCCGTCGATCTCAAACCCCTCAAGATGCTTCGCTAGCGACGTCACAAGATCCTCCCAGCGGATCTGGCCGTCCGTGAGGAGATCAAGGCCCGCCGCTTCCTGTTCCTGGATGACCGCCCGGGTGATCTCCTGGTAGACCGCCTCCAACTGGGCATCGGTGAGTTCCTTGCGTTGCCATTTTGAGATCGCGCCGATGAGCTTCGTCGAATAGGCTCCCTCCGCCACCTTCGGGTAGTTCCCCACCACCGTCGTGATCATCTCGCCCTGCCTCTCCTCACAGTTTGCTCAAGGCTGGAGGCTCAAGGCTCTAGGCAAGCACGACGTCATCGTTTGCCTTCAGCCTCGAGCCTAGAGCCTTGAGCGTTTTTTGATTGCTCTTTCTTCTCAAAGCACGCAGGACAGTTGAACATCGGCCGCGCGAGGGCGCGGTTGTAGCCCTTCGCGACCACCACCCGCATGACGACCGGACTCTCCTCTTGGCACGTATCGCACCTCATCAGACGCTGATCCTCGCTGATTGCAACGCTATCGCTGATTTCCGCTGATTGATCCACGACAATCCGCGTGAATCAGCGTCACCCCACCAGCGCGACCAATGCTCGGCCCACCATTCGATCACCGCGCCTTCGTCCACGCGCGTCGCCGCAACCTCAGACAGCGGCACGGCCCGCGCCCTCACCTCTTCGGCAACGTCCCCGGGAATCGCCTGCGCAAGCGCCGGGGGCAGCGGGCGCACGAGCAGCGAGCCTTGGATCAGCCAACTGTTCGGATACCGACGGAGGGCGAACCCCGCGACCTTTCGCTCGCCGAGGAAGACCGCGTAGGGGCTCGGCTGCGTCAGGCAGTAGGTGATCCGCCCCTCGCCCCAGTCCTCCAGCAGGCTTCTCGCCTGAATTCCAAGCGAGCCGCAGAGCCCCACCGCGCTCTCGCAGACCGCGTCCATGAGGGTCTTCGGTGGGAGATCGAGCGCGCGCGGGACCGTGACGGCGATCGACACGTCGCTTCCGTGAAACGCGATCCCCCCGCCGGTTGGGCGCTCCACCAGCTCCAGCCCTGCGGCTCGCCAGCGCGACACCTCAAGCCACTCCGGAGGCGGCTGTTTCCAGCCGAGCGAAAGCGCCGCCGGATCCCACGTGAAGAACCGCACGAGCGGCCGCGCGTCCTCGGCCAGCCGCTCGTCGAACGCCATGTGCTCCGCGGCGCTCCTGCGCCCATCGATGAAGATGCGCCACTCGTCTAGTCCGTAGTCCGTAGTCCGTAGTCCGTAGTTCATGACAACTACAGCGAGTTCACCGTTTGGATAAAATTGCCATGAAGTCCGAGCAAAACGCCAGCGTCAGCGCCAGCCGGCTTGGTCGCCAGACCAAAGCGCTTATCTTGCGGATGGAAGATGACCAGGTATCCCTCTTTGGCATCTCCCGGGCGCTCATCAAGCACGATCCAGAGCTTCACAGTGTCCTTCGTGACTGGATCGTGGAATTGCGCTTCGCGAGGCGGATGAACCAAGTGAGACCGGACGTTTTCGGAGGTGATGCTATGTCCGTGCAGAGCCGACCTCCCTGCCAATTCGTCCTCGACCAACCGAGCTACCTGATCCTGTGTCATTGCTGCTATGCTCTTGCTACGGACTACCGACTATGGACTACGGACTGCCGGTGCTCCGGCGTCCAGCGCAGGTTCGGCTCGCGCGCCGCCCGGACCTCATCCAGCCGATGCACCGCCAGGCGGTGCGGGGCGCCTCGGACGAGCTCCGGGTTCGTCGTGGCTTCCTGCGCAATGCTGAGCAGGGCCTCGGCGAATCGATCCAGCGTCTCTTGTGATTCAGTCTCCGTCGGCTCGATCATCAGCGCCTCGTCGACGATCAGCGGGAAGTAGACGGTCGGCGCGTAGAATCCGTAATCCAAGAGCCGCTTCGCGACGTCCATCGCGGTGATCCCGTGCGCTTTCAGCGCCTTCACCGTCACGACAAACTCATGCATGCAGTGATCATTGAAGGGTACCGGAAACGTCGGCTCCAGTTTGGCCTTGAGGTAGTTGGCATTGATGATTGCGGCTTCGCTCGCGCGCATGAGCCCCTCGCATCCCAGGGTCCGGATATACGCATACGCGCGGATGAGCACGCCGACATTCCCGTAGAAGCCGTGGACGCGGCCGATCGTGGCCCGGCTGCGCTCATCCCATGCAAATCGCTTGCCCGTCTTGCGGACACGAGGGACGGGGAGAAACGCCTCCAGTTTCTTCCCCACCCCGACGGGGCCGGCGCCCGGTCCGCCGCCGCCGTGCGGCGTCGAGAACGTCTTGTGCAAATTCAACTGGAGGATGTCGACCCCCATCTCTCCGGGCCGCGCAATGCCCAACAGGGCGTTCATGTTCGCGCCATCCATGTAGAGGAGCGCATCCCGCTCATGCAGGAGTGCCGCGATCGTCTTGATGTTTCGCTCGAAGAGCCCCAGGGTGTTCGGGTTCGTCAGCATCAGCGCTGCAACGTCAGGGGTAAGTTTGCTCTTGAGCTCGTGGAGATCCACGAGCCCATCAGGGCCGGACCTGAGTTTTTCGACCGTGAAGCCGGAAATGGCCGCCGAAGCCGGGTTGGTCCCATGCGCGGAGTCCGGGATCAACATCGTGGATCGGATGCTGCGTTTGCGCCGGTGGTACGCCGCAATGATCTTGAGGCCGGTCAGCTCGCCCTGCGCCCCTGCCGCCGGCTGAAGGGTGAACGCCGCCATGCCGGTGATCGCCGAGAGGAGCTGATCCAGCTCATAGAGGAGCTGAAGGACCCCCTGAACCTGCGATGTCGGCTGGAGGGGATGCAGCGAAGCAAAATTGGGGAGCGCTGCGATCCGGTCGTTGAGCTTCGGGTTGTACTTCATCGTGCAGGAACCCAACGGGTAGCAGTGGGTGTCCACGGAGAAGTTGAGCTGCGAGAGTCTCGTGTAGTGGCGGATGGCATCGATCTCCGCCACCTCCGGTAGCCGGGGCGGTTCCGTGCGCACCTGATCGTCAGGAATCGCCTCAGCCTGGCCCATCGCTAGAACGTCGCTGGGCGGCAATCGATAGCCGCGTCGCCCGGACACGGAACGCTCGAAGATCAGCGGCTCTGCCATCACGCCGCGCCGTTCAGCGCATGGAGCAGACGGTCGATCCCATCGCGACCGATGCGCTCCGTCACGCACCAGAGCGATGCCTGTGGCAGGGTCGGGTACCAATCCGCGAGCGGCCACCCGCCGACAATGCCTGCTTTGGCAAGCGTCCGGTTCACCCGGTTAACATCCGTGGGCGGATCGTACTGGAGGGTGAACTCGTTGAAGAACGGTTGGTCAAACGCCGGCTTGATCCACGGAAGCTCACAGAGGCGCTCGCGCGCGTCATGGGCCTTCTCCAGGTTCAGCCTCGCAAGTTCCTTCATGCCCTGCGGACCCAAGAGGCTCAGGAAGATCGCGGCCCGCAGCGCCAGCCACCCTTCGTTTGTGCAGATGTTGGACGTCGCCTTCTCCCGCCGGATGTGCTGCTCGCGCGTTTGAAGCGTCAGCGTGTAGCCTCGACGGCCGGTGCGATCCACCGTGCAGCCGGCGAGACGCCCAGGGAGGCGACGCACGAGCGCCGACGTTGCCGCGAAGAGACCGAGGTCCGGGCCGCCGTAGGTGATCGGGCTTCCCAGACATCGTCCCTCGGCCACCGCGATGTCCGCGCCATAGGCGCCGGGCGGCTTCACCAGACCCAAGCTGATCGGGTACACCGAGGCGACGAAGAGGCTGCCGAAGCGGTGGGCCAGTCCGCCGGCCTGGACCATCGGCTCAAGGCAGCCGAACACGTTCGGTTGTTGCATGATCACACACGCCACGTCATCCCGCATCGCCTTCCCAAGCGCTTCCATGTCCGTTACCCCATTGACCGTTGGGATCTCCTGGAGGATCGTCCTGGCGCCGCTGAGGTACGTCGCCAGCGCTTGCCGGGCGTGTGGGTGGAGGGCCTCGGACACCAACACGCGAGGCCGTTCCGTCACGCGCAGCGTGAGGAGCGCCGCCTCGGCCGCTGCTGAGGCCCCGTCATAGAGTGAGGCGTTGGCCACGTCCATCTGGAGGAGCTCGCACACCATTGACTGGAACTCATAGATGGCCTGGAGCGTGCCCTGGCTGGCTTCAGCCTGGTAGGGGGTGTAGGGGGTCAGCCATTCGCC
>JACPSQ010000068.1 GCA_016193195.1 Candidatus Omnitrophota bacterium
TGAAGCGGCAGGCCGATCACGCGCGGGCCCTCGTCCAGTGGAACCAGTTGTATCGGCTCCTGACTCGCCAGCTCCGCGTGCGCGTGCAGATCCTCCCGCCTCACCCCGGCGTCCCGGATCTCGTCTTTACCGCCAACGCCGGTCTGGTCAGCGGACAGACCGTCATCCGGAGCAACTTCAGGCACCTGGAGCGGCAGAAAGAAGAGCCGATCGCCGAGCGGTATTTCAGGCGGGTAGGATTTCGCGTGGTCAGGCTGAGCAGCCGGTATGATTTCGAAGGGGAGGGCGATGCGCTGTGGGTGGGCGAGACGTTGCTCTTCGGCTTCCGGTTCCGATCAGACGAACCGGCCCATGAAGAGTTGGCGCGGATCCTGAAGGCCCGGGTGCTGCCCGCAGAGCTCGTGGACCGGCGGTTCTATCACCTCGATACCTGCTTCTGCCCGCTGGGCGCGAGCAGCGCGCTGTGGTTCCCGAGCGCCTTTGATCGCTATGGGCGGAAGGTCATCGAGCACCTGGTGGCGGATCCGATCAGCGTCTCAGAGGCGGATGCGAAGCGGTTTGCGTGCAACGCGATTGTGGTCGGTCGATCGATCGTCGTCCAGGAAGGGATGTCAGGAAGGCTGCGGCGTCAACTGACGCGTCGGGGGTTTCGGCTCCACCCGGTGGACCTCTCCGAGTTCCTGAAAGCGGGCGGCTCCGCGAAGTGCCTCGTCCTTCAGCTCAGCTAAAAAGTGTCAGACACTTCTTTAACGGGCGAAGTAGGCGGGTTCGTTGGTCGGTTTCCACTTGATGTTGCAACCGATGCTCGGCTTCTGATCCTGGCTCACCGGCTTCCCCGCCAACACCGCATCGATCGCCGCGCGGAGATCCCGCCCGGTCACCGGTTTGCCGTTCCCCGGGCGGCTGTCATCGAGCTGGCCGCGGTAGACGAGCGTCCGGTCCGGGCCGAAGAGGAAGAAATCCGGCGTGCACGCGGCGGTGTAGGCCTTCGCGGTCTCCTGACGTTCGTCGTAGCAGAACGGGAACGCAAACCCCTCGTCCTGCGCCATCGCCTTGAGTGAATCCGGCGCGTCCTCAGGGTAGTTCGCAGCGTCGTTCGCGCTGATCGCCACGATCCCCGCGTCCTTCTTCGCGTAATCCCGCCCGAGCCGCGCCAGCCCCTCCTTCACGTGCTGGACGTAGGGGCAGTGGCGGCAGATGAACATGGCGAGGAGCGCCTTCTTGCCGGCGAACGTCGCCAGCGACACCGTGTTCCCGGACACGACGTCCGGCAGCCTAAAATCCGGCGCCGGGGTGCCGAGCGCAAGCATGGTGGACGGGGTCAGCGCCATGACTGAGTGACCAGTGGTGAGTGACCAGTGGTGAGTGATAAGCAGCCCACTGGCCACTCGCCACTCATCACTGGCCACTGCCTGTTGTGAGAAGCTGATCGAGCTTGGCGGCGAGGATGAAATCGTTCTCTGAGAGGCCGCCGATGGCGTGGGTCGAGAGCTCGATGGTGAGCTTCCGGTAGCCGGTGAGGTGGAGATCAGGGTGATGATCCTCGGCTTCAGCGATAGGGGCGATGCGCTGGATGAGGCTGACCGCGTCGAGAAAATCCTTGCACCTCACGGTCTTGCGGATCAGCTTCTCGTCCACGAGCTCCCAACCGCGGACATCCCGCAGCAGCGCCTGGGCCGCGTTGAGCGGCAACGGCGCAGCACCGCCCTCGCAGGGTTTGCAGGTGCGCTGGGTCAGCGGCGGAGTGGTCATCGTCAGCTCGCCCGTTTCACATCCACCACGCGGTAGGGAACCACGGCCTTCGGGAGCGTCAAGGTAAACGAGTCCCCCGGCTTCTTGCCCAAGAGGCTCTTTCCGAGCGGTGAGGACATCGAGAGCCTGCCATTCTGTGGATCGGCCTCGTCAGGCCCGACCAGGAGGTACGTGAAGCGCTCCTTCGTCTGCTCATCTTGTAGGGTCACCTGCGTGCCGACCCGCGCCTCGCCTGATTTGACCTCCAGCTCATCGATGATCCGCACGTGGGCGAGCTTCGCGTCCAGTTCCGCCAGTCGCTTGGCGACGTGCTGCAGCCGCTCCCGGGCGGCGTGGTATTCGCTGTTCTCGCGCAGATCGCCCATCGCCGCCGCTTTGCTGACCTCTTCGGTCAACTGGCGTTTCTGTTGGAGGAGCGACGCGTGTTCGGTGCGGAGCTTAGCGAGGCCTTCTTTGGTGAGGTAGGTATCACTCATAACGTTTGCTTCGCAAAAGTGATTGAGACATTTCGCTTGTCTGCCGACCGGCAGGCGACGCGAAATGGATGATTACTTCTGCCACCGTTTCTTGGGGGTTTCTTCTGGTGGGGCTTGCGCCGTCGGTGGAGCCTGGGCTTCGATGGGTGTGGCTGCGGGCATGGCCGCAAGCAGCGACGCTTGGCCGCCGGTGGACGGGGCTTCCGGCTTCACAGCGGACGCGCTGCTCGTGGCCAGGCAATTCTCATAGGAGTCAGACACCGGAAAGCCGTTAAAGCCGGGAACCCAGAAGGTCACCAGGTCGACCGCCCCCGATCCAAGCCGCAGCACCCCGCACCCGGTCCCCCTGGCGAGCCCGGTCAAGGTGCCGACGAAGGGCGGGCCGGCCTTCGTCTCATTCACCGTGTTGACGAGGACGTCCACAAACGACGTGAGGACGTTGAGCGCGCCACGCCCGATCATCCCGCCGAACTTCCGCCCGTACTCCTGAGATTCCGCCGCCTCATGCACCGGTGTGCGCGCCGCCCACGCCGGCTGGCCCCCGAGCAGCAACGACAACGCCACCAGCCCCATCATCATCCGCTTCATCTCACCCTCCCTGTTAGTCAACACCATCTCGTGCAGTCTATCGCGAAAGCCCCAGGGTGTCAACCAGACCACACGGTGCCGGTTCTTCTATTCGCCAGCGCACCGGAAAATCTCGTGCCGTCCTAACTGTGCCACCCTACCCAACAAGCCGACACTATTTAGCACGGCACCGATTTTCCCGATGAGGAATGCCTCTGCTTTTCGGCATCTGGATTCGCATCACGTACTCATCTCATATAGTTGTAGCGGCGGAGAAAGCCTGTGGGTGTGAGGATTTCCACCTCCGCCAGCCTGTCCACCGATAGTAGGTCTTTGTCCCCGCTGACGACAGTCCGCACGCCTGCGCTCAAGGCACAATGGAGGAACTTATCGTCGTCAGGATCCCGACACAACCGGGGATGGCCCGCCGGATGGATCACGGTCGCATGTTGGGCGATAAACACGGCCCAGGCGTCGGCCAACCCTGCGGGTTTGTCTCGCTCCATTACAGCCAACAGGCGTTGATACTCCGTGAGCATCTCCGGACTGGCGACGACTTCGATCCTGTCGTTCGCCCACAGCTCCAGGATTCGGCTGGCTGGTCCGCGCCAGAAGACGCCTGATACCAAGACGTTGGTATCAAGCACGACTTTCATGCCGCACAGCGCGCAGGGCCCTGGCGAGGACGCTCTTGCGCAACCCCACCTGTTTCGCGTAGTGACGGCTGCGCCGGGCTAGGGCGTGGAAGGCCTGCAGCTTCGGGGCCTGGATGGGTTTGAGCAGTAGGTTGGAGCCATCGGTCAGCACCATCAGCTTGACCCCAGTCAACAACCCCAGTTCCTTGCGGATGTCCGTGGGGATCACCACTTGCCCCTTGGAGGACATCGTCGTCACGTCCAGCGTATTCATGGGAACCTCCTTGTAAGATTTTCTTACTTAGTAAGTATACCGTATCTTCCCAACCCATGCCAGGATTTTTTTCTGCCTCACCGCAAGAAAGTGCGTTCAGGGCTGGGTGCGCTCCTGGTGTACCACGCATCAGGGTGAAACGAGTGTGCGGGGAAGAGTCCGATGTGATTGAAGAAAATCTCGTGCCGTCCTAACTGTGCCACCCTACCCAACAAGCCCTACCCAACAAGCCGACACTATTTAGCACGGCACCGATTTTCCCACGCGGGACTGTCAAGGCCGAGTAGGTGTAGGTGAAGGCGGCATCTTCCAGCAGGCGATTGGCCGCGTCGGTGCGATGCGTTGAAGAGAGATGGGAGCTCATGCGGTTGCCCACGGGGTCGGAAGAAACCAGATGCAACAGCGCGGGTGACGAAAGCACCACGACTCAACCTTCGGTATCTACCTTACCTGTCCCCTTGGAACCGGGTACCTTTGCGTACCTTTGCGACTATTATGCTTGAGCGCTCAAGTCTTGTCAATATAAAAATACAGTTGACAACTATCATCTATACATATATACTATGTATACAAAACATAATGAAATGAGCTAAACATCATGCTATTCAATGCACCAGATCTAGGGGAAAAAGAGCTAGAAGTAGTTGCACTCATAGATGAACTGAAGAGCAAACTTAGCTATGCGCTCAGGCAACCAACCCGCTGGCTTGGGCTTCTCAGAAGGAGTACGTTCGCTAAAGCCTTACGAGGTTCCAACAGCATTGAAGGGTACAATGTATCTCCCGATGATGCTCTAGCGGCGGCTCAGAAAGAAGAGCCGTTGGACGAAAAGGCTGAAGCGTGGCTTGCTGTAAATTGCTACCGCGAAGCAATGACCTATGTGCTTCAGCTGGCGGATGACCCCTATTTCCGCTATTCAACTGATCTCCTGAAAAGCCTCCACTACATGATGCTTCAATACAATCTCTTAAAGAGCCCTGGCAAGTGGAGGCCTGGATATATCGCCGTACGAGACGAAGAAAAGAACGTCGTCATGTACGAAGGTCCTGATGCTGACCAAGTCCCAATCTTGATGGATGAACTGATCGAATCGCTAAACACCGACGATGGGAAAACACATGCAATGGTTCGTGGTGCAATGGGGCATTTGAATCTTGTAATGATTCACCCATTCAGAGATGGAAATGGCCGCATGGCTCGTTGTCTCCAAACTTTAATTCTCGCCAAGACAACAGGCACGCTATCGCCAGAGTTTTGCAGTATTGAAGAATATCTTGGGCACAACACACGAGAATACTACGATGTCCTTCAAGTCACTAGCGGCAAGTCCTGGAATCCGGAACGCGACACCCGACGGTGGGCGCAATTTTGCTTAACCGCCCACTATCGCCAAGCGATGACGCTCCTGAAGCGAACGAGGGAAATGCACCGTCTATGGGAAATCCTCGAATCCGAGGTCAAAAAGAAAAAGCTTCCAGAACGAATGATGATGGCGCTCATGGATGCTGCGATTGGCTATAAGGTCCGTAATCCAACCTATCGTTCGGCTGCGGAAATTTCTGGCCAGGTTGCTAGTCGAGACTTAAGGGAATTGGTCACGCACGGCTTACTTCTTGCAACGGGAGCAAGGCGGGGTAGATACTATACTGCTTCTGATTTGGTCAAACAAATCCGTGAATCCACTCGTGAACCAAAGGGAGTCGCAGATCCATTCGGACAGTCCCCTTGAGGGAAAATCTCGTGGTGCACTCCGTCAAACTGGACGTTTTCCGGCCTGTGATAAGGGAACCTCTACCATGACCTCCTGGTATACGCGAAGGAACACCAAGAGGGTCGGGATCGCTGACAGAGAGAAGCGAAGTAGGTTCCCATCGGCGACTGAAACGCTATCGCGCCGCCGTTCTTTTTCTCCTTCGCAATGTAGCAATACTCAACACGACGAGTAGAACGAAGAGTGTTCCACCAACCACCGCAATCCGATCTGAATAAACGAGCCGTGAACGGGCGTGTATGACGTAATCTTCCAAGACGAAATCGTCGTTGTCAAACTCCCACTTCAGCACTCCACCTTCCCGCTTTGTTGCGTTGCTCTCCACGACTCTTCCAGGAAGCGAGAGCGTCACTTCAAAACCATAGTCTTGAAACAGATGAAAACCGTGCACGCCGAATAGTTCTTCCTCCAGTGGTGTATCGTCCCACCAATTCGACAGCATGTCGTTCGCTTTGCTGAAAGCGCGAGTGATGCCTTCTCGCCATGCATCAGCTTGTTCTGCCGAAGGGGACGGGAAAATACCCACCACTTCAGCCACGATGCGTTCTTCTTGTAACGATGGCTCAAGCTCGTCTTTGAATGTTTTGCTTTCACCAAATGCTTTGCCTTCCCTGCGAAGCCCAGAAAGGAACATGACCAGTAGTGGATCAAACGCCGCTTTCAGCTTCTCTCTCGCCTGAGCAGGACTGATTGAGTCGTGAGATTCTTCCGCCAGATGCCCCGCAAAATGCTCAACCCATCCTGCATAGAGCTTGCGTGCCGCAGCTTCAAATCTTTCCGTCGTGACGATATCTCGAAACCGCTCCTCATAGTTGAACATCTTCACGAAGCCATAGTTCTGTACTGCCATCCGTATCTGGTTGCGGGCAGTACGATCAGATGCTTCTGCCTTTCGCACGAAATCCGATGGAATCGGCTCGCCACCTGCATATCGCTTGGTGACTTCATACACGTCGGTAGTCACTTCAACATCCTTCTTTGCGGAGTAGTCATATCTGGTGGTCTTCCCTTCTTTCCAAGCACCGCCTGAAGGAAGCTCATATCGCGTTTTGAGTTCTCCGTCCTCAGCCCCACCCCCAATGTAGCGCGTCGTGCGCGTTACACTTCCATCGGGCGAAACAATGGTGTTGGCTTCAAACTCAATCTTGCAACCGCTAAGCATGGTCAGGCAAATCAAGCACACTAGACCGCTCGCAAGACGCTGCCTTCTGTCAGGAACCATCGAACACCTGACTGATTTCTCGTTCGACCCCATCAGCAGCTTCCGTGCATCCCGAGCCACCGCGACCTCGGGTCAGGCGTTGATGTGGCGTCTGGTAGTCCAGCGACTCATGGACTCGTTCGGTCTCGTACCAAATGCGGTAGAGCTGCCAGCCGACTTGAGCTTCAGCCCGTGTCGCATAGTTGGTCCGATAGACCTCCTCAGTCTTGTAGTGCCCGAAGAAGCTCTCGATATAGGGCTTATCGTCGGGACACTGGATGCCCGCGTACTCCAGCGTGACACCAAGAGCCTTCGCCTTCACACACGGTGCCGTTCACCGTCTTCTCGATCCGCCTCCCGAGGGCATCGTAGCGGTAGGTGGCCACGGTGCCGTTGGGCAGGTCGAGCCGAACCAGTTGATTCTCCCCATCATAGGTGTAGGTGGTCACCTGGCCGGTGGTGCTCTCGGTCTTGCGCGTCAGGTTCCCGTTCGCGTCATACGTGTAGGTGAAGGCGTCGTCTTCGAGCAACCGGTTGGCGGGGTCGTGGACGTGGAGGGCCGAGCGGTGCGAGCTCCGCCGGTTGCCCACGGGGTCAGAAGTGTACGTGGAAACCTCGAACGTTTTCGTCCTCAAATGCCTGTCCCTCCGTGCCAGCTACCGCGTGCCTGGCACCTTTCTTTCCGCCCTCACCGTCCGCGCAATTCAGTACGTGTCCCAGGAATGCGGCCGGTCAATTCGGTCCCCGGAACTCCGTGGAACTCCTGAACTCCTGGAACTCCTGAATTCCCGAGTTAGCCGTTCTTTAGGAGGATTTGGTTAGTAGTTTCCTCATAACTCGCTCTAGAGATTCAAATGTGAGGTCTCGTGAAATGAGATCCACGTAGCTTCTATCGTACCCCCTGAAGAATACGCTGGATGATCTGAGCGCCAGCTCGCAACCAAGTTGCGCGTCAACCTGAAGCTCGGGGAATCGCTGTCGTTTGTTGACAATGCGCTGGGTGGTTTCTGGCAATGCGCGTAACTCCACCTGGATCGCGCAGTCGCCAGGAACACCGAGGCGCACGTAGAAGCCCATATCAAAGAGGCTACAATGCGCAACCCAGATGGCTTCTGCCAAATGACCAAGGTCCTTCGTCACTGCACAGACATACTGGACGGCTGGGGGAACCATGTGAGGACTCAACGACACCCGATTGACTGTATAGAGGGTACCCCAAGCCTTAAAGCGCCGTTCGAGGTCTCGATACTCTTCCCCTTCGTCCCAAAGACAGTCCAGCATAATGTGGTTTCCCGCAGGGTTGAGTTCCCAGGCCATTGCCGCGATTAAGTCGCTATGCTCACGGCGTCGCTCTCGAAGGAACGAGATTGGTTCGAGGCAAAAGAAGCGAAGTGGGACGGGCATTCTCTCGGTGACGGCAGGTGGCTCGACCTCACTGACTTTGAAATCGCCAATCTGAGTTATTTTCCCAATCGACATGCGTCACCTACCTTCTGTATCAGTTCCCGAGCAGCTTCGATTGCCTCCCGCCTCGCCCTCTCCGACATCCCGAGATGGACGGTCTTGTTCCCTTTCTGGACCGCAATGTGCCATTCTGGCCCTCGTCCTTTCGTAATCTCGTGGTAGTCAAGCGAGATGCGGGTTTTGGACTTCCGATGCACCACACCAAACACCACCCCCGGTTCTTGCCCGGTCGCAATGAACTGGAACTCTTTGCTCACATACTTGCCAATCTGCCGGGCGGCTGCGGCACCGGCCTTGAAGGCAGTCCGAACCGCTGCTCGAGCCAAGACACCCGACTCGCCATGTGGATCCATGAGAAGCGTTGGGTTGTTGTTGACGTAGGTGTACCGAGCAAAGTTTTGAGGATTGCGAAGTAGTGGAGACACGTCGGCCTCTTTCTCAACCGCTTCCTCATCACTAATGTAATCCTCCTCGCTAAATTCCCCGCGTGGAAGCACTGGATCCTCCTGCAAGAACCGCCCCGTCCGGGAATCGTAGTAGCGACTGCGGTAGTAATAGAGCCCGCTCTCGCAGTCATACTCCCTTCCCGTGAAGAGGAAGGGGTTCCCGTAGGCGGAGCAGGCGAGGGGGGCATCGTCGGGGGTGTCCATCCACCCATCCGGGCCGGGGCCGGTGATCGTGGGGGTGCCGAAGCTGTCGTAGGCATACCGCTCGGCCACCACCTTCCCCCGGCTGAAGCCACCGCCCACCTCCGAGACCAGGGTCGTGGGGGAGCCCAGGCCATCGGGCAGGAGGCGGTTGAGCGGCTCCCCGAAGCCCGTCCCATCGCGGAAGGGGTTGCAGTCGGCGTTGGTGTCGCGGAGGAAGATGAGCGGCTGATCGATCCCAGGGCCGTGGAAGACGACGTGGGTCTGGCAGTTGGTCGGGCCGCGGAAGATGGCAACGAGGTCCTCCTGGTCGTAGAGGTAGCGGGTGATCGTGCCGGCCACGTCCTTCTCGATCCGGCGGCCCAGGGTATCGTAGCGGTGGAGGTTAGGCGTTACTATTTAGGACGCCTCCGGTTTTTTATGCTATCTGTGCATATGCTGGAAAATTTTTGCAATTTCGCCAGCAATGAGGAATGTCGCGAGATAGTGAACAGCTAGTAACGTACTGAGGAACACGAGACACTTTTTGGAAGGACGCTCATGGGAAGCCAGCCAACTAATTACGCTTCCAACGATTGAATAGTAAGCAACAAACCACGTCCATAGTGGAACTGGAATTGGAATTTTCCACGACAAATAAACCGGTAATGCACTCGAAAGAAACAGGACGCCAACATTAGGAAACTGTTCCGCCAACCAAAAAAAGATCAAACCGACCACTAGACCTCCAACCAAACCTACCAGAGCAATTCTGTTGGTGGCGATCTGTCCAGCTGACATTGCGCTCTCTCCTGTTGTCGCTTCGCTTCCTCCATAATTGCTTCTTCGAGCCTCTTTACGATATCTTTTTCCTGTGGGCTACCTGTCCTTTCCACCTCGTCTTTGATCCGTTGACCTATGTCCTTCAGGGTTTCTCCCTGAGTATGGGGGTCACGAAGCCGGTTTAACTCTTTTAGCCTAACCTCATCCGCAAACTTCTCGGCAGCAAAGTTCAGCTCTTCATCGCTGAACCGATCACCAAAGCGAGTGGAAAATTCCTGCTTCACCCTATCTCTGGTTTCGCTCCACGCCGGGTTTGGAAATGGTCCGAGTTTTCTCGGCAACAACCCTAGCGGATCAGTAAGATTCACAGGATTATTCGTAACATAAGGGTAGGCATTTGCTGAGACAAAGAACCCCAGTGGATCCTCCTGCAGGAACGTCCCGGTGTGGGGATCGTAGTACCGCGCCCGCATATAGATCAACCCCGACTCACAGTCGTACTCCCTTCCGGTAAAGAGGAAGGGGTTGCCGAAGGCGGAGCAGGCGATGGGGGTGTCATCGGGGGTGTCCATCCACCCATCGGGGCCGGGGCCGAGGATCGTCGGCGTCCCGAAGCTGTCGTAGGTGTAGCGTTCGGCCACCACCTGCCCCCGGCTGAAGCCGCCGCCCACCTCCGAGACGAGGACCGTGGGGGAGCCCAGGCCATCGGGCAGGAGGCGGTTGAGCGGCTCCCCGAAGCCCGTCCCATCGCGGAAGGGGTTGCAGTCGGCGTTGGTGGAAGACGGCGACGAGAACCTCCTGGTCGTAGAGGTAGCGGGTGAGGACCCCGGCCACGTCCTTCTCGATCCGACGGCCCAGGGCATCGTAGCGGTAGGCGGCGAAGGTGCCATCCGGGAGGTCGATGCGGGTGAGCTGGTTCTCGACGTCGTAGGTGTAGGTCGTGGTGGCGCCAGTCGTCTTGTCGGTTTTGCCTGTCCGGTTCCCATTGGCGTTGTAGGTGTAGAGGAAGGTCGCATCTTCCAGCAGCCGGTTGGCGGGGTCGTGGCGGTGGGTGGAGGATAGGTGGGAGCTGAGGCGGTTGCCCACCGCATCGTAGGTAAAGGCCTCCGGCACAAGGCCGCTGGGGGCTGGGTGGGTCGCCCCGGTGAGGCGGTTGAGGGCGTCGTAGGTGTAGGTGTGGAGGCCCACGCGGTCGGTGAGGCTCGTCCGGTTGCCGAGCCGGTCGTAGCGGTACTCCGCCCAGGTCACATCTTCAAACAATCCTCTGGGCAGCGCCTGCCCCTGGATCGTCGTGAGCTGACTGGCGTCGTCATAGGCCAGCAGGATCCGAGCCCCGCTGGGGCTGATCTGCGTGACGCGGCTGAGGAGGTCATACGCAAAGGTGGCGCCGAAGCCATCCCGGCTCAACATGTTGACAAGGCGGTTGAGGCCATCGTAGACGTAGCCGACGCCTCCACATTGGGGACACGACATGCCCTGGCGGTTGCCCGTCGGGGTAGAGGAATACTCGATCGTCGTCGCCGGCTGCACCACGGCCGGATCGCCGGGCTCGCCGGTCGTGGCCGTGATAAGGCGGCCCGCCGAGTCGTACTCATAGGTGAGCTTGCTGTCGGCATCCTGCACCAGTGTAAGGTTGCCCAGCGAGTCGTAGGCGTAGGTCACGGTGTCCTGGGGCAGTCCAGTGGCATCGGTGAGGCGCTTCGTCTTCAACTGGTTGGCGGCGTCGTAGAGAAAGTGGATGGTCTGACCCTTGGCATCGAGGACCTGGGCGAGGTTGCGACTCAGGTCATAGAAGAACTGCTGGGTCTGGCTGACCGGATTCATCGTGCTCGTGAGCTGGTTGAGGCTATCGTAGGTGAACTGGGTGGCCTGGAGCTTGGCATCCGTGACGCGGGTGAGATTGCTGGCCTCGTCGTAGGCGTAGCGGGTCAGCCCGCCGGCGGGATCGGCCACAGCGGTGAGGCGGTTGAGGCCATCGTAGGTGAAGGTCGTCGTGCGGCTGGCGGCATCGGTGGACGTCACGACGTTACCCGCCGCATCATAGCCTAGACTGGTCGCGCGGCTGAGCTGGTCGGTGGTGGTGAGGAGATTACCGGTGAGGGCATCATAGGCGAAGCGCACCTGATGGTCGTCCGGGATCGCCGGGGTGGCGGTGCCGAGCGCATCGGTGATGGTCGTGACCAGGCCGCGGCTGTCGTAGGTGAAGGCGGTCACCTGGCCAAGGTGGTCGATGATCCGCAGCGGGTTGCCCTGGGCGTCGTGCTCGATCCTCGTCGTGCAGCCGGAGGGGCAGTCATGCTGGAGTGGATCGAGCAGGCTGTCGCGCCGGGCGTCAATGATCTTCGTCACCTGGCTGAAGCGCGGGTCATAGGCGAACCGCGTGACGAGTGGGAAGAACGACGCACTGGAGCGAGGGTCAATGAGCCGATGGATGTGGAAGATCAAGTTGCCGCGGCTGTCGTAGAGCATGGTGGTCTGCGCGCCGTCGGGCTGTGTGACCCGAACCGGCAGGCCGTTGACGTCCCGTTGGATGATCGTGGTCCGGCCCAGCGGATCGACCAGTTTGGTGGGCGCGCCGAAGGCGTCGGTGGCCACTCGAGTGGTGTTCCCGCGGCCGTCCTCGAAGATCGACAGCGGCGGCTGGACGGGCGGAGCCGGGTTCTCCGGCGTGCCCACACCGGCCGGCAGCGTGTTGATCAGGCCTTGCGTCTCGGCGGGTGTAAACCGCCGGATCTCGCGCTGACTGCTCACGGCACCGGTCACCGCATCAAAGACGGGTCGTTCTGGCAGGACCGCTTCAGCGACACGGCCAAAGGCGTCGTACACGTAGTCGGTCGTCACGCCCCGCTCGTTGGTCTGGCTCGTCATGCGGTGCTCGCCATCGTACGTGAACTCCCGGGTCGTGCCGTCGGGGTTGGTGAGCCGGCGCACATCGCCACGGCCATCGAGCACCACCTGGGTCGCCCGCCCGCTGGAATCGGTGAGGGCGGCTAACTGCCCGGCCGCGTTGTAGACGAGGTCGAACGCGGCCTGACCCGGCATCTCAACGCGGATCAGCCGATCCTGCGCGTCATACACATAGCGGGTCTCGTTGCCGTTGCGGTCGAGGGTCTGCGTGTGCAGTCCGCGCGCGTCAAAACGGAACTGCGTGCCATCCGTCAACTGACGGGTGTACGTGCCGTCCGGGTGCTTGCGGAGTTGCGAGAACTCTCCGGGCAGTCCGCTGAAGACTTGATCCGGGTCGCCCCGGCGGTCGTCGAACTCGCCCAGCACGAGTCCCACGGGCTGGAACCCAACCGGGAATTCCCGGTGGCGCGCAAAGGTGCCGTCCCCGTTGCCCGACAAGAATGAAATGCTCCCAGCCCCCTGATTGGTCACGGCCAGGTCGTGGACGCCATCTTGGTTCACATCACCGATCGCCAGGGCACTGGGTCCCTGCCCCGTGGGCAGGCTGGGCAGTGGCTGGAAGGTTGCCGGCCCGGTGGCGAGGAGGACGGTAACGGTGTTACGGTCATCCACGACCACGAGGTCCGGCCGGCTATCTCCATTGATATCGCTGACCGCGAGGGCGCTAGGCCGACCGCCGAGCGGGATGGGCTGCGCAGGCTGGAACGTCCCATCGCCCCGGCCGAGCAGCAGCGACAGCGCGAAATCGATACGATTGGCGACCACGAGATCGAGGAAGGTATCGGCGTTGACATCCCCAAGCACAGCCGCCGTGGGTGTCCGGCCAACCACCGGACTGGCCGCCGGCTGGAAGGTCCCATCGCCGACCCCCACCAGGATGGCAGCCGTCTGCGGGCCCTCGTTCACCGAGCCGGCGTTGCCGACCACCATATCCAGGATGCCATCGCCGGTCAGGTCTCCCACGGCCATCGTCGAGGGCCCATGCCCGGTCGCCGTGACCCGCTTTGGCTGAAAGGTCCCATCGCCCTGCCCCAGCAGGATGGCCACGGTGTTGGCTGACTGACTCACTACGGCCAGGTCGTCGTGGCCATCGCGGTTGAAGTCCGCCACGCTAACCAGCACCAGCGTGGACTCGACCGCGATCCGTTGCGCGGCGGCGAAGACGGCACGCCCTTGGCCGAAGAGGAGAGCCACTTCGCCCGTGCGGCTGAGTGTCACGGCCAGATCCTGCCGGCCGTCTTCGTTGAAGTCGCCAGCGGCCATCCAGGAGGGGCTAGTGCTGGGTGAGGGCGGATCGGTGAGGCCCAGGACGAAGCGCTGCAGCGGCTGGAAGGTGCCATCGCCGTGGCCGGAAAGCACCAGCACGTCATCGATCGAGGAGCTCACGGTGGCCAGATCCGCCTGGGGCCCTCGACGAAAGACGGCCGCCGAGCCGTCCCCATCGGTCACAAGGAGCGTCCCGTCCGGCTGCGGATAGAGCCGCTGCAGGCCTTCGAGACTCCACCCGGCTCCAAACGGTGAGGCGCGCTCGTTGATGAGAATGGCGCGGCTGGCGACTTGGGTGGTCAGCATCGAGCGGCCGATGGCAGGCAACCCTGTTCCCTCCAACGTAGCGGCGTAGTCATTGGAGAGCGCAACCGTGTAGGGATAGGCGCCGGTCGGCACCAGCTCCCCACGGGCGTTCTGGCCATCCCACAGGACGGCCTGCCGAAGCGGCCCACTCGCGCCCTGGAAGCTGGCGGTCATCAAGCGGCCTTCGATTTGAATCGTCGCGGAGGTCGTCGCTGGGATGAGGGGCGAAGCGGGATCTCCCGTACTCAGCGTGTAATCCGTGCCGAGGAGCACAGATGGGCTGGCCGTGGAGGAGTGATAGATGAACGTCAACGCCTGGCTTGTCCCGAGCGTGTGGAGGCTCGGTAGACTGTGCGACTCGCTGAGCCTGCCCGAGGCGAGGCAGACCGCTGATTGATCGCGGACCTCGCAGCCTTTGCCAGGATCCTGCGCTTCTGACGTGGTCGGAGTCGGCTGCTGGGGGTTTTCCGTACGAACCGGCAGGATCCTCTTGAGCCAGAGGCAGTACCAACAGAAGAAGCGGATGATGCGAAACTCAATCCATTGGCCGTCGACGGTCACCCGTCCCGGGTCCACGTCCTGCCACTCCTGGCCGTCTTCGTGCCAGAGCTGCAGGTTGACCGGCGTGCCGGGCGGCACGCCCAGGGTATTGCGCACGCGCAGGGTGGCCGGCGTGTTGAATGTCGTAAAGCGCGGCTCGAAATAGACCGCCGTGCCAGAGCTGCAGGTTGACCGGCGTGCCGGGCGGCACGCCCAGGGTATTGCGCACGCGCAGGGTGGCCGGCGTGTTGAATGTCGTAAAGCGCGGCTCGAAATAGACCGCCGCGAGATGGCCCTGGCCGTCTTCCAGCGGCCCGGGCAGTTGGCGCTCATCGGCGAGCGGCGTGATGGTCACGGGGAGATCGCGGGGTGCGGCCCCGGGCGGAAACGTCACTTCAAAAGTCCCGGAGGAGTCAGTCGCAACACCGCCCTCCACTGCCGTGATCAGGGTGACGGTGGGATCCAGCGGGGTCAGGAAGGCCGGTTCCACCGCGACATCGCGGGTGGCGAAGACCTCCGCCTGGCGCTGCACGGAGGTAAAGCCGGCCTTGTCGATCGTGAGCGCAAACTCGCCGGAGCCTGGCGTGGGGAACTGGTAGCGGCCATCAGCGCCGCTGTGGAGTGCGCCCACGATCCCCCCGACGGTGATGGTGGCATCGGCCAGGGGCTGCTCGGTCACCGCATGGAAGACTTGTCCATGGATGAAGCCCGATTCGGGTGTGATGGGTGGCTCCTGAACGGTCTGCACGGTGAAGGTGGTTTGGGCGGTGGCAAGATTGCCGGCTTGATCCGCGACCTGGAGCTGGATCGTGTGCGGGCCGTCAGTCAGGTCGGCGGCGGGCATGAAGCGGATCGTGCTGTCCGTGATCGCCGCCTGCGCGGTGACGTCGAGGCCGTCCAGGGCAAGGCGCACGGAGGCACGATCGATGCCACTCGTCGCGTCGCTGAAGCTTGCCGCGATGGCCGGGCGGGCGGTGTCGAGGACCGCGCCGTCGGGTGGGGCTAGCGCGCTGATCGCAGGCGGGACGGTATCGAGCGTCACCTGGACACTGGCGGCGCTCACGTTGAGCGCCTGATCGGTCGCGCTCGCCGTCAGCGTGTTGGTCCCTTCCGTCAACGGGACGCCCGATACCGTGAAGGTCCCTGCGCCAACCGTCGCGGGGATCCCGTTGAGGGCCAGGGTGGCGGCGGGATCATCCACCGTTCCGGAGACCGTCATGGGGCTTGCGTTGACGAAGCTGCCTGCCGTCGGTGTGGTGATGGCGAGCGCCGGTGGGGTCGTATCGAGCGTGAGGGTGCCGGATGCCACCTCGCTCAGGAGCAGGAGGTGCTCGCCCACGCCCGACGCGCCTGCCAGGAGCTCCGCGAGGTCCTCCTCATCGTCCTCGTCGGCTTTTCTCGCACGAGCAGGGAGGCCGGCTTGCTTCTGGACGATGAGGGCGGCCTGCACCGTATAGGGATAGCGGCCATCCGGCAAGAGCCTGCCCTGCGGATCCCGGCCATCCCAGCGCCGGCTCACGCTCGTCACGAGAAAGTGGCCGACACGACCGGCTCCGGTGGGAAGGACCTGGAGGGCAAACGGCGGCTGGAGGAGACGCTCTTGAATAAACGTGACGAGGAACTGCTGGGTGTCTGGACTCTGGAGCGTCCAGCTCAGGCGCAGGAGAAACTGCCTGTGTGGGATGTGCCTGGTGAGCCGCTGGAGGGCCCTGAGCGTCTTCTTCTGGTCGTGCGCGAGTGTCTTCTCGGCGTGCCGTCCGGACGCCTCCACTCCCTCAGGATTCTTGGGGCGAAATGCGGCGGTGGCCGAGAGGGTCGTTTCCTCCAGACGGCCGTCGCCGTTGGGGGAGAAGGGATCCGGGCTGTCGGTGATGGCTTCCAGCCGCAGGAGGGCGTGCGCTGGCTTGGGGTGTCCCCACGCAAGGAAGGGTGTGACTGGAAGCTCGAGAAGCGAGAGGCTAACCCCCAGCCCAGCCGAGAGGACTCGTCGCCCAACGGGAGGGGGCTGGATCATCCGGGTCTCACAGTCAGGCACTCTAGCACGGCGCGGAGCCGCCCTGCAAGTACTTTTTCAGGTTCACCCCCACACCAATCGACTGCGCGGCTCGTGCTGCCAGATCGGTTGGTCCAGCAGGAGAGCACAGAACCGGTATTCGTACGCCATAGGTCGATTGGTGTGGGGGTTCACGGTCGTCCTTGGGGCCGCGGGTGATGGCGCTGGGCTCTCACGATGAGGAGGGCGAGTGCGCCGACAAGCCCGGCGGGCATGGCCAGCAGGAGCCCGATGCTCAACGCATACCCTTTGGCCATTGAGAGCTTCTGCTGCAACTGCGTCGGATCGAAGAGCGACTCTTTGCACAACGGGCAGGCCATCACCGCCCCAGCCAGTGTGAGCATAGCTGTCAAACTTGTCAGGAAGGCGATATGCAGCGCAGGAAATTTTAGATTTTGGATTTTAGATTTTAGATTGACGTGACGCGCGTAATCCAAAATCCAAAATCCAAAATCGAAAATCTGTCGCGCGTGTTTCATCGCATGCAGTAGAGCATCCAATACACGACGAGGCCGGTCACGCTCACATAGAGCCACAACGGAAACGTCCATCGGGCGATCGCCCGGTGCTCCGAAAAGCGCTTGCGCGCAGCGAGGAAGATGGTCCGCAGCACAAGCGGGACGATCGCGATGGCCAGCGTCGTGTGGGAGACAAGGAGCGTGAAGTAGACGGGTCGAATCCATCCGGTGCCGTGAAATCGGACGGAGCCCACCTGCGCGTGGTAGATGAGGTAGGAGATGAGGAAGAGCAGGCTCGCCACGCACGCGCTGAGCATGAACCCGGCATGCGCCGCGACCTTGTTCGCCCGGATGCACAGCCATCCGGCGAGGAGGAGGATGGCGCTCGTCGCGTTCAACCGGGCGTTCAGCAGCGGCAGATCCGTCACGTTCATCGCGGAGATCGATCGAGCGCCAACAGGCTGAGCAGGACCGGCAGGTAGAGCACGGAGGCCAGGAAGAGTTGGCGAGCACTCTGCCGTGACCGACGCCAGGCGGTCCGCGCTGCCATGACGAAGAAGACGAGGCTCAAGACAATCGCCCCGTAGAAATAGGCGGGTCCTGCAACGCCAATCATCGTGGGGAAGAGACTGACGGGGAGGAGGGCGAGTCCGTACAGCGCCGTTTGGCGGGCCGTCATCAGCCCATCAGGCTCAACCAACGGCAGCATCGGAAATCCTGCCCGCGCGTAGTCCTCTCGGTAGAGAACTGCCAGCGCCAGGAAATGCGGAAGCTGCCAGATGAAGAGCAGGGCAAACAACACCCACGCTTCAACGCCCAGGGCATGGCGCGCACCCGCCCAGCCGATCATGGGAGGAAGCGCTCCCGGAATCGCCCCGACGAGGGTGCACAGCGGCGTGCGCCGCTTCAGCGGGGTGTAGACAAGGAGATA
>JACPSQ010000085.1 GCA_016193195.1 Candidatus Omnitrophota bacterium
CTCGACCCTCATCCCGCTTTCCGAGCTCCATCTGCGGGCGAACGAGCTGGACACCGCCGATACCATCGTGACGTACTGCCACCACGGGCAGCGCAGCCTCCAGGCCATTCAGACCCTTGAGCATTTTGGCTTCAAGAAGCTGAAGCATCTGCGCGGGGGGATCGACGCGTGGGCCTGCGAGGTGGACCCGGAGATGGCCCGGTACTGACAAGGGAAAAGTCAAAAGGCAAAAGTCAAAAGTACAAGGCAAAAGGAAAAAGTGGTCAAAGCGCGGCCTACGGGGCGGAGGGTGAACAAGCCTTCCGCCGTCTCTTTTCGGGAGCGCCGCCGATGAGCTGGCCGAGGACGGCCGCGGCGATGTTGATGGGGATCGCGAGGGACGGCAGGCGCAGGGCGATGCGGAGAAAGATGATGAGCGGGATCGAGGCGTGGACCCATAGGATCCATTGCCAGGAGAACTTCCGGCACCGCTCGCGCATCAACCCCATGGGGATGTTCACGAGCAGGCAGATCGCGCTGACCAAGAGGATCTTGGGCCACATGGGGTATGCTATGATACGGTGTCCATCCTGGGCTGTCAAACGGGCAAGGGGAGGTGGAGCATGAGAGGGATTCGCGAAGGCGCGGTGGCGGAGGGCATCGGCACGTTTGCCCTGTGCTTCATCGGGGCCGGCGCCATCTGCACGAACCAGTGGAGCGGAGGGGCCTTAGGCCTGTTGGGGATTGCGATCGCGCACGGGACGGTGCTGGCGGTCATGATCTCCGCCTTGGGCCACATCTCCGGCGGACACTTCAACCCGGCCGTGACGCTGGGGGTGCTGACCGCCAACAAGATTGACGGGAGGCGGACGCTCGTCTACATCCTCGCGCAGCTCGTCGGGGCGGTCGCCGCTGGCTACCTGCTGAGGTTCATCGTCCCGGAGCAGGCATGGCAGCCCGTCCACCTGGGCACCCCAGGCCTGAGCGCCGGCGTCACGATTGTGCAGGGGCTGCTGGTGGAAACCATCCTCACGTGTTTCCTGGTGCTGGCGGTGTGCGGGACCGCGGTCGATCCGCAGGGGAGCTGGAACGCCGTCGCAGGCTTCGGGATCGGGACGGTGCTCATCTTCGACATCCTCGTGGGGGGGCCCATCACCGGCGCGGCCATGAACCCCGCCCGCGCCTTCGGCCCCGCGGTCGCTTCAGGCTACTGGGACTTCCATCTCATCTACTGGTTGGGGCCGATCACCGGCGGCGTCCTCGCCGCCTTCCTCTATAGCAGCATCTTCCTTGAGAGGAAACAGTCAGAGCGCTAGAACCGGTTTCATAAATGCTTGGTGATTACGGTGATTTTCCAAAGCTGATGACAGTGATTGCCCTCGGTGCTCTATCATCGGAATCAGGTTTGTTCATCACCGTAATCCCATCATGGTAGTTATGAAATGGCTTCTAAGGAGCCAGGTTGGTTGGGGCGAGCTGGCGCTCGGCGTAGCGGCGGTAGAGGCCGCCGTGGAGCCTGAGGAGTTCGTCGTGACGGCCCTGCTCGATGACGCGGCCCTCGTCCAGGACGACCACGACGTCCACGTGCTCGATCGTTGAGAGCCGGTGGGCGATGATGAGCGCGGTGCGCCCTTCCAGCAGCCGCTGGAGGGCTCGCTTCGCCAGCTCTTCCGACTCCGCGTCGAGCGCCGAGGTGGGCTCATCGAGGATGAGGATGGGCGCGTCCTTCAAGAACGCCCTCGCGATCGCCAAGCGCTGCTTCTCGCCCCCCGAGAGCCGCACCCCACGCTCGCCGATCTCCGTCTCGTAGCCGTCCGGCAGCTCCTCGATGAACGTGTCCGCGAAAGCCGCGTGGGCGGCCGCTCTGAGCTGCGCGTCCGCAGCGGTCGGCTGGCCGTATCGCAGGTTGTCCGCGATCGTCCCGCTGAAGAGGATCGGCTCTTGTGAGACGATGGCGATCTGGGCCCGCAGCGACTTCAGCGTGACGTCCCGGATGTCGATTTTGTCAATCGTGATGCGGCCGCTCGTGACATCGTAGAAGCGGGGCAGGAGCTTCACGAAGGTGGACTTGCCGGCGCCGCTCGGGCCCACGAGCGCGAGCGTCGTGCCGGCGGGAATCCTGAGGCTCAATCGCTTGAGCACCGGCCCGCGCCCTTCATAGTGGAAGCCGACGTCCTCGAACGCGACCTCGCCCAGCAGCCGCCCCAACGAGCGGGCGCCCGAGCACTCCCGCACCTCAGGGAACATGTCGAAGACTTCGAAGATCCGATCCATCGCCGCGATGCTGTTGGCGAGGATGAGGTTGAGTTCCGTGAGCCGCTGGATCGGCTGGTAGAGCATGCCCAGGTAGCCGTAGAAGGCCATCAGCGTTCCGACGGTCAGCGCCCCGGCCCACACCTCCATCACGCCGAACCACAGGACGAGGATCGGCCCCAGGGCGGTGAGGAATCCGGTCGCGCCGAGCGCGATGGACTGCAACTTCACATTGCCCATCACGGTGCTGAAGTACGCCTCGCTCTGCTCCCGGAACTCCTGCGCCTCCGCCTCCTCCTGCGTGAAGGCCTGGATCGTCGAGATGCCGGCGAACTGCTCGTGCAGGTTCCCGGACATCTCCTGGAGCTGGTGGTGGATCAATCGGCTCTTCTCCCGGATGCGTTTCTGGAGGGAGTAGCTCACGAGCCCATAGCACGGCAGGACCGATAACGAGACCAGGGCGAGCTTCGGGTGCGCCAGGAAGAGCAGCAGGATGATCACCGCGACACAGGAGAGGTCCATCACGGTGTTGACGAAGGCGGCCCCGACGAAGTTCTGCGCCGAGGCGATGTCGGTCGTCATGCGCGAAACCACCGCGCCGATCCGCTGCCGGTCGAAGAAGCTCAGGCTCA
>JACPSQ010000058.1 GCA_016193195.1 Candidatus Omnitrophota bacterium
GCCGGACCACGTCCCGACCTACTTTGAAGTCCTGACCGCCCTCGCGTTTGTGCATTTCAGGGCGCGCCAGATTGACGTTGCGGTGCTGGAGGTGGGGTTGGGTGGGCGATTGGATGCGACGAACGTGGTCGATCAGGCGGTCTCCGTTATCGCGCCTGTTGCGATCGACCATGCGGACATCCTGGGAGCGGACCCGGTGACGATCGCCAGGGAAAAGGCCGGAATCATCAAAGCACGCCAGGCGGTCATCACCGCGCCCCAACCGCCGGGCGTGGAGGAAGTGTTACGGGAGGTCTGTGACGCGCAGGGCGTGCCGTTGGTGGAATGTGGGCGGGACCTCACGGTAGGGATCCAGCGCCATGACCTGGAGGGATTGCAGGTGTCGGTGACGGGATTGCGCGGCATCTACGACTCGCTCACGCTGCCGTTGATCGGGCGGCATCAGGCGCAGAATGCGGCCATGGCGGTCGGTGCGTTGGAGGCGCTCTCGAACACCGGCATCCCACACGCCATCGTGGAGCGAGGGCTTGCGCAGGTGGAGTGGCCGGGTCGGCTCGAGGTGGTCAGTGACGCGCCGCTTGTGTTGATGGATGGAGCGCACAATCCGCATGCGGCGGCGGCGCTGAGGGAGACGCTGATGGAGCTCTGCCGCGGCCGAGCGATCCATCTCTTGGTGGGGATGTCATCCGATAAGTCGGTGGAAGAAATCGGGAAGCACGTCGCCAGCCTTGCGGTGAGCATGACGTGTACGAAGAGCCGCCACCCCCGAGCGCTTGAGCCTAACGAGCTGGCCAGACGCCTGTTCCCGTTTTGCCCCGACGTCCATGTCATGCCTGACGCCGTTGACGCCTACACCTACTTGCTCAACGCCATCACACCACATGACGTGATTGTGGTCACCGGCTCGCTCTTTCTGGTGGGTGAGCTGCGCGCAGCCCTCAGATACGCTCACGTGCGGCCGCGCCGGGCCCCGCCACTCGAAAGCGCCATCATCGAGAACACCTCATAGCAATTCCGCTGCGCCTGCCTGTCGGCAGACAGGCGAAATTTCCCACGAGGAGGACGCTCATGCCGGTGATCACTGTGGACTGGTTGGAAGGGCGGGCCGCTCAGCAGAAGGCCCAGCTTGCCGACGCGCTCACGAAGGCGTTCGTCGATATCGCTCACGTCCCGAAGGATCAGGTGTGGATTGTCTTCAATGACGTGAAGCGGTCGGACTGGGCGATGGGCGGCGTCCTACTGGATCAAACCGGACGGTAGCTCGTCAGCCACCGGCTCGTCAGCAGTAGGCTGACTGCCTAGTGCCGTCGAGCTGTCGAGCGACACGAAGTTACCTCGCCACTTTAGGGGGGCGCATTGAGGTAGTCGATATAGTCGGCGACGCCGAAGAGCTCTTCTTTAATCGCCCGCAGCCGATCCGGCACATAGGGATGCGTGAGGGCGTACTGGGGACGCACGACGCCACGCGGCAGATAGTGGATCTTTTCTCGATCGAGCTCTTGGAGCTTCTGCAAGAACGTCAGGATCGCCAGCGGATTGAACCCAGCCGCTTTCATGTACTTCACGCCGAGCCGATCGGCCTCCAGCTCGTCCTGCCTGGCATAGGACAGCTGCGCCGCCCGCAGGGCGATCCCCACGCCGCGGAGCGCGTCGCCTTGCCGGGCGGCGAGGGTCGCCAACTGGGCAATCTGTAGCCCCAGGCTGCTCTCGTAGCGCTTGACCGCGTGACGGGCGGCGATGTGCGCCACCTCATGAGCGATCACCCCCGCCAGCTCATCGTCGCTCGAGGTCTTCTTGATCAAGCCGTCGTCTACATACACGTAGCCGCCGGGGAGGGAAAACGCGTTGACCTCCTTATCCTGCACGACAACGAAGCTGTAGACGAGTTCCTGACGGTCACACGCGGCGACGATACGCTCCCCAATCGACCTCACCTTCTGCTGCAACGACTCATCCGCGGCGACGGGCAGCTCTTGCTCGACGTGGCGGGCGAGCTTTCGGCCGAGCTCCACTTCCTTCTCGGTCGACGTGATCGTGTACTCCTCCTCCTTCGTGGCGAGATTGAAGTTGCTCCGGACGCATCCGCCGAGGAAGAACGAAAGGATCACCGCCCCGTGCCGCAGCACCGTGTGGCGCCGCTCGTTATGCCACGTGCGTCGCGCTCGTCTCAATGTGACCAGAACAGGTTTCATGCACTCCTGAGTTCTTGGGCCGCACACGGCACCGGTGACAGGCGGGAAACACAGGCGGGTTGTTGCGGTTAAAATGTGAGGGTGGAGTTGAACTGGTTGACCCCTTCTGTGACGGCTTTGATCACGCGCATGGTGAGATCCACGAGCCAGGCGGTATAGGCGGTTGTGACGACGGTCAATCCGATCTTGAGCCTTCGCGAGAACCGGGGGTTGTTCCACACGAGCGGCAACCCGAACGGTCCCAGGAAGAAAAAGAGTATGGCCAAGACACCCCAGATGTTGTGGTACCATTTGCCCTTGGGCGGCTCTCGCAGCGCCACGGTAGGGTCAAGGGGTGCGGCGCAATGACCGCAGGCTCTCGCTTCTCCGGCCACCGTGGCTCCGCACGCGGGGCACGTCTGTGTGCTTGTCGGCTCTGTCATTGGGCTCCTTTCCTGTTGATCCCTCACGTTGAACCGTAGGCGGATGACCCCTTATTCTACGCCAATGGCAATGGGGAAGCCAAAAGCTTTATCACGGTTATTCGCACGCCTGGTTGCCAAAATGATGCCCCGCGCTCGTCGTCTTCAGGGTCGTGGACGCGTCGCCCTGCCCCTCATGGTGATCCTCATCGGCGTCGGTGTCTACCACAACAGTTTGTTGGGCCAGTTCGTCTTTGACGACTACTCCTGCATCGTCGATAACCCCAAGATCCGCCGGCCCTGGCCGCTGTGGGAGACGGTGTCGGCGCCACCCGAGACGGCGATCGCGGGACGCCCGGTGGTCGCGGTTTCGCTCGCCGCCAACTACGCGGCGGGTCGTCTTGAGGTATGGGGCTACCACGCGTTCAACATCATGCTCCACATCGTTTCCGGCCTTCTCTTGTTGAGCATCCTGCGACGGACGCTGCGTGGCCGGCGCCTCCGGGGCCGCTACGGTCGTGAAGCCGCGTGGCTTGCGCTGACGGCGACACTCGTATGGATGGTGCATCCGCTCCTGACCGAGAGCGTCGACTACATCATCCAGCGGACCGAGTTGCTCATGGGGTTCTTCCTATTGCTGACCCTCTATAGCGTCATTCGCGGCGCCGATGCGGCGCATCCACAGCGCTGGCACGCAGCCGCCGTGGCCTCGTGCGCCCTGGGGATGGCCAGCAAAGAGGTGATGGTGGTGGCTCCACTCCTCACGCTCCTGTACGATCGCATCTTCCTCTCGATGTCGTTTCGGGAGACATTCCAACGGCGCGGCGGCCTCTATGTCGGCCTCACGCTGACCTGGCTGGTGCTGGCGGTTTCAGTCGCCACGGGTGCCCGCGTGACCACAGCCGGCTTTGGCGTGCAGGGCCTCACGCCGTGGGACTACGTGAAGACGCAGTGCGGCGTGATCCTCCAGTACCTCAGACTTGCGTTCTGGCCGCATCCGCTGGTCGCTGACTACGCTGATTGGCCGGTCGCCAAGACACTCCTCGATGTGGCGCCGCAAGCGCTCGCCATCATCGTGCTGGTCATCGCGACGCTGTGGGCCCTGCGCTACCGGCCGGCGGCAGGGTTCCTGGGTGCGTGGTTCTTCGGCCTCCTCGCTCCGACGTCAAGCGTGCTGCCCATCCTCACGGAAGTCGCGGCGGAGCGACGCATGTACCTTCCCCTCGCTGCGGTGGTCACGCTCATCGTGGTGGGAGGATGGGATGGGCTTCGTCGCCTCCCGGTGGGGGATCGATGGCGGCGCAGCCTGGCCGCGGGGTTGGTGACGATCTTGGTCGGGACGCTGGGATGGGTCACGATCAGGCGCAACGAGGTCTACCGCAGCGAGGTGTCGCTCTTGCGCGATGTGATCGCCAAACGCCCGACGAACGCTCGCGCACACTATAACCTCGGCATCGCGCTGGCTGAGCAGGGCAAGGCGGAGGAGGCTGGGACGCACTTTGTCGAGGCGCTACGGCTGGACCCCAATTACGCGGAGGCGCACGGCAATCTCGGCGCGGTGCTGGCCAAACAGGGCAAGGCGGAGGAAGCCGTCGACCACTATCGACGGGCGTTGCGGCTCAATCCCTCTTTAGCGGAGGCTCACCATAACCTCGGCATCGCGCTGGCTGAGCAGGGACGGTACGAGGAGGCTGTCGAGCAGTTTGCCCAGGCCCTTGCGCTGAACCCGAATATCGCACAGGTTGGCCGCAACCTGGAAGGGATGCTTAGGAAACGAGCCTCGCGACCCGCCGCGTTCGCGGCGGATCGTTCCCACCCCACCAAGCCGGAGTAGCCCCCGCTGTGGGCCTCATGCCCGCGCTCGTGCGGACACGCGTGAGAGGCCCCGCTCTTCCTGAGCTCGATGCCGGTGTGTTATGGTTAAGGTATGGAATGGAAACGGCGGGCCTGGTTTGACTGGCGCTTCATCACAGGCGAATCTCGAAGGGCCTATGGGTTGGCCTGTATCCTGTTCTGGTCCGTCCTGTCGTTTTTCTTCTGCCAGCGGTATGTGGTGAGCCTTGGCGTAATGACAGAGAGGAGCATGCTCCCAGCGCTGGTCGGGGGCAACTATTTCTTGATCAACAAATATATCTACCACGTTGCCCGTCCGAAGCGGGGAGACATCGTCGTGCTCCGGAGGGATCTCTCATCCTCTGAAGAGTACGTCAAGCGCGTCATCGGCCTTGAAGGGGAGACCCTGCTCATCTGGTTTGGCAACGTCTACATCAACGGCCATCGGTTGACTGAGCCGTACGCGGTCGGAGGCACCTTTCCGAATCTCGGTCCGTACACCCTCCCGAAAGATACCTACTTCGTCATGGGGGATAACCGCGAGGAGAGCGAAGACAGCCGTCACTTCGGGGCCGTGACGCTGAGGGAGATTGAAGGGAAGATCACACCAGGCGAGTTATTTCCATTTTGATTCCGAAGGGATCGATCATCAGAACCGCCGCTCCCCCGCTTCCGATTTGAGCTTCGGCAAACGCTTCTTCGGTTTCGTCACGGGAAGGCTACGACGAAATATGGCTTTCTGTTTCAATGATGGTGATGTCAAGGCCGAGCGTGCGCAGTGGAATGAAGTCATGGTCTGCGGTCAGCAGTCGTACGCGATGTACATCCGCCAGGGAAGCGAGGAAGAGGTCACGGATCGCGACGGTCTTCTTGGCGCGGCGCAAGGTTCTCCAGAGATCGCCGGCGCGAAGCGCGGCTTCTCGCGTGAAGTCCAGCACGGGCAGATGCGCGAAGGCGC
>JACPSQ010000062.1 GCA_016193195.1 Candidatus Omnitrophota bacterium
CGTTCGGGCCCCCTGTCCACCGTTCACGGTTGGTAAAGGCGATGCGCACGATCTCCCCGAATCCGAGGGTGACGATGGCGAGGTAATCGCCGCGCACCCGCAGGGCCGGCACCCCGAGGCAGACGCCGGAGAGGCCCGCCACGATCGCCGCCGGGATCAATCCCATCCAAAACGGCCAGTGCCAGTGCAGGTTGAGCAGCCCGTAGGTGTAGGCCCCGATGGCAAAGAACGCCGCATACCCCAGATGGAGGAGGCCAGCCAGCCCGACGATGAGGTTGAGGCCGAGTGCCAAGAGCGCGTACAAGAGTGCGTTCGTGAGGACGTCGAGGTGGTAGGGGTTCGGGTTGAGGATCGGCAGTGTGAGCGCGACGAGGACGCCAATAGACCATCGGACAATGCGCCGATTCAATACAGCAACGTAGTCCGTAGTCCGAAGTCCGAAGTCGGTAGTCATGACAACTCGGCTTCAATACACATCGGATACGCCCTCAGCCTCCACGAGGAGCATTCTGACCCCCCAATACTACGGACTTCGGACTATCGACTACGGACTCACGATCGCTTTCCCGTTCACGTTACGCGCGCTCCGCGACGCGTTCGCCGAGCAACCCGCGCGGCTTGAAGAGCAACAGGACGACGAGGATGACGAAGGCGAAGACGTTCTTCCACTGAGACGAGAGGTAGCCGGCGCCAAGCCCTTCCAGCAAGCCCAGGACAAGTCCCCCGACCATCGCCCCGGGGATGTTGCCGATCCCCCCAAGCACCGCCGCCGTGAACGCCTTGAGGCCCATGAGGTAGCCGTCGTGAAAATTGATGGTGCCGTAGTGCAGCCCGAAGAGCATGCCGCCCATCGCCGCGAAGGCGGAGCCGATGACGAACGTCGTCGCGATGATCCGGTCCACCGGGATGCCGAGGAGCGCGCACGCCTTCAGATCCTGGGCCGTCGCCCGCATAGCCATGCCGAGCTTCGTCGACATGACGAGGAGCTGCAGCCCCGTCATCAAGAGCCCGCTCGCCACCCAGATGACAACCTGCATCAACGTGACGGTCACGCCACCCGGGTTCCACTGGATGTGAGGAATCGGGTTCGGGAAGTGCCGGTCCGTCGCTCCGTAGAGCAGCATGAGGGCATTCTGCAGAAAAAAGGATATCCCGATGGCGGTGATGAGGGCGTTGAGACGAGGCGCGTGGCGGATCGGGCGGTAGGCGAGGCGCTCGATCGCAGCGCCGAGCGCGCCTGAGACCGCCATTGAACCGAGCCCGCAGACGAGGAGCGTCATCCACCAGGGGGCTCCCGAAAGGAGCGGGCCGGCGCTGGAGAGCAGCACGAGGGTCAGGGCCGCGTACGCGCCGACCATGAAGATTTCTCCATGGGCGAAGTTGATGAGCTGGATGACGCCGTAGATCATCGTGTAGCCCAGGGCGATGAGCGCATAGATGGCGCCCAGCGTGAGCCCGTTGGCGAGCTGCTGGCAGAAGAGCTGGAGGGCCGTCATGTTGGATCGCTCAAGGCTCTAGGCAGCAGCCTCTCCCTTGAGCCTACAGCCTCGAGCCTAGAGCGGGATTGACGGAGTCAATCCCAACGGGCGGCTTTGAGGAAGACGAACTTGCCGGCCTTGACGGTGAAGAGGCCGATGTCGCGGATGAGCGAGTCGCCCTTCGCGTCAAAGCTCTGCAGCCCGAAGAGGCCGGGGTAGTCCTTGAGCCGCTTCATGGCGGTCAGGACGGCGGTGCGGTCCTTCGCGCCGGCTTGGCGGATGGCCCAGACCGCAATGCTCGTGGCCTCATAGGTGTAGGCCGAGTAGGCGCCGATAGAACCGAACCGCCCTTCGAACGCTTTCACGAACTCCCGCGCGGTCGGAATCTGATGGATATCGGAGCCGATCGTCGTGAGGTAAACGCCCTCGGCGGCCTGCGGGGTCGCCAGTTGAATCAACGCCGCGTCGAACAGCCCGTCGCCCCCCATGAAATATCCCCCTAAGCCGACCTCGGCGCGCTGTCTGATGAGCAGGGCGCCCTCCGGGAACATCCCCGCGAAATAGACAAGATCCGGCCGGAGCGACTTGACCTTCGTCAGGAGCGGGACGAAATCTTTGTCCCCCTGCGTGATCCCCTCATGCCCGATCACCTCCGCCCGGAGGGCGTTGAGCTTCTTGATCAGCTCATTCGCGAGCCCCCGCCCGTAGGTCGTCATATCATCCAAGACGAACACCCGTCCGGCCTTCAGCTCGTTGACGATGAAGAGGGCCGCAGCCGGGCCTTGGAGATCGTCTGTGGCGCAGGTGCGGTAGAACGTGTCGAACCCTTGGCGGGAGATCTGCGGATTGGATGAGACGGGCGTGATCTGGAGGAGACGGGTCTGGTGGTAAATGGCGGAGGCGGGCATGGTGCAGGAAGAGTTCAGGTGCCCCACCACCGCGACGACATCAGGGTCGGCGGCGAGCCGCTTGGCCACGGCCACGGCCTGCGTCGGATTGCGCTGGTCATCGAGCGCGACCAGCTCAAGCCGGATACCCGGAAGGATCGGCCCTTGGCTGTTTGCGTGCTCGATGGCAAGCTGCGCCCCGTGCAGCATGTCTTGGCCCTGCGGGGCCTGATCACCTGTGAGCGGCGCGGCGAAGCCGATCTTGATGACCGGCTCGTGCTTGCCGCAGCCGGCGAGCCAAACCAGGAGAAGAGCAACAGCGGATGAGCGCAATGCGGTATGGGGAGTTCGGAATGCGGAATGACCAAAACCGTTTAACTCCGCATGCCGCATGCCGCATTCCGCATGAACAGTACGGTGTGCATGGTGACTCACGATGCTGTGTCGATGGCCGCTTGCCACCGCACGACCTCCGGCGATTCCTGCTTGCTCCGGTAGATCACCACTCCCAGAACGACGAGGCCGACCATGGCGAGCAGCCACAGGAGGGGGTTGGGGCTCTGCTGATGGCTGACCACGAAGGGCAGGATGAGCAACGAGACGAGGTTCATCACCTTGATGGGCGGGTTCAGCGCCGGTCCGGCGGTGTCCTTCAAGGGATCGCCCACCGTGTCGCCCGTGATGGAGGCCTTGTGGGCGTCGGAGCCCTTGCCGCCGTAGTGGCCGTCCTCAATGAACTTCTTCGCGTTGTCCCACGCCCCGCCCGCGTTCGCCATGAAGACCGCGAGGAGCTGGCCCGAGAGGATGATCCCGGCGAGGAATCCGCCCAGCGCCTCTTTGTGCAGCAGGATGCCGACGATGAGCGGGGTCAGCACGGCCAGCAGGCCGGGTCCAATGAGCTCGCGCTGCGCCTCCGTCGTGCAGATCGAGACCACGCGGGCGTAGTCCGGCGTCTTCGTCCCCTCCCAGATCGCCTTGTCCTTGAACTGCGCGCGGACCTCGTGGACGATGAGGAAGGCGGCGCGCCCGACCGCCCGGA
>JACPSQ010000074.1 GCA_016193195.1 Candidatus Omnitrophota bacterium
GACGCTGGCGGCGATCACTTCAATGATGCTATCGAACCCAAAGCCAACGAGCGCAATGCTGCCGGCTATCCAGCCGGCGCCGATCGCCACGAACGCCTCAATGACGTTCCAGCCCACTGTGGCGTACTCGAGCCACAAGGCGTGCTGGACGAACCGCTCAGGCTGACCGGACTGCGTCTGTTTCAAATTGCCTTGTCTCCTCGATCACCCGTGCGAATGCTGATGGCTTCTCCGATTTTCGAGATGAAGATTTTCCCATCGCCGCGCCGACCGGTATGCGCGGTCTCTTGGATAGTCTTCACGATGATATCACAGGCCTCATCAGGACAGACGATCTCGAGCTTCATCTTGGGGGTGAACTCCACGACCGCATCACCCGCATGGTGCGGGTAGCTCTCGTCCTTCTCTCGCCCAAATCCCTTGAGTTCCGACACGCTCATGCCATGCACATGGATCTTGCGAAGCGCATCGGTCACCTTCTGCAACATGAACGGCTGGATGTAGGCTTTGATCCCTTTCATCCGGCGTGCCCTCCTCGTGGCATCCACATGATGCAGGCCACTCCCGCCACGCAGAGGCCCGCACCGACCCAATCCCACAGATCGGGCATGCGCCGGTCGACCCACCAGCCCCACAACGTTGAGAGAATGACAAAGATGCCCCCGTACGCGGCGTACACCCGCCCAAAATGGGCCGCCTGGAAGGTGGGAATCACGCCATAGAGCACCAGCACGGCAGCCCCCACAAGCCCCAGCACCAGCGGGCGGTGCTCCCGTAGCCACTGCCACATCAGATAGCCACCGCCGATTTCGCACAACCCCGCCAGGACAAAGAGGGCCAGCGACACCGCGATACGTTGCGTCATCAGAACTCCACCTCCTCCTTCTCGAACCAGCGATAGATGGCCGGCAACACGACCAGCGTCAGCAACGTCGAGGTGACCAGGCCTCCGATGACGACCGTGGCCAGCGGGCGCTGGACCTCCGCACCCGTGCTGTGCGCCAGCGCCATCGGCACAAAGCCCAGGCTCGCCACGAGTGCGGTCATAAGCACCGGCCGCAATCGGGTCATCGCCCCTTCATAGACGGCTTCCCGAACCGGCTTGCCTTCCCGCCGAAGCTGCGTGATGTAGGTCACGAGCACCAACCCGTTCAGGACCGCCACCCCAAAGAGCGCGATGAATCCCACCCCGGCTGAGATACTGAACGGCAATCCCCGCAGGAACAGGAACAGGATACCACCGGTCGCCGCAATGGGCACGTTCGCGAAAATCAACAGAGCCGGCCGCATCGAACCGAAATTCATATACAGCACCACAAAGATGAGACACAGCGCCAGCGGGACCACGATGGCCAGCCGGGCTGAGGCCCGCTGCAGGTTCTCAAACTGGCCGCCCCACTCCACCACATAGCCGGAGGGGAGTGCCAGCGTGGCGACGGCGCGTTGCGCCTCCTGCACGAAGCCGCCCAGGTCCCGCCCGCGCACGTTGCACTCGACCGTGATGCGCCGCTGGATCGCCTCGCGGCTGATCTGGGCGGGACCTTCCTCGATTTGAATCTTCGCCAGTTGCCCGAGTGGAATGAGCCGGCCCTCCGGGTCGGCCACCGGCAGCCGCTTGAGTTCATCCAGTTGGTTCCGCGCCTCTTCAATGAAACGAACCTGCAGCGCAAACCGCTTCTGGCCTTCAAAGATTTCGCCGACGACCTTGCCACCCAAGGCTTCCACGGTCGCCAGCACATCGGCTGCGTTGATCTGATAGCGGGCCATCGCCGGCCGATCGACCAGAATCTGCATCACCGGCAAGCCCGTGATCTGTTCCGCCTTCACATCCTGCGCACCCCGGACTGTGGAAACGGCCGACACAATTTGGCCCGCCACCTGTTTCAAGGTCTGCAGGTCCTCTCCGTAGACTTTGATCCCGATGTCCGACCGTACCCCGGCGATGAGCTCGCTCATGCGCATCTCAATGGGTTGGGTGTAACTGAACCGTGTCCCTGGAACCTGCTCATTAAGGGCATGGTCGATGGCCACAATCAGCTCATCTTTTGTATGGGCTGTCTTCCAGAAGCGTTTGGGTTTAAGCATGACAAAGAGATCGCCTGTTTCAATGCCCATGAGATCAGTTGCAATTTCCGGCCTCCCCCTCCGAGAGATGACGGTCTCGACTTCGGGAAATCTCTTCAAGGTGCGCTCGATGAGCGTGCTATTTTGGATCGCCGTGTTCAGGGAAACGCTTGGTGGTTGCAAGGGTTGAATCACGATGCTGCCTTCATCCAACGTCGGGATGAACTCGGAGCCGAGAAACGGCACGGCGATCAGACTCACGAGAAACGCGCCGAGGGCTCCCACGGCCACGCGCTTGGGCCGATCGATCACCCAGCTCAGCGCCTTGGCGTACCGGGGACGAATCCAGCGCAGGAGCCATGTCTCTCGCTCGGTCACCTCCCCTTTGAAGACGAATGAGGCGAGCACCGGCATCAGGGTCAAGGCCAGGACCAGGGAGCCTCCGATGGCAAACAGCACGGTCAGCGCCATAGGGCGAAACATGCGCCCCTCGATACCCTGGAGGGTGAGAATTGGCAGGTAGACGAGCATGATGATGCCGATGCCAAACATCACTGGCCTGGCCACTTCCTTGGCCGCATCTCGAATGACCGCCAGACGATCCTTCGCGTTGTGGGCATGGTGTGCGAGATGGCGCATGACATTCTCCATCACGACGACCGAACCATCCACGATCAGCCCAAAGTCGATCGCGCCAAGACTCATGAGGTTCCCGGCCAAGCCGGCCCGCATCATGCCGATGAACGCGATCAACATGGAGATGGGGATCGCAGCCGCCACGATCAGTCCGGCCCTGAGATTCCCCAGGAGCACCAGCAGGACGATCATCACCAACGCTCCACCCTCGGCGAGGTTCTTGATGACGGTATGGATGGTCGTACGGACGAGCTCGGTCCGGTCGTAGAAGGTGTTGATCGTCACACCCTTCGGCAGGGTCGGCTTGATTTGCTCGATCTTGGCCTTGACGCGATCGACGACGACGCGAGAGTTCTCTCCCAGCAGCATCATGACGATGCCGGTCACCGCCTCGCCACGGCCGTCACGGGTGACCGCGCCCTGGCGAACCATCGGGGCGAACGCCACCCTCCCGAGATCCCGGATATAGAGGGGATGCCCGCCTTCGCGGACCTCCACGACGATGTTGCCGACATCCTCCAGGGTTTGGATGAGACCGACGCCCCGGATGATGTACTGTTCCTGGTTATGCTCGATGTAGGCCCCGCCGGCGTTGGCATTGTTGGCTTCCAGCGCTTCGAACACCCGGTTCAGGGGGATTTCGTGCTGAATCAGTTGCCTGGGGTCGAGTTGCACTTCGTAGGTCTTGAGCTCGCCGCCGAACGTATTGATCTCCACCACGCCGGGGACCGTCTTCAACTGAAAAGCGATGAACCAGTCGAGAATCGTGCGCAGCTCCATGGGCGAGTAGCCCTCCCCCCGCACCTCGAACTGGTAAATCTCCCCCAGCCCGCTGGAAATGGGCCCCATCTCCGGATCGCCGAAGCCTTGCGGGATCTCCTCGCGGGCCACCTGGAGGCGTTCGTTGATCAGTTGGCGGGCGTGGTAGATGTCGGTGCCATCCCGAAAAACGATGGTCACGACGGAGACGCCAAAGCGTGATACGGAGCGGATTTCTTCGATGCCCGGCAGGCCGCTCATCGCGGTTTCGATGGGGAACGTCAGGAACTGCTCCACCTCCACCGGTCCGAGCGCCGGCGCATTGGTGAGGACCTGAACCTGGACGTTAGTGATGTCGGGAACTGCATCGATGGGCAGCCGCCGCATGGCAAGGATGCCGCCTCCGGCCACCAAGGCCGTCGCCAACAGCACCAGGAAGCGGTTCTTGAGCGAAAACTCAATCAGCCGGTCGCCCATCAATGCGCGTGTCCTTCTTCCAGCGTGCCCTTCAGCAGCTCCGCCTTCAGATGGAAGCTGCCGGCTGCGACCACTTGCTCTCCGGCGTTGAGACCCGCACGGATCTCCACCTGCCGTCCCGTCTCATTACCGATGTGCACATCACGTGCTTCAAACGTTTCCGGACCCGTCTGGACAAAGATCACCCGCTCATCCCCCAAACGCTGGATGGCCGCATGCGGTACGATCAGGGCCTCCGCAGCTGTCGGGATATACAGGGTTCCGGTCACGAACATGCCAAGCTTCAGGGCATAGTCCGGGTTCTCAATCTGGGCGCGGACTTTGATCGTGCGGGTATGTTGATCCACCTGCGGGGACACGAAGACGATCTTGCCGGGGAACATGCGCTCCGGGTAGGCCACCGACCGGACCTCCAGGCGTTGGCCCACCTGGACCAACGCCACGTCCTGCTCGTACACGTCAAAGGTCGCCCACACCTGGCTCAAGTCCGCAATCGTCATGAGCGAGGTCAGCGGATCTACCGACGCGCCGACGTTGGTATGAAGCCCCAACACAAGACCGCTACGGGGCGCCATCACGTGGACGGAAGCACCGGCCGGGTTGGACAGCACGACCGCCACCGGGGTCTGCGCCTCCACCTGCTGACCGATCGTCACCAAGAGCTCCTTCAGCGTCCCAGCTTCTGGGGCGTTGACATGCGCGAGCCGGTCGGTATCCTGGGCGATCTGTCCCGTGACCTCGAGCGTTTGTTCCAGCGGGGCGACTTCGGCAGGCGCGATGGTGATCCCGAGGGCTTGCTGCGTGGCGTGGGCCAAGTGGATCGCGCCTCCGCGCCCCTCTGCTTCATGGTCCTCACCGTGTTGCGCGCCTTCGTGGTGGTCCTCATCGGTATGGGGTGAGGATTCGCCGCTCGGCGCCGCCCGGCCGCAGCCCACCATGCCAAGAGCCAGCGACAACGACAGCAGGGCCGTGATCGACCCGGATGGTATGCGGATCATCGAACATCCTCCTTGCGCTCGGGCATCAGCGTGCTGGCGACCGCCTGATTCAGCCGGGCCAGTTGGGTGCGGTAGGTGGCCAGCGCGTCCACGTAGGCGACCTTCGTTTCCCGGACCGTCGCCAGATGCTCCAGATAGGTGATGAAGTTGATGTCGCCTTCACGGTACTGCTGGCTGGCCAGCCGCGCCAGGTCATTGGCCTGCTCCACGCCGGTTTTCCAGGTCGTCACCTGGCGCTGGGCGAGCTTGGCCTCGGCGATGGCGCTCACGACGTCACGCCCCACCTCGCGCTTGAAGGCCTCGTACTCCACCTCACGTTTGGTGAGCTCGGCCTTCGCTTCGCGGATCGCGCCCCGGTTCTGGTTCCAGAACGGAATCGGCCAGCGGATGGCCAAGCCGAAGACGTGCTCCTGCTGTTCCGCGCCGGTTTCCCGCGTGCCGATCGCGCTGACGGTGGGGTTGTCGAGGATGTCGCTGATCGCCAGCCGCCAGCGGTTGCGCTGGGCCCGGATAGCCGCCTCGCGTGCCTTCAAATCGGGTCGCTGTTGGAGGGCTTGGGCGAGCAGCTGGTCCGGATCGATGTCTCGTGGTTCATACGTAAACTGATCCTCGAGGGTCACAGGATGCTGCGCGTCACGGGCTAGGGGGATGTTGAGGGCGGCAGTATCGAGGGTCACGTGTTTTTCTGCCTCCAGCACCGCATTCTCAGCCTTGGCCGCCTCGATCTGGGCCCGCAGCAGCTCGTTGCGGAGCACCTCGCCGGCGTTGTAGCGGAGCTGCACCTGGTCGAGCAGGCCACGGGTCAACGTCAACACCTCACGCGCCACGCCGACGCGCTGGGTGGACAGGAGCAGATTGTTGTAGGCCTGCGTCACCTCGAAGGCAACCTCGCTCCAGACGCGCTGGAGCAGATGTTGGGTCGCCTGATAGTCGGCTTTGCCGGCCTTGCCGCGCAGCCAGAACTTGCCCAGCACATCAACCTCTTGGCTGAGCGCAATCGAGTCCTCGCCGACGGTGGAGCCGCCGTGGACACCCTTGGACAGCTCGGTCGTCTCGATCTCGAATTCGGGATTCGGCAGCGCGCGATCCTGAACCCAGCGGCCCCGCGCCGCCTCCACCTCCTGGCGGGCCTGCAGCAGGCGCGGATTGCGCTGCCAGGCGATCTGCAGCGCCTCCTCAAGCGACACGCGCTCCGGCTCCTGGCCAAAAGCGAGGGGCATGAACAGCAGCACACCCAAGATGGTGACAACGATTTGGCCCATAGCACCCACTTTCCTTGTGAAGACAGACCACGGCATAAGGAAAAGCGACAAGACACCAAACAAATGTAATGGAACTTCAGAGGGAACTTACGCGAGGAACTTCGGAGGAGGAACGAGGAGTCGAATCACCAGTTGGCTCACCAAGGAGGACGGCTCAAGCTTCCAACGAGTCACGACGATCGGAATCTTTGACACCGCCTTTGCCTCATTGGGATTGGCGGCATGGCGGTTCGAGCAGCAGATTTGACAGAGGGGAGTTTCCTGTTGAGAATTCGGGCAAGTCTCTAGGGCGCTGCCAACTAGGCCACCCACCAACACCAATGCCAGGACTGCGAATAATGTGCGACGTTGAACTGCGCGTCTCATTTTGTAGGAAAGTCTACCATACACACACGGGGTCTTCAAGGAGTCGCCGATGTCGTGTCAACGCCCAATAGAAATGTCCTCTTTTCTGCCCAGTAGAAATGTCCTGTTTTTTAGGGCCTTGAGTCGTTGGACGCGCTCGAACTGTCGCCAGGGATGATCCGCAGCCGGGATGATCCGCGCCCGCCGGCGAGAGGGCGGCCGAGCCGGCGGAGGCGCAACCACGGGACGTGCCGGGAGCTGGCGGTAGCGGAGCGCGTGATCTCCGGCTAGCAGATAGAGCTTGCCGTCGAGGCGGACCTCGGCGTCGATCGTCGTGGGGCGATGGGCAACTGATGGGCGGGTGGACAGGGCCGATGGAGATCGATAGGGCTGCGAGCCACTCGGCCAAACTGCCGATTGTGGCGTGGCAGGTACGCCTCCAAGAAGCGATTGGCCGCGTCGCGGGTTGCCACGCCAGCCAACCGCAGCTCCTTCACGAGGCGATCCTGGAAGGTCCCAAAGAGCCGTTCAATCCGCCCCTTCGCTTGGGGCGAATAGGCGGGGATGACCTGGACCCCCAGCTCGCTGAGGGCGCGCTCGAACTGGCTCTGGGGCCCTGCCCGTCCAGCCAGCTCGTCCTGAATAGTCCGCTTGCCCAGCGCGCGGTACGTCGTGTGCCGGTCGACGTAGACGCTCTGGGGCAGCCCATAGCGCCGGGCATACCGCGCGAAGCTGTCCAGGGCCGGCAGCGTGCCTTCGTAGTCGTAGAAGCGCGCGAAGACGCGATTGGTGGCGTCGTCGATGTAGCCCATCAACACCAGGCGGGGCCCACGGCCTTCCAGCCAATCATGATGCGACCCGTCGACTTGGATCATCTCGCCACAGCACGCCTTGCGCTCGCGCCACTGATGATGCCGCGGCGTCTGCTGCTGGCCCCGCCAGAGGCCGGCGGCCCCCAGCCACCGCCGCAGCGTCTCCCGCCCCAGCCGGAGGCGATGCCGCTCGGCGAGCTTCTCCCGCGCCAGCGTCGGCCCGAAGTCGGCGTAGTGGGCCCGGTAGAGGGCCACCACGCGCTGCTGGAATGCGTCGGCGTGTCGACGATTCGACCGCCGACCCCGGAGCCGGTGTCCAACGCCCCGCGGGCCGTCCTGCCGAATCCGCCGCACGAGGCGCCGGATCTGGCGCACCGACCGGCCAAGCAGCTCGGCGGCTTGCCCTTGCCGGACCTTCCGGTCGATCACCTGCTGGATCACGTACAGCCGCTTGCTCTCCTCGCCCGTCATCACGAAGACCTCCTTCATCACGACCTCCTGGTAGCATCGTGATAGTAGAGGACACTTCTATCGGGCTAAAAGAGGACATTATCATTGGGCGGTAACAGGAGTCGCCGATGTCGAGTCGCCGATGTCATTTGCGCCCCACGACGCGCAATTTTCGAATTTCTCACAGCATTCTCCCGCGCAGTGTTGTTCTTTTCACGGCATGAGTACTTTGGGCGTGTCATTGCTTGGCGAATTCACCAACGCCGAGATGGGTGAGGCTTTCATCCGTGTCGCTGCATACGGCTTCAAGAGGGCGCGCGCTTGCTCGGGACCGAGCCCATCGCTGAGCCAAGTCGTCTCGCTCTCACGGGGAAGAATCACGGGCATCCGGTCGTGGATTGGGGCGAGCAGTTCATTGGGTGTTGTGGTGATGATGGTGCACGACGCCACCGGTTCGCCGCCGAGTGAAAGAAGGGTCCAACTCCAGACTGGAGCGCCAACAGAGTTCGCTTCCCTGGGACCCGGATTTGGAGGAGGCTAGCGACGCTCCTCCCTACATCCTCTTGATCGACAACTGGTTCCCGATCCGTCCCCGCCGCCGAAAGCTTGTCAGTCCAGCGAACTCTCTCAATCAAAATACGTCGGCTTACCGTGTAAGAGCGAGTCAAGATATCGCTCGACATCATGCCGGAAAATACCAGCTACCGCCCGGCCCTGCTTATCCGTAATGACCGGGCCGTTCCGTCCGTCCATCCATTCCGCAAAATGCTTCCAGACCCGTTCTTGAATGAGCTCTCGAGCCTCTTCAGCAGAAAGCGACCCCTTGAGCCGTCGCGCGTAGGGATTGCGTCGGCCTTTCATCTTGAAAAAGACGTACCCCGTCCTCATCCGCTTAGCCATGCCCGATTGCCAAGCGTGCCTTGCGGGGTTTAATGTGAATCACCAGTTCCCCGTTGAGCGCAGTGACGACCTTGATGAGGGTGTCGAGCGTAAAGTTATGGGTTTCGGCCTTCTCTAGCTTTGCAATGAAAGGCTGGCTGACCTTTAGGCGGCGGGCGAGCGTCTTCTGCGTCATGCCCTGCCGTTGCCGCAGATTGATAATCGCATCCACAATCCGCAGCTTTTCGAACTCCTCCTCATAGCCGCGCCGGAATCGCTGATCTTTGAGCAGGCGGCCCATGACCTGCCGATGACTGACAGCACGAATTGGCTTCATCCGACTCACCTCCTCACCGTAATCAACCCTTGCTCGTAGCGCCGCACGAAGTCTGCGAGCCGGGACTGCGCCAGTCGCTGCTCTGCGGGCGGCACCGGCCCGGTCTTCTTCCGGAACGCATGGAGAATCACCGCAAACCCCTTACCAACGAAGGCATACAGAATGCGCACCTGCTTGGGGCGCAGCTCATACAGCTTGTCGCCCAAATACTCGGTAATCGGCCGCCGCAAGCTTTCCCCATGCTCCTCCAGATAGCTGATGTAGGCGAACGCTTTCTGTTGGTCATCTTGCGGCAGTCCCAAGAGAAACGCCAAAGCCGGTGTGTTGCCTCGTGTATCGGGATAGTAGACCACGGCCTTGCGAGCCATAATCAAGTATATAACCTCTGAGTTATACCGTCAAGAGGCGACTTTCCTGCCCTATCTCACTCCAAGAATCCAGCCTTCGAGGTCTGCGACGGCCCGTTCGTCCGCTGTCAGCGATGGCTGAAACAGCTGCGCCAGGTTGCCCGCCAGGTCGGTTTCCTGCAGCCAGCGGCTGACGGTGTAGGCATCTTGCTGATCCGGGGTCCGTCCGGCGGCCGGATAGCGGCTGCGCCAGAGGGAGGGATAGACTTCCGCGATCACATGGACGCCGGACTTCGGCGCCCACCCATCGAAGGGCCAGAAGTGGACCGTCGGACCGAGAGTCCGCCGCAAAAACCGAAGCCATGGAATACCTGCATGGCTGGACTTGGCCACGGATCCCGGCACGCCAAAGTGAAACACTGACTTGGACGCGCCGGATCGCTGTTCGGTGAGCCGCCGCCAGCGGGGATTGCCCTGCCGAGCTGCGCCGTTGCCGCAGACCCCATCTCTCACAAACTCAACGTAGACGTGGTCCTCATCAGTCGGCCAATGTGCGCAGAAGTCATCCAAGAATCCTTCCCAGCCGCCCGCAAGGCCGTGCTGCTGGAAATAGGCTCGTGGAAACGAAAACGCGTGGTCAATAAACGAAAACGCGTGGTGGAGCCCCATGCAAGCCCGGGGCTCCACTGCCATCGTCCTTCGACTCGCTTCGCTCGCTCGGGACGACCCCTCGTCTCGGTGGAGGCGACATCCCGAGCGAAGGGTCCCCGGCCAAGGCCGGGGCCCGAGTCGAGGGGTCGATGCCCACCAGCGTGGGCGGCTCAGCGCGGAACGTCGTGGCCAACCATTCCGCCAGTCCCCGACGAGTCCAGTACCGTCTAGGGCTTGGCGGCGGTGGCACCTCCAGGGGTACCTCCGACCCGCTGGCGACATAGGCGCGCAACCCCTTCAGACTCGCCGTCGGCGTTTTCGCCCCCGAGTAATCAATGCCGATGTAACGCGAAAAGAGGGTCATTGCCGAGGGATGCCCGGATCAGCTAGGCGGGACTATTTAGGACGGCACCGGTCTTTCTTCCAGCTTAAAGTGGGGTCAACGTGCGGATCGTGCTGGTATTTGGTACGGCCGTTCAGCTTGTCGGTGGCGCTTGAGACAAGGCCAACCGGCGGATTGTTCTTTCTCTTCTTGCCCTTGTGCGAATACGCTTCTACCGTTATCTCCGCTTTCTTCCTTCTGCTTCCCGTTCTTGGCATATCTTTCCCCCAAAACCACGCATTGCAG
>JACPSQ010000089.1 GCA_016193195.1 Candidatus Omnitrophota bacterium
CCGCCGTGACGGTCTGGCCGACCTTGACCAGCGGCAGCTCGAATTCATAGATGGGCGCATAGAGCCAGACCCGGCCGCTCGGGTCGGCCAACAGGAGGCTCTGGTCAGGTCCGGTCCAGCTCGCCATCTCCTCGATCAATTCATGGCTCAGGCCCAAGCGACGCAGCCGAAGGCGGCTGGAATCAACCAGCCGCTGGGCGCGTTCGGTCACCTCCGGCATGGTGCCGGTCTTGGCCTGCTCAAGGGCCCTCAAGGCTTGGAGGTATTCCTGCTCCGCTTGGTAGAGTTCCGGGTCGTTGGCGATCTGGCCGACGGTTCGGATGATCTTGTTGATCGTCCGCCGCTGGGCGGGTGCTGTCGTGACGCCGATGAACTGCCGCTTCTGCGGCGTGACCAGGATCGGGGCATAGCCTTCAGGTGCCGCCGTTGCCGAGGCACTTGGGGCGCCGTGTTCCTCGTAGACCGGAATCAGATCCATCCCCATGGGCGACTTGCCGGGCTTGTCCGATTTGTAGCCGGGAATCATCGGGTCGGTCCAGTAGAGGATCTTCTTCTGCTGCTGTCCTTCGGCCGTCTCCGCAACATGGGTCCCGCAGATCGGGCAGGTGACACGTTCCCCGGCTTTTGAGACGACCAGCATCGGACACGGTTTCCCCTCATGCACCATCGGGCAGTTGTGCAGGTAGCAGATGTCCCTCAGGTTTGCCCGTTGACCTGTTGGCCGGTTGGCCGGTTCCTTTTTCACTAGCTTCATGTTGCAGATTGGGCAATCGCCGGGTCGGTCGCTGGTGTACGTGGGGTGCATCGGGCAGTAGTACACCGCTCGCGAAGACGCCCGATGAGTGGTGAGTGGCCAGTGGCCAGTGACCAGTAAAACCACACCGCCCATCAAAAAGGCTGCAAGGACACCGATGACAAGTTTGGTCGGTCGTTTCATCTGATCCCTCCACTGATCACTCGTCACTGATCACTCGTCACTAAGCTTGTTCCCACCGCTCGCTCAAGCGCCGCAAAGCTCTTGAGCGCCTCGGCCAGGGCCTGGTAGTACGCGACCTGGGCATTCAGATAGACCCGTTCGCTGTCAATCAGGTTCAGCACGTCGACACGGCCGGCTTCGTAGCCCGCCTGATCAGACTGAAAGGCGAGCTCCGCTTCTGGAATGAGGGCGTTCTGATAGACTTCCACGACCTGCTTGGCGGCGGTGAAGCGGTAGTAGGCGTCCTTGACCTCGTACTCGGTGAGGTTCTCAGCCTGCGCGAGCTTGGCTTGGCTGGCTCTCAGGTTGCGCTTGGCTTCCAGCACGCTGGGGATGAGGCGGTTCTGCCACAGCGGCACGTTGATCTTCAGCGGCACCATCCAGGCGTCGCGTCCGTCGTTGGCCATGGTCGTCGTCCCAGCGCCGATTCGGTTGTATTGGAAACCGACCGAGACATCCGGCAGATACTCCAGCTTCGCCAGGGTGTTGGCGTGCTGCTCCCGCTTGACCATCGCCGAGGCCTCCCCGAGCTCCGGACGTTTCTTCTCGGCCATCGCCAAGAGCTCCTCAAGCGTCTGGGACAACGTCGGCAGCTCAGGTTGCTCAGCCCGTCCCACGGGCGTATGCGGATCACGGTCGAGCAGCGCGTTGAGCATTGCGGCCACCGTCTCTCGCTGCTGGCGCAGCATCAACAGCCGCTGGAGCACATCGGAGACTTCCACCTGAGCTTTGGCGACATCGCGCTGTGAACCGCCTTGGGCGGCGTACCGGGCCTGCGCGATGCCCTCGAATTTCTTCAAGGCCTCCTCGATCTCTTCGACGGCCCCGGTGACCGCATCGGTGGCATAGAGGTCATAGTACGTCTCGGAGACCTTCAGGATGACGTCGCGCTCGGTCATCTGCAGCTTGGCTTGTGAAGCCTGCGCCTCCGCGCCGGCGATCCGATGCTTCTCCCAGAGCTTGCCGGGAAACGGCACCATCTGCTCCGCTTCGAAGATGTTCTTCTGCGGACCGAGGCTTGTCTCGAGCATCGTGCCCATGACCATGTAGCCGACCATGGGATCCGGGAGGGCCGAGGCCTGCGGGACGCGGAGCTTGGCGGCCCGCCACTGCTCCCGGGCGGCCCGAAGGGCCGGGTTGCGTCCTCGTGCCTCCACGAGCAATGCGTCCAGGGAAACCGGGCTGTCGTCTGAGGAGAGCGCCGTTTCTTCTGTGCTGCCAGTGATGGAGATGCCGAGCGATACGAGGGCCACAAGGCAGACAGACAGGGAAGCGCCAGCCGCTCGTCTTCGATCGAACGAGCCTCGTAAACAATGATGCATCGAGTGTACCCACATGAGCATGACCTCCCTCTCCCGTAGCTCGCGCCGTTCTTCAAGATGTGGTGCGACAATGCCCGCGCGAGCTGAAACAGCGATAGTGTAGCGAATTAGAGGCGGAAGGTACAGGCGAGGAGGTAACGCTTGGCAGGCGGGGCTGGCGAGGACCGCGAGCCGGTCTCACTGTGGAGGAGATTGAGACGCGGCGCGAAAGGGATTGGGACGAAGGCGGCCAGGATGGGATGGGCACTTGTCGTTGGCGAGGGTCGTGGGACTTCCGCGGTCACCGCGGCAGACGACGCTTCCCTTCTGCAGGACGTGGCGTGGCAGGATGCCGCCGCGGAGGACGGGTCGTCACAGCAACAATGAGAGCGTGTGGCGGTCTTGCTCGAATCGTGCGGGAAGCAGCGTGCCGCGTACCCCGGCGTCCACACGGTCGCAGTGAGTGCGAGAGCGAGCGAGCACTTGAGGAGTTGTCTCATTTGACGAACCGGGTGATGGTCTGCATCAGCTCGTTGACCTTCCCTGCCCCTTCACGCTTTCGAATCGCCTCGCTGACGCAGGTGTTGATGTGGTGGCTCATGACTTTGAGCGAGACCTGATCCAGCGCCCGCCGGGCCGCCGTAAGCTGCTGCACGATGTCGATGCAGTAGCGCCGTCCTTCGACCATCCGCGCGATCCCTCGGACCTGGCCCTCGATGCGCCGAAGGCGCGGCAGGATCTGTGTGTGTGCCGGATAGCGTGCCATGGCCGTATACTACCCTAGAGTATACATACTCCCCCCTAGTATGTCAAGGGGGATTTCTGTTCATCGTTCGGCCAGGCCGAACAACTTGGCGTTCGGAGAAAGGGTTGGGGCGTCCGGGCTCACGGGGAGAGTCAGGCTCACGTCAGCGGAGCCCGGGATGCAGACATCGTAACAGGCCAGCCACTCCACGCGCGCCTGGATCGGAATCGAAGCCACCGCGGCATTCCCTGAAGCCCACGCCAGTTGACTGGAGAGCAGCACCGTTCCAGTGTAGCCAAACGTGCGGATATCTCCCGGATCGAGGAACTGCCTGGGCTTTGGCCACGGGAGCGGTTCTACCGTAGCGCCTTCCGGTGCCGACCATGAGACGATTGTGGGCAGGCCGGCGTCTCCTGGCTTCTGAGCGTAGATATGCCAGCCCTCCTCGATCTTGAAGTGTACCCCGACGCGCGTCCTCCCGCCTGGTTGCACCGATGCATGTTCAGTGACCAGCTCGGCGCTCACGTGTGAGCTGCCCATTGAGGGCCTCCCCTTCAACAACTGTAATGAGGACTTCCCCTGGCCGGCGCTCTCGGCTCCAAACGCGAAACCAGCGATGCTCAGGACCGCAAGGATCGTGGAGGTGGGAACAGCGTTGTTCATGGTTCATGGTTCATGGTTCAATGAACTCTGAACGCTACTCCCACTCGATGGTCGCCGGAGGCTTGGACGAGATGTCGTAGACCACGCGGTTGACCCCTTTGACCTCGTTGATGATCCGATTCGAGATGCGCCCGAGCACGTCAGCCGGCAGCTTGGCCCAATCTGCCGTCATGGCGTCCACGCTCGTCACCGCGCGCAGGGCGATCACGTGCTCATAGGTGCGCTCATCTCCCATCACCCCGACCGTCTTCACGGGCAGGAGCACCGCGAAGGCCTGCCACAGGTTCCGGTAGAGCCCGGCGCGGCGGATTTCCTTGGCGATCCGCTCATCCGCTTCCCGGACCATCCGGAGCCGCTCCTTGGTCACTTCCCCCAGGATGCGCACGGCCAGGCCCGGCCCGGGGAAGGGGTGCCGCCAGAGGATCTCATCAGGCAGGCCGAGAAGCTTGCCCAGCTCGCGCACCTCGTCCTTGAAGAGATCCCGCAGGGGTTCCACGAGCTTGAGGCGCATCCGCTTCGGAAGC